>DAIOET010000230.1:0-6525 GCA_036746135.1 Cupriavidus sp.
ATCGTGATCCCGCGTTCCTTTTCCAGGTCGTTCGAGTCCATCACCCGTTCGGCGACTTGCTGGTTTTCGCGGAAGGTGCCTGCTTGGCGCAGGAGTTGATCGACCAGGGTGGTCTTGCCATGATCGACGTGAGCGATGATGGCGATATTACGGATGGCGCGGGTCATTCGGCGTCCCCTGAAGGCGGAGCTATCGGAAAAAATTAACCCGACATTCTAGCATGTTGCAGCGCAGAACACTCTGTCGCTGTTCAGCATAGACCAGGATAGTCGTTGCGGTTTTCGCAATAACGAATTTCCGCGCTTGTGCATCACTTCTTACATGCTTATATTTGCCCAGACAAAGATTGCAGTGACAAGAGATGACGTCCACAGCACCCATCGATTCACCCACCGATTTGTTCGATCCGGCCGACTATGAAATCGGCAAGAGCGTCGGCTACCTGTTGGCGCGCGCCAAGAACACACTGTCGCAAGGCGTGGAACAGGAAGTCAGCCGCCTCGACATGACGCACGCCCAGGCCAGTTGCCTGATGATGCTGGCGAAGGGCGAAGCCACGACGGTCACCGACCTGGCCCGCAACCTGAATACCGATGCCGGCTCGGTCACCCGCCTGCTGAGCCGGATGGAAAAGCGCGGCCTGATCGCCCGCACCCGCCGTGACGACGACCGCCGCGTGGTGGACCTGTCGATCACCGCCGAAGGCGATGCGATGGTCGAGAAACTGCCGGCCGCGTTCTGCAACGTCATGCGCCGCCATTTCGTGGGTTTTTCGCACGACGAGATCGAAGTCCTGCGGGGCATGCTGCTGCGTGTCATTGCCAATAACGGCAGCGCCGGCCAGGCTGGCTGCCCGTTCGATCGCAACACCGGATAGGACCCGCGCCTCTGCACACCGAACAAGTATTCCAAAAGTCAGATGCGCCATTCCTGAAATCGCCTGACCGCGTCACAGTTCACACCCTATGACAACCGATCTCTCGCAAACCCATCGCGTCGTCCGCGCGAGCCAGCTACGCCGGGCCGGCAGCCTGGCGCTGACGGTGCTGGCTGCCGCCGTGCTGGCTGGCTGCGCGGCGCTGGGCAATTCGCACAGCACGCAAACCGTGGCCGATGCCGGCACGCTGGCTTCGTCGCAAACGTTCACTAACGAGCATGGTCAGTGGCCTACGCAGGACTGGGTCGACCAGTTCCATGACCCGCAATTGCGCGCACTGGTAGACGAAGCCATTCAGGGCAATCCGAGCCTGCAGGTGGCCTTTGCCCGCCTGGCCGCATCGCGCGCGATGGCCGACGCTACCCGCGCCGCACTCTATCCAGGAGTGAATTTCGAGGGCAGCATCGTACGCCAGCGTTTTTCGGAAACCGATCTGTTCGAAGGCACGCCGCTGGCCGGCTCCTGGCAGAACCAGTCGCGCCTGCAGCTAGGCTTCGCGTGGGATCTGGACTTCTGGGGCAAGAACCGCGATGCACTGGAGGCCGCGCTGTCCGATGACCGCGCGATTGAAGCCGAAAGCCAGGCATCACGACTGCTGCTGACCACGTCGGTCGCACGCGGCTACAACCGGTTGGCCGCGCTCTACGCGCAACGCGATGTGGCCGAGCGCGCCATCGCCCAGCGCCGCGACCTGACGGACCTGTCGCGCCAGCGCCTGGCCGCCGGCCTGGACACCCAGGTGGAAACCACGCAGGCACGCGGCACGGTAGCCGCTGCCCAGACCGACCTGCAACGCGTGGACGAGGAAATCGCGCTGGCGCGCAACCAGATCGCCGCGCTGCTGGGCAAGGGCCCCGATCGCGGCCTGCAGATCGCCAAGCCGACGCTGCTGGCCAATGCCACCCCCACGTTGCCCGATGACCTGACCATCGGACTGATCGCCCGCCGCCCGGACCTGGTTGCGGCACGCTGGCGCGTGGAGGCGGCATCGAAGGACATCAGCGTGGCAAAGAAGGAATTCCTGCCCGACGTCACGCTCAACGCCTTTGCCGGATTCGCCTCGCTCGATCCGTCCAACCTGCTGATGGGCATGAGCCGCACATTCGGTTTCGGACCCACGCTGAAGTTGCCGATATTCGAAGGCGGCCGCCTGCGCGCCAACCTCAAGGGCAAGTACGCGCAGTACGACATCGCCGCGGCCAGCTACAACCAGACACTGGTCGACGCGCTGCGCGAAACCGCCGACATCGTCATCAGCATTCGCAGCGTCGACCAGCAGATCCAGACGCAGCGCGAAGCGCTCGACCTGGCCGAGCACGCCTATTCGCTGGCCACTACCCGCTACAAGGCCGGCCTGGGCACGCAGCTCACCGTGCTGAACGCGGAAAGCAACGTCCTTCAGCAGCGGCGTCTGGCAACCGATCTGCAGGCGCGCCGGCTCGATCTGCAGATGGGACTGATGAAGACGCTTGGCGGAGGCTATCAGGAACCCGACGCCGCCACGCATGGCGCTGCCAGCCAGCCCAGGACCGCCCCGGCCGCCCGAGGCTGATCGCCGGGCACACACAGAACACGACGAGAAATCGCACAAGATTCGAGGGATTCGACCATGAGCACCAATCCGCAAGCAGCCCCCGCGGCTGAAAACAACGGCAAGCGCAAACGCCTGCTGGTATCGCTGACGGCCGCGGTCGTGGTGGCCGGCGTTGGCTATGGCCTCTACTGGGGCCTCTACGCGCGCCACTTTGAAAACACCGACGACGCCTATGTGGCCGGCAACGTGGTGCAGGTGACACCGCTGGTGGCCGGCACCGTGGTGTCGATCGCCGCTGACGACACGCAGCTCGTGACGGCTGGCCAGCCCCTGATCCAGCTTGACCGCGCCGACACGCAGGTTGCGATGGAACAGGCCGAGGCACAGCTTGCACAGGCCGTGCGCGAGGTACGCACGCTGTATGTGAACAATGGCTCGCTGTCCGCACAGGTAGCACTGCGCGATGCCGACGTGGCCAAGGCACGCGACGATCTGCGGCGCCGCCAGGCCATCGCCGGTTCGGGCGCGGTATCGAGCGAAGAAATCGCCCACGCGCAGACGGCACTCAAGGCGGCCGAATCGGCGCTGGTGGCAGCCAGGGAACAACTGGCATCGAACCAGGTGCTGACCGACCAGACCACGGTGGAAAAGCACCCGAGCGTGCAGCGCGCCGCAGCCAACCTGCGCTCGGCCTACCTGGCGTTCGCGCGCTCGACCATGCCGGCACCGGTCACGGGCTATGTGGCAAAGCGTTCGGTGCAGGTGGGGCAGCGGGTAGCGCCCGGCACGCCGCTGATGGCCGTGGTGCCGCTGGATCAGGTCTGGGTCGACGCCAACTTCAAGGAAGTGCAGATCACGCATATGCGGATCGGTCAGCCGGTTGAGCTGGAAGCCGACGTCTATGGCTCCAAGGTCAAGTACACGGGCCATGTGGAAGGCTTTTCGGCCGGCACTGGCGCCGCGTTTTCGCTGCTGCCCGCCCAGAACGCCACGGGTAACTGGATCAAGGTGGTGCAACGCCTGCCGGTACGTATCGCACTGGACCCGCAACAGCTCAAGGACCATCCGCTGCGCGTGGGCCTGTCGATGAACGTGACGGTCGATGTGCGCAAGGAAGAAGGCGCCTCGCTGGTAACGGCCAAGTCGGCCAAGCCGTTGCAGACCGATGTATATGACAAGGTGGCACAGGACGCCGACGAGCTGATCGCCCGCATCATCGCCGTCAACAACGGCGGCCGCACGCAGGCGCCGGCCGGCACGCCGAACGCCGCCAGCGCGGCGCGTTCCGCGCCAGCCAAGCCGGGCAAGCCGGCTAACACCTGATCCGACCCCGCTTGACTGGCTGACTGCCCACATGGCTAATACCACCACCGCAACGCCGGGCGCTGGCGCGGCCCCGGCCCCGAAGCCGGCCCCCGCGCGCCCCGCCGCGCATCCGCCGCTTACGGGCGGCAAGCTGATACTGGGCACCATTGCGCTGTCGCTGGCCACGTTCATGAACGTGCTCGACTCGTCGATTGCCAATGTGTCGATCCCAGCCATCTCGGGCGACCTCGGTGTGTCGCCGAACCAGGGCACGTGGGTCATCACGTCATTCGCGGTGGCCAACGCCATCTCGGTGCCGCTGACCGGCTGGCTGACCACGCGCTTTGGCGCCGTGCGCCTGTTCGTTTTATCGATCCTGCTGTTCGTGGTGTCGTCCTGGCTCTGCGGCGTGGCACCGAACCTGGAAACGCTGCTGGCCGCACGGGTGCTGCAAGGCGCCGTCGCCGGCCCGATGATTCCGTTGTCGCAGGCGCTGCTGCTGGCCAGCTACCCTCCCGCCAAGAGTTCGATGGCGTTGGCGCTATGGGGCATGACCACGCTCGTGGCGCCAATCATGGGACCGCTGCTCGGTGGCTGGATCTCCGACAACATGACGTGGCCGTGGATCTTCTACATCAACGTGCCGATCGGTATCCTCACGGCTTACGTCACCTGGGCCATCTATCGCGATCGTGAAACGCCAACCAAGGTGCTGCCGATCGACCGCATCGGCCTGGCTTTGCTCGTGATCTGGGTGGGCTCGATGCAGCTGATGCTCGACAAGGGCAAGGAGCTGGACTGGTTCCATTCAGGCGTGATCGTGGCGTTGACAGTGATCGCCATCGTCGGCTTCCTGTTCTTCCTGGCGTGGGAGCTTTACGAGAAGCACCCGATCGTCGATATCCACCTGTTCAAGGGCCGCAATTTCGCGGCGGGCGTGGTAGCGATCTCAGTGGCCTATGGGTTGTTCTTCGGCAATCTCGTGATCCTGCCCTTATGGTTGCAGACCATCGTCGGCTACACCGCTACCGATGCCGGCCTGGTGACCGCCCCCGTGGGTATCTTCGCGATCATCCTGTCGCCCATCATTGGCCGCGTGCTGCCGAAGATCGACGCGCGCTGGGTGGCCACCACCGCATTCATCACGTTTGGCGCGGTCAGCTTTATGCGTGCCGGTTTCACGACGGGTGTGGACACACGCGCGCTGGTGATTCCGACGCTGATTCAGGGCGCGGCAATGGCGATGTTCTTCATCCCGCTGACGTCGATCATCCTGTCCGGCCAGCCGCCCGAGAAGATTCCCGCGGCCTCGGGTCTGTCGAATTTCGTGCGGATCACGTTCGGCGCGATCGGTGCCTCGATCTCGACCACGATCTGGGAAAACCGCTCGGCATTGCATCATGCCCAGCTGGTGGAACAGATCAGCCCATACAACCCGACCTATCAGGCGCAACTGGACCATCTGATGGAAATGGGGATGTCGAAGATGCAGGCGATCGGACTTATCGAGCGAAACATCTCGCTGCAGGCATCGATGCTGGGCGCCAACGACATCTTCTGGATCTCGGGCGTGCTGTTCTTCGTGCTGATTGTGTTTGTGTGGCTGACCAAGCGCGCCAAGGGTGGCGGTGGCGCCGATGCGGCCGGAGCGCACTGAGCCACTACCGGTCTGACTCCCCTCTCCCGCGTGGCGGGAAGGGGGAGCGCATAGCAACGCTACTTAGAGTTTTACGAGTCTTTCGGGCCGCAGCGCGCCTTCCTTCATTCGCGCCACGCCCATCAACTTTCCGTCCGCATAGACACGCGCCAGCACGCCCTCCTCGGGCACCGGGCCTTCGGGCAGATCGCGGCGCGCGATACGTTGTCCCTGCAGGAAGCGGCCGGCTGCCGCGGCATCGAGATGCACGGGCGGACAACGCTGCAGCAGCGCATCCACCGGCGCCAGCAACGTGGGCCGGACATCGTCGGGCTGTGCGTCAATCTGCTCCAGCGTGACGGCACCGTCGAGCGTCAGATCGCCCACACCAGTGCGGCGCAGGCCGGTCAGGTGTGCGCCGCAACCCAGCGCCTCGCCAATATCCTCAGCCAACGTACGAATGTACGTGCCCTTGCTGCAGGTCACGCGCATCGTAAAGCGAGCATTTTCCAAGTCGACATCGAGCAGCGTGATCGCATGGATCGTCACCTGCCGGGCCGCGCGTTCCACGGTCTGCCCGGCCCGCGCGTACTCATAGAGCGGCTTGCCATCCTTCTTCAGCGCCGAGTACATCGGCGGCACCTGCTCGATTTCGCCCGTATAGCGCACGATGGCCGAATCGAGTGCAGCGCGGTCGCACGTCACCGGGCGTTCGCTGACGATGTCACCTTCCACGTCGCCGGTTGTCGTGGTGACGCCCAGGCGCACTGCGGCCTCGTAGGTCTTGTCGGCGTCGAGCAGGTCCTGCGAGAACTTGGTGGCTTCGCCAAAACACAGCGGCAACAAGCCAGTGGCCAGCGGATCGAGCGTGCCGGTATGACCGGCCTTGTTCGCACGCAGCAGGCGCTTGGCGCGCACCAGCGCATCGTTGGACGACAGGCCCAGCGGCTTGTCGAGCAGCAGCACGCCATGCACGTCACGACGCGGCAGCCGGGGCGGACGGTTGGCTTGGGATTCGGTCATTGCGGGAAAGAAGAGGATTGCGGCGCCGGCACAGGGCCGGCTCGCAGAAACGCGGGAGACTTACTCGTCGTCCTTGGCGCGCGTCGAATT
>DAIOET010000231.1:0-6499 GCA_036746135.1 Cupriavidus sp.
GCGCTGTCCGACCTGATGAAGTCGTTCACGTTCGGCTTCATGCCCAGCATCAACCTGCCGATGCTCGACCCCAACGTGCGCGCCCGCGTGAAAACCACCGAAGCCAACGTCGGCGTGGTCGAAAACGAATACGGCCGTACCGTGATGACCGCTTTCGAAGAAGTGGAGAGCGCGCTGGTCAATGTCGACGCCCACAAGAAGCAACGCATCGAATTGCAGCAGCAGGTGAGCCAGCTGCGCGTGGTGGGTGCGCAGATCGAGGCACAGGCGCGTGAAGGCATCGCCTCGCAGCTCGATGTATTCGAATCCGAGCGTTCGCTGCTGTCCGCCGAGCAATCGTTGTTGGCCGTGCACCAACAAATCCTGGCCGATACCGTCACGCTGTACAAGGCACTCGGTGGCGGCTGGCCCGATGTCGACATACGCAACGGCCGTGTGGATACGGCCGCCGATGCTTCGAAGCCGGCCGACGCGGCGGTGCCCAAGGCGGCGCGTTAGCCGCAGCAACGCACAAAGCGTTTCAACCTTGAAACCCGCGCCGTACGTGCGTTTGCACAACGCTGCGCCGCAGCGCATTGACTCCCCTCAAGCGTGGCCTACTATGTTCTTACCCGTGACTTGCCGCCCCTTTGCCGATGCCTGCAGTGTGTGTCGCTGCGTTGGCTCGCGGTTGCGCGCCACAGGCTCTACTGTTGGCTCAGTTGAAACATGACGCGCGACGAAGCTCCCTTCATGGATGTGCCGGTCATGGCGCCCCAGGCGGGGCAGGTGTTCGACGTCCTGCTGATGCCGGTGTCACGCCCGGAGCTTGGCGAGATCCGCATCGACGAGGACCTGTTCGCGATCGGACGCGGCGAAGCGCCGTTTGCCGCCTATCCATCCGAAGCCGTCTCGGTGCTGTCGCGCCGCCATGCGCGCATTTTTTCCGAGGACGGCGCGGTCTACGTAGCCGACCTGGGCAGCAAGAACGGCACGCGCGTGAATGGCGATACCGTGGCGCAGCAGCCCGCGCGCCTGCGCGATGGCGACGAAGTCAGCTTCGGCGCGGGGCTTGCGTACCGCGTCAGGCTCTATCCGCGCCCTCCCGACCCCGAGCCGCCCCGCGTGGCGGTCACGCTGTCCCCCATGCGAGACGAACTGGGGCTGCAGCCGGTTGTCATCACCGGATTCCCGTTCATGGTCAGCAAGGCGGACGACACGTTCGCGCGCTATCGCGACGGGTATCCGCACCAGGTGAACTACCTGTCGCGGCGCCACGCGCATGTGTATCTGAAGCATGGCGTGCCGTGGATCGAAGACCTGGGCAGCACCAATGGCACGTTCGTCAACGGCGTGCGCCTGCGCGACCAGTCGATCCGGCTGGAGCCGGAGGATGTGGTGGCGTTTGGCGGCAGCCACTTCGTCTATCGCGTCGATATCGACCGGGAAAGCGATGCGGATGCCACGGCCACCCGTACGTCGCTGGCGGTGCCGGCGGCCGAGCCACAGGTCAGCCGCGAGGCGGCCATGCCCGTCGATGGCGATCCGGACAAAACCACATTCGTGGGTGCCGCGGATTCCTTTCTCGATATCTTCTGCATGGACTATCCGGCCGCGCAGGAGGATGAAGTCAATCCCGAAGCCATGCCCGATACGGGCGATGCCGCGCATGCGCCGCCCCAGCGCAGCCGCATGACGATGATGCTGGTGGAAGGCATGCGCAGTTTCGGCATCCGCGACCGGCACCAGCTGGAGCGTGCGGGGCGGGTGGCCATTCTGGTGATCGCCGTGCTGGTCATTGGCGGCGGCTACCTCTGGTGGCGCGGCGCGTCTGACCGGTCTCTGCAGGCGCTGGTCGACGAAGGCAAGTACGTGCGCGCGGCGGAGGTGGCGGACAAGGTACTGTCGCGCCATCCCGATGAGGCGCGCTACCAGGCGCTGGGCGCCGAGGCGCTGATGCGCGGATACGTGCCGCAGTGGGCCGCACGGCTGCAGGCCGCCGACTTTGCCGGCGCCACGGCGGTGCTTGGCGAAATGCGAACACGCAGCCAGCACAACCCGGACGGCCAGGCGCTGATTGCGCAGCTTGCGTGGGTCGGCGATCTCGAACAGTACGTGGCCGGGCGCGGCGGCATCGAAGGGCCGGTGCGCATCTATGCCGATGAATCGAAAATCCGCGACCTGCTGCGGCGCTGGAATGACGACACGGCGTCGCACCAGCGGCTGCTCGGCCGCATCGCCAACGACGTGCCGTCATTCCGCGACACCTATGCGCGCGCGTTGAGCGATCTGCGCCGCCTGCAGAACGACGAGTCGGTGTACCTGGCCGCCATCGACAGGCTCAACGCAGCCATCGCCACGGAAGTCGGACGCGACCAGCCCGAGGCGCTGGAGTCCATGCTGGCCGAATACAAGGACAAGTACCCACGTCTGGCCGGGCTCAACGTGGTGGAGAACGATCTGCGCCAGTACACGGCGATGATCGAGTCGTTGCGCGACCGCGCGCCAGGCCCGCTGGTGACGCTGATGCAGAAGGCCAGCTTTTCCACGCCGCCGTTCCAGGCGGCGTACCAGAAGCTCAAGGCCACGCGCCTGCCCGGCGACGACGTGCAGAAGCAGTACGCCGCGGCCAGCAAGGCATGGGAGCAGGGCGATGGCGCCGCGGCCCTGGCCGTGCTGAAGACCGTGACGGCGGGTCCGTGGAGTGCCGACGTCGCCAAGGATGCCGCTCACAAGGAACAGGTGCTGGCGCAATATGCCGCCATCAAGGCCGGGCGCGGATCTCCCGGGTATGACGACCAACTGCTGTCCTTCTATGCCTCGCTGGACCCCAAGGCCGATGCATTCTTCGCCAAGGGCGTCGATGCCGACGTCAACAGCATCCGCGATGCGGCGCTGCGCCGCGCGAACATGCTGCTGAACCGTGCGGCCACGGGATGGCGTCAGTACCGCAACAACGGCATGATCGCCGGCGAGCAGCGGCTCGAATCCGGTATCTCGGCCAAGTTCCGCTCTCAGGCGAAATTGCTGGCCGATGCGCAGGACGATGCCAGACAGGGGTTGCGCATCTATGCGCAACTGAAGATCGAGGACACCGCGCAATGGAACAAGGTCCGTGACGACATCGAGGCCGAGATCGATTCGCAGCGCCGCTCGCTCGGTGACCTGCGCATGGTGCTGGACCCAACGGTGCTCAAGGCCAAGCTGGCGCTGGTGGGCGAAGGCAGCAAGGCAGGCGACAAGCCGGCGGACAAGCAGGGCGACAAGGATGGCAGTGGCACCACGGCCGCCGCGAAACCCGGAGCGGGGAGTACGCCATGAAGGACGAAAACCGCGACAACAAGCTGCGGCCGCTGACGGAAGCGCTGGAAGACCATAGCGCCGAAGGCATTGCGCTGCTCAGCGCCGAGCCGCGCAGGCTGACGCTGCTGACCGTGGTCACTACCGGTGTGCTCGTGCTCTGCGCGTTGCTCTGGTCGTTCTTCGGTCACGCCGACGTCATCGTTACCGCGCAAGGCACGCTCGCGCCGGAGTCCGAGGTGCGGCGCTTCTATGCACCGGTCGATGGCGAACTGGTCGATCTCTACGTGGCCGAAGGCCAGCCGGTATCGAAAGACGACGTCGTGGCGCGGCTCAATGCGCGCGGTGCAATCGAGGCCGCGGCCAACGCACTGCAGGCCCAGTTGAAGCTGGAGGATGCCGAGCGTGAATGGAAGCAGTTTCCGGAACGCAAGGCGCTGCTGGAGCGCAGGGCGCTGGCGCTGAAGCAGCAGATCGAACTCAATACGCGCCAGCATGAGAACCGTCTTGCCGAAGGCACGACGCGGCTGGCCGAGCAGCAGCGCGCGCAACTGACCGAGGCGCGCAGCAATCTGGAGAACGCCCGTCGTGCGCGCGATTTCGCGCGGCAGGAACAGGATCGCTATGCGCGCCTGTTCGCGCTGCCAGCGGGCGGCGGCGTTTCGCAATCGCAGGTCGAAACCAAGCGCGCCGCCACGCAGGACGCCGAGAACACGCTGCGCGTGGCGCAGTCGCGGCTGGCGGAGCTCGATGCCAGGCTGGCGCAGGAGTACACCCAGGCCAGCGCGCAACTGGAAGGCAGCGGCCAGGAACTGGCGAGCCTGCGCGTGCAGTACGACGCCGCCGTGCGCGAAATCACCAGCACCGAAGACAAGCTGCGGCTGCAGGTGCAGACCGCCCGGCTGGTGGCCGACGCGGCCGCGCGCATCAAGTTCGAGAACATCGACAAGGACAACTTCCTGCTGATACTGGCGCCCGTCGCGGGCGTGGTCACCGACGTTACGTCGACCCAGCGCGGTGACAAGGTGCAGGCCAACACGCCGCTCGGCGGTATCGCGCCGAAGGATGCACGCCCGATGCTGCGCATCGAGATTGCCGAGCGCGACCGCGCGTTCCTGCGCGAGGGGTTGCCCGTCAAGCTCAAGTTCAGCGCGTTTCCGTACCAGCGCTACGGACTGGTCGCGGGCACGCTCGAATACATATCGCCGGCCACCAAGCCGTCCGGCCCGGACAAGCAACCGGTCTACGAGGGGCGGGTGCGCCTGGCGCAGGACTACTACAGCGTGGCCAACAACAAGTATCCGCTGCGCTATGGCATGACCGCCACGGCCGAGATCGTGGTGCGGGAAAGACGCCTGATCGACCTGGGGCTGGACCCCTTCCGGCAGGTCGCGGGCTGAACGGTAACCAGGAGGAGAGGGCGATGACAGCCATCGTGCGCATCGACGACGAAGTGATCGGCGTCGACGAATTCGTGAGGGTCCTGAAGCTTACCGGCCAGTTCGAGGGCCTGGTGGAGCAACTGGTGCGAGACAAGCTGACAGCGCATGCGGCGCGCCGTCATGGCATCAAGCTGACGCAGGACGAGGTGCAGGAGCGCGCCGATCAGTTCCGCCGCGTGCACGGGCTGCATCGCGCGGCGGACATGAACCACTACCTGGACGCGCTGAACATCACGCTCGACGAGTTCGAGACCTTCATCACCGACAGCCTGTACCAGGAGAAGATGATGGAGCAGGTGGGCACGGACGACGCCGTGGAAGCCTACTTCCAGCTCAATTCCCCGAAGTTCGACAGCATTGAGGTCAGCCATATCGTGGTGGATACCGAGGGCAAGGCCAGGGAGCTGGTGTCTTACCTGCAGGACGACCCCGACAGTTTTGCCGATATGGCGCGCGAGCATTCCATCGCCGATACGCGGGAGCAGGGCGGCGATATCGGCAAGGTGCTGCGTGGCTCGTTGAAAGGGGATATCGAGGCCAGGGTCTTCAATGCGGAAGCGGGCGATCTGCTCGGGCCATTCCCGGCGCCGGACAAATCGTTCTTCGAGGTATTCCTGGTGCGTGCCAAGCACCCGGCCCGGCTAGATCCGGACGTGACCGTGGAAATCCGCAGGCTGTTGCGCGAGGATTGGCTGATGGCGAGGGCGCAGGAACATGTCATCGAAGCCCGCTAGCGAGGCCGCTGCCGCCGCACCGGTCGGGCAGCAGCCGCCCGTCGGGCAGTCGCTGGCCGACTTTCTTGCGACGGTGGAGATACTGTCGCCGCTGACACACGAAGAAATCGAGCGCCTGGCGGCCAGCGCGCGCACGCTGACGTTTGGCTTTGGCGATACGGTCTGCAACGCGGGGGAGGCCGCGGAAGGCATCTTCATCGTGCGTAGCGGTTCCGTGCGCGTGTTCAACGAGGAACACGGCAAGGAAATCAGCATGGGCGTGCGCAAGGCCGGCGAGGTGTTCGCCGATATCGCCTTGCTGCGCGAGTATCGGCATGAATCGTCGGTGCGGGCATCGGGCAAGACCGAATTGCTGATGATCCCGCGCACGGTGTCGGAGCCGGTGGTGGGCGGCAACCCGTCCGCGCTTGCCTTTATCACGAGCTATGTGGCGATCAGTTCGGCCGGTGGCTTTGTGGCGCGGCTGTTCGACCTGCGCGGCAAGCTGGACAAGCTGGAGCTGGAAGACGCGGTACGCAGCGTCGGCGTCAAGCGCGTGGCGGCGGGCAAGGCCATTCTTCAGCAGGATGGGCGCGAGGATCGCCGCCTCTATGTGGTGCGCCAGGGTACGGTGCGCATCGTGCGCGAGGAGGATGGCGATACGTTCCAGCTTGCCATGCTGGGGCAGGGCGAGCTATTTGGCGAACGCGCCTGCGTCATGCGGCAGGAACAGGTGGCGTCGGCTATCGCCGAGACCGACGTGCGGCTGCTGGTGATACCGGAGAAGACGGTCCAGCTCATTCTGGAGCGCAACGCCAGGCTGCGCGAGGTGCTGGAGGAACGCATCCGCACCGTGGATCGGGAACTGCATCGGCAACAGAAGCTGGCGGAGCGGCGCAAGCGGCCGGTACTGCTGGATCTGCATTCCAAGCCCGAGCTTGGTGAACGGCTGATCCGCCGTTTTGCGCTGGTGGAGCAGGCCGAGGAGATGGATTGCGGCGCTGCCTGCCTGGCGATGATCTGCCGGCACTACGGCATCCCGATGACGCTGGGCAAGCTGCGCGA
>DAIOET010000232.1:0-6475 GCA_036746135.1 Cupriavidus sp.
CAGGGACCTACGGATTAACAGTCCGGCGCTCTACCGACTGAGCTATCGGGGAACAGCTGAGAAAGAAATTATAACCAGCTTCTCTTCGTTTCGTCAACAACTTTTTAACGTTTTATTTTCGTCAGAAGCTGTTGGTAAAACTCTGGTTCGCCTTGAAACCGGCCAGCAGTGGGCGTTTCCGCCTTTTGCCGCGTTGCCGTGTTCAACAGCGAGGCCGCATTATAGCCAGCTTTTTGGTTTGTGCAAACAAAAAAACCGCCTCAAAGGCGGCTTTTTTGTTCGAGCGTCGACGATTTAGTCGAATACCGGTGTTTCGACGCCCAGCACCTTGTGCAGCTTCGGCGAAGTCGTCGTGTACTGCATGTGGATCTTCTTGTCCGGGAAGATGTAAGGCGCGGCGCCGAATGCTGCCAGGGCAGCTTCGTGGAAGCCCGACAGGATCAGCTTCTTCTTGCCCGGGTAGGTGTTGATGTCACCCACGGCGAAGATGCCCGGGATGTTCGTTTCGAACTTCTCGGTATCCACCTTGATCTGCTTGCGCTCGAGCTCGAGGCCCCACTCGGCGATCGGGCCGAGCTTCGGCGACAGGCCGAAGAACACCAGCAGGTCGTCCAGCGGCATGCGGCGGGTCACGCCATCGCCACCGGTCACCTTGATCTCGGTGAGCACGCCGTCCTTCTCTTCATAGCCGCCGATCTGGCCAACCATGAACTGCATTTCCATCTGCTCGCACAGGTCGCGCATCTTGGCCACCGAGGCCGGTGCGGCGCGGAAGCCGTCGCGACGATGGATCAGCACGATCGACTCGGCCTTGCCGTGCAGGTCCAGCGCCCAGTCCAGCGCGGAATCGCCGCCGCCGACGATCACGAGGTTGCGGCCGTGGAAACGGCTCGGATCCTTCACGCGGTAGTACAGCTGCTTGCCTTCGAACTTGTCGATGCCTTCCACCTTGACCGTGCGCGGCTGGAACGAACCCACGCCGGCAGCGATGAAGATGGTCTTGGTGATGAAACGGGTTCCGAGCGACGTTTCCACGAAGAAACGGCCGTCTTCACGGCGTTCCACGACGCTGACTTCCTGGCCCAGGTGGAACGTGGGCGAGAACGGCTCGATCTGCTTGAGCAGGTTGTCGGTCAGTTCCTGGCCCGTGCAGATCGGCACGGCCGGGATGTCGTAGATCGGCTTGTCCGGATACAGCTCCACGCACTGGCCGCCAACCACCTTGAGCGAGTCGATCACGTGCGCCTTGATTTCGAGCAGGCCGAGTTCGAACACCTGGAACAGGCCAACGGGGCCCGCGCCAACGATCAGCGCGTCGATTTCCAGCGGCTGGCCGCCGTTGTTGCCGCCAGCCTGCTGAGTCGCGTCGGCCACGGGATTTGGAATGCTCAAGTCCATATTCGTCCTGATACGTTGTGGGCATGGTCATGCCCGGTATTACGGGAAAGCGCGTGGGGACGGCTTTCTGTGACGCTGGCTGGCGCGTCCCGGCAGCGGCTGCCGGGAGTGGCCACCTGTGGCGTCAGTCTTTTCTTAGCGCTGCAGGTATTGCAGCTTGTCGGTGGCGTCCTTCCATTCCTCGGCCTCGGCCAGCGGGGCCTTGGTCTTGGTGATGGACGGCCAGTTACGGGCCAGGTCGGCGTTCAGCTCGATGAACTGCTGCTGGTCGCCGGGAACATCTTCCTCGGCGTAAATCGCGTTCACCGGGCACTCGGCCACGCACACGGCGCAGTCGATGCACTCGTCGGGATCGATGGCCAGGAAGTTCGGGCCTTCGCGGAAACAATCGACCGGACACACATCAACGCAGTCGGTGTAACGGCAACGGATGCAGGATTCGGTGACAACGTGAGTCATTTCGGTTCCAGAAAAACGGATCGGTCTTCGATGGGGATATTGTCCAGGGCCGGATTCTTGCCAGCCGCTCTGCGAGTTGCCCGCTACGCGTCAAACATCGCGCGTGTCAATCGGGATAACTTGGGGCGAGCGAGGGCCGAGGCCTTTCAAAGACCGATATTGTAGCTGAGCCTTCTCGCAAGGATAGCCAGTCTATATAGCCGGGTCAGATAGTTTTCTTATTTCTTTATGTACTTTCGGTGCAAAACAGGCGCTGGAACGGCCTGCAGCCCCGGTTTTGGGGCGGATCGGTATCCGCGCCGCGTGCCGTCGGACTACTATTCCCCTGTGTCATTCGTGGCTTTTCGGGCCGATGAGTGCCGCCCCAGGCGCTTTGCGTGCCATTTTCGCGCGGTTCCCACTCTTTGATCGGGGGCAATCTTGCAAGGGACTTCCTCATGTCAGCCAGCTTAATGGGCCGATTGGCCAGCGCCGCGATGGTTTGTGTCCTGCTGGGCACCGGCGCGCTCGCCCAGCCCGCGCCGCCGCGGCCCGACAAAATGGCCGACAGCGTGGTGTCGCGCCTGGTGGCGTGGCGCGCGCGGACCGACCAGCCCGTGGCCCTGACCACGCTGACCGCTTTCGATTGGGACAGCTTCAGTGTCATTCGCACGCCAGCGGGCCTGGCCTTGGCCAACTGCAATCGCGATGGCTTTCTGCCCTGCGACAAGGACTTGCAGCCCGCGCCCGACACGCTGATCCAGGTGCTGCGCTTCGATCGCGCGGGGCAGCCGGTCTACCAGGAACGCATCATGGTGGCATCCGGCATTTTCGCCGATCCGTTGCCGGCGGCGGTACCGCGCACGCAGGCGACGCTGGTGACATGCGACGACGACCGGGGCCAGCGGCTCTGGTGCCTGCAGTCGCAACGGCCGGCGCGACCGGCGACACCCGCACTGCGCGGTCTCGACGGTGGCTGAATCCATGCGCCGGCCGTCCGCGCATGGGGCGCGTGACTTTCGGTTAGCATGATGGCCTGACTTCGCCGCGCCCCAGCATTGGCTTCGCTATGATCATCCGTTCCCTGCTCGACACCGACCTGTACAAGTTCACGATGATGCAGGTGGTGCTGCACCACTTTCCGCAGGCCCAGGTCGAATACCGCTTCAAGTGCCGCAATGCCGGGGTCGACCTGACGCCGTATGTCGACGAGATCCGCGACGAACTCAGGCAGCTGTGCGACTTGCGTTTTTCCGACGAGGAACTGGAGTACCTGCGCGGGATGCGCTTCATCAAGAGCGATTTCGTCGATTTCCTCGCGTTGTTCCACCTGAATGAGAAATACGTGGAGGTGCAGCCGTCCGCGCAGGGCAACGGCGAAATCGACATCACGATCCGCGGTCCGTGGCTGCATACGATCCTGTTCGAGATCCCGCTGCTGGCAATCGTCAACGAGGTGTACTTCCGCCGCACGCAGCCCAAGCCCGACCTGGACGAGGGCCGCCGCCGGCTGGAGGCCAAGCTGGCCCTGCTGAAATCGTCGCGATACAGCGATTGCGTGATTGCGGACTACGGCACGCGCCGCCGCTTCTCGGGCGACTGGCAGGAAGAGGTGCTGCTGTCGATGCGCACCGTGCTCGGGCCGCAGCTTGCCGGCACCAGCAATGTCCACTTCGCGCGTCTGCACAACATGACGCCGCTTGGCACGATGGCGCACGAATACCTGCAGGCCTGCCAGGCGCTGGGGCCTCGGCTGCGCGACTCGCAGGTCTATGCGCTGGAGAACTGGGCGCGCGAATATCGGGGTGACCTGGGTATCGCACTGTCCGATACCTATGGCTTCGACGCATTCCTGCGCGACTTCGATCTGTATTTCTGCAAGCTGTTCGATGGCGTGCGGCACGATTCCGGTGACCCTTTCGAATGGGGCGAACGGATGCTTGCCCACTACGCCGCCAACCGCGTCGATCCGCGCGGCAAGACGCTGATCTTCAGCGATGCCCTGAACATCCCGAAGGTCATCGAGCTTTATGAGCGTTTCCGTGGTCGCTGCAAGCTGGCCTTTGGCGTGGGCACCAACCTGACGAACGACCTGGGCTACACACCGTTGCAGATCGTCATCAAGATGGTTCGCTGCAATGACCAGCCGGTTGCCAAGTTGTCGGATACGCCGGAGAAAACCATGTGCGACGACCCCGGTTACCTCGCATACCTGAGGCAGGTGTTCGACGTTCAGCAGCCCGCTTAACAGGATTCACGTGCTGCTCATCGTAGATTTCTTATAATCGCCCAGCTCGCCACTCTCCTCGCCGACACTATGGAAACGAACGCAGCCCGTGACCGTATCTTTGCCCGTATTCGTGCCGCCCAAGGCAGGGGTGCCGAGGTAACGCCGGGCGAGCGCGATGCGGTGGCCGACTATTTGACGCGGCATCCGCAGGGTCCGCAGCCCGCAGTGCCCGATGACCGTGCCGAAGCGTTCAGCGTGCAGGCGCGGAAGATGGCCTCGACGGTGGATCGTGTGGCGACGCTGGCCGAGGTGCCGGGCGCGGTATCGCGCTATCTGGACGGCCTCAAGCTGGAGCGGCGCGCAGTCACGTGGACGAGTCTGCGCGATCTGCCGTGGGCCGATCAGGGGCTGGACGTGGCGTGCCGCCCGCCGGTGCGAGATCCGCAGGCGGACCGCGAGCACGGCGACCTCGTCGGCATTACTGGTTGCTTCGTGGCCATTGCCGAGACCGGTTCGCTGATGCTGCTTTCGGGGCCGGACACCTTCGCATCGGCCGCGCTGCTGCCAGAAACCCATATTGCCGTGGTGCCGGTTTCGCGCATTGTCGCCAACCTGGAGGAAGCGTTCGCGCGCATGCGCGCAGAACACGGCCAACTGCCACGCGCCACCAATATCATCAGCGGTCCCTCGCGCACCGGGGACATCGAGCAGACCATCGTGCTCGGCGCGCACGGCCCATATCGCGTGCATGTGATTCTGGTCGATCAGGACTGACCGCCAGGGTTAGCTGTAGCGCCCGGATTGGCGCACTTTCAGACCTTTCTCAAAGGGCTTTGCTTTAAACTGGGTCCTTCGCCGCGTGCCGACGTCCCGATGCCCTGGGCTATGCCCCTGACGCGCGCGCCTTGTCGTCGGTCCCACGGCTCCACGCCCTGCTGCGTGGCGGCGCGTGTTGCGATTTAGGAGATCCCCGTCTGATGCGACGTGTCGTCACGCTGCTACCTCAAATGCTGTTTGCCACGATGTTGCTGTGTCCCGCATGGGCGCGGGCAGCCGACCTCGATGGCGCCACGCTTTCGCCTTTGTGGGGTGTGCCGTTCGCCGGCATCCTGCTTTCGATTGCCTTGTTTCCGCTCGTCGCACCGAAATTCTGGCACCACCATTACGGCAAGATCGCGGCAGCCTGGGGCGTGCTGTTCCTGGCGCCATTCGC
Source organism: Cupriavidus sp. (assembly GCA_036746135.1). GTDB lineage: Bacteria > Pseudomonadota > Gammaproteobacteria > Burkholderiales > Burkholderiaceae > Cupriavidus. Next base: position 5,280 of record DAIOET010000232.1, read on the forward strand.
TGCCCGGTTCGGCGTGCACACGGCAGTGGCCAACACCGTGCACGCGCTTCTGGCCGAGTACGTTCCGTTCATCGTCCTGCTGACCGCGCTCTATGTAGTGGCGGGCGGCATCTGCGTGCGCGGCAATCTGCATGGCACGCCGAAACTCAACACAGGCATCCTCGCGCTGGGCACCGTCCTGGCCAGCCTGATGGGCACCACGGGTGCGGCCATGCTGCTGATTCGTCCGCTGCTGCGGGCCAACGACAACCGTCGCCACGTGGCGCATGTCGTCGTCTTCTTCATCTTCCTTGTTGCCAATGCCGGTGGTGCGCTGACGCCGCTGGGCGATCCGCCGCTGTTCCTGGGTTTCCTGAAAGGCGTGGAGTTCTCCTGGACGCTGCGCAACATCTTTCCTGAAACGCTTTTCATCTGGGTCGTACTGCTGGCGCTTTTTTATTTCGTCGACAGGCACTATTACCTCAATCGTGAAGAGGAGCTGCCCGCGGCGCAGGACCCGACGCCAGACTCCAGGGGTCTGCGCATTGAAGGCAAGGTCAACTTCGCTCTGCTGCTGGCCGTAATCGGACTCGTCCTGATGAGCGGGCTGTGGAAGCCTGGCATCGTGTACGACGTGATGGGCACCGAGGTGCCGCTGCCCGCGCTGGTGCGCGACGTGCTGCTAGTCGTGGTGACTTTGGCGTCGCTGTTGCTAACGCCGCGTGCGGCGCGCAGTGGCAACGAATTCAATTGGGAGCCGATGCTCGAGGTGGCCAAGCTGTTTGCCGGCATCTTCCTGACGATCATTCCCGTGATCGCCATGCTCAAGGCCGGTACGGAGGGCGCATTCGCGGGCGTGATCCACGCGGTAAGCGATAGCAACGGGCAGCCGATCGACAGCATGTACTTCTGGGCTACCGGCATACTGTCGTCGTTCCTGGACAATGCGCCGACCTACCTGGTGTTCTTCAATACGGCCGGTGGTGATGCGGCAACGCTCATGACGCGAGACGCATCGACGCTGGCAGCCATTTCCGCGGGCGCCGTGTTCATGGGCGCCAATACCTATATCGGCAATGCGCCCAACCTGATGGTGAAGGCGATTGCGGAGAGCCGTGGCGTACGTATGCCGAGCTTCTTCGGCTATATGGCATGGTCTTGCGCCGTGCTGGTGCCGCTGTTCCTGGTGATGACGTTCCTCTTTTTCCACGTATGAC
>DAIOET010000233.1:0-4228 GCA_036746135.1 Cupriavidus sp.
TGGGCCGCAACGACATGGCCGGCAAGACCGGTACCACCAACGATGCGGTGGATGCCTGGTTTGCGGGCTACACGCCCAAGCTCGTGGCCATCGCGTGGATGGGCTATGACCAGCCCAAGAGCCTGGGTGTGCGCGAGACCGGTGGCGGCCTGGCCCTGCCGATCTGGGTCGGCTACATGAGCAAGGCGCTCAAGGGCGTACCCGAAAGCCCGGACCGCCAGCCGCCCGAAGGCGTGGTCATGGCGTCCGGCGACTGGACGCTCGAAGAAAACGCGGCCGGCGCCGGTGTGGCTTCCGTGGGACTGGGCGATCCGTGGCCGGGCAAGCCGGATGAAAGCTCGCGCCCGCCGCAGGACACCGAGCAGGAAAAGAAGAAGATCCTGGAAATGTTCGGCGGAGCCTGACCGCCCGCTGAGTCCTTCCAGGCAAACAAAAAACCGGCCGCGAGGCCGGTTTTTTTTCGATGCCAGGGTACAGGCGCTATGGACGCGTTACTTCAGCGTCAGCGTCGTACCCGCCTGCTGGCTCATGTAGCCCGACAGCGCCGCATACAGCTCGCCGCCGCCGCGCGTATCGACCCACTTGGCGCCATCGTGGCGGAAATGGAAGCCACCGGCCTTTGCCGCCACCCAGAGTTCCTGCATCGGCGCCTGACTGTTCACGATGATCTTGGAGCCATCCTCGAATTCCAGCTCCATGACATTGCCGGTGCGGTTGATTTCCACATCGGCGTCTGCCGCGTCGGCGGCGGACTCAATGTCGGCTTCCAGCTTGTCCAGGGCAGCGCCAGCCAGTGCCAGGAACTCGGTCTCGTTAAGGGGGGGCATGCTACACTCCAAGGCCGCCGGCAGCCCATCGAATTGGGACTTTCGAGCCGGCATCTAATTGATCGGAAACGGGAAAGCCGTGCGCTTTCCACAGCCATCCGGAAGCCATCCAACAATGAAAGACTCCCCGATGCTGCGTCGTGGTGCGATTGTATCGGCGTTTGCAGCCCTGCTTGCATTGCCCCTGGCCGGGTGCGGCATTCGTGGCCCGCTGTACATGCCCAGAGTGCCGCCCGAGCCCACGCCGCCCACCGTGGCCGATCCGGGCCTTGGCCAGCCCGGTGCGACGCCGCCCGCGGCCCGCCCGATGGGCGAGCCGGCCACGTCCGCGCCGGTGCCCGCCGAACCCGCAAAGAACAGCTCCGCCCCCTCCGCACGCTGAGTGCACGCCAGAACATGACTGATTTCTTCCATCGCCGCGACAACGGCGCCCTGACCGTCGAACAAGTACCGCTGGCCAGCATCGCCGCGGAATTCGGCACGCCGACCTTCGTCTATTCGCGCGCCGCGCTGACTACGGCGTACAACGCCTACGCGGCTGCCTGCAAAGGCCGCAACGCGCATGTGCAGTACGCGGTGAAGGCCAACTCCAACCTGGCCGTGCTGCAGGTGTTCGCCAAGCTGGGCGCCGGCTTCGACATCGTTTCGGGCGGTGAACTGCTGCGCGTGATCGCCGCGGGCGGAGATCCGCGCAAGGTGGTGTTCTCGGGTGTCGCCAAGAGCGAGCCCGATATGGCCCTGGCGCTGGAACACGATGTGCGGGGCTTCAACGTCGAGTCGATCCCCGAGCTGGATCGCCTGAACGCCGTGGCCGGTCGCCTGGGCAAGCGTGCGCGCGTGTCGCTGCGCATCAACCCCGACGTCGACGCCAAGACCCACCCGTACATTTCCACGGGCCTCAAGGGCAACAAGTTCGGCGTCGCCTTCGAGGATGTACTGCCCACCTACCGTGCCGCCGCAGCACTGCCGCATCTCGAAGTCATCGGCATCGATTGCCATATCGGTTCGCAAATCACCGAGGTGGCGCCGTATCTGGAAGCGCTCGACAAGGTGCTGGACGTGGTGGAACAGCTAGAGGCCGAGGGCATCAAGCTGGAGCACATCGACGTTGGCGGCGGACTGGGCATTACCTATGCGGACGAGACGCCGCCGGACATCACCGGCTTCGCCACGACGCTGATCGACCGCGTGGCCGCTCGCGGACACGGTCATCGTGAAGTGCTGTTCGAACCGGGCCGCTCGCTGGTCGGCAACGCCGGCGTGCTGCTCACGCGCGTGGAATTCCTGAAGCCCGGCGCGGCCAAGAACTTCTGCATTGTCGATGCCGCGATGAATGACCTGGCGCGCCCCGCCATGTATGAGGCATATCACGGGATCGAACCGGTGGTGCCGCGCGGCGACAGCGCCGAGACCTATGACGTGGTGGGTCCCGTCTGCGAGTCGGGCGACTGGCTTGGCCGTGACCGCGCGCTGGCGGTACAGCCGGGCGACCTGCTGGCCGTGATGTCGGCCGGTGCGTATGGCTTTGTGATGAGCTCGAACTACAACACGCGCGGCCGCGCGGCCGAAGTGATGGTCGACGGCGACACCGTGCACCTGGTGCGTGAGCGCGAACTGCCAGCCGACCTGTTCCGCAGCGAGCGTCTGCTGAAGGACTGATCCCGCAGTCACGCAATACGAAAAAGGCGACGCATGCGTCGCCTTTTTTTATCGCCCCGTGGTCGCGGCCTTCGGCCTGAACGCCCACCAGACCCGCATGGCCAGCAGCACGAATACGACGACCGCGTAGATCGATACCTCGCCAAAATCGTTCTTGCCGGCTTTGTGCCACCAGTAATGCAGGATCGCCAGCACGGCGATGACATAGATCGACCTGTGCAGCGCCTGCCAGCGCTTGCCACCGATCCAGCGGACCATCGCATTCATCGATGTGGCCGCCAGAGGCACCATCAACACGAACGCCGCAAAGCCCATCGTGATGAACGGTCGCTTGCCGATGTCCTTGATCATGTATGCGAGGTCAAACCCGCGGTCGACCGCGAGCCAGAGCAGGAAGTGCTGCAGCGCATAGAAAAACGTGAATAGCCCCAGCATGCGCCGCAGCCGGATCACCCAGTGCCACCCCGTAAGCCGGCGCAATGGCGTGATCGTCAGCGTGACGCACAGCATCACCAGCGTCCACGTGCCGGTCGAGCGGGTCACGAATTCCAGCGGATTGGCACCAAACTGCGACGTCGATCCCAGGTACATCAGGCGGATGAACGGCAGCAGCGCCAGTATCCAGACAAGGACCTTCACCATCCGCACGCGCGCTGGCGCCAGCATGACCAGTCCGCCGGGCAGTTGCCTGCCGGGCGGCACGGGCTGTGGCTGGGTCGCGGTCCGCAGATCGCGCTCGGCCATCAGAAGTTCTTCCTCAGGTCCATGCCCTGATAAAGCGATGCAACCTGCGCGGCGTAGCCGTTGAACGGCAGCGTCTTGCGCTTGGGGGCGAACAGCGCCGAAAAGCCGCCGCCGCCCTTGTCCTCGCCGATGCGGCGCTCGGTGGCCTGGCTCCAGCGCGGATGATCGACGTCGGGGTTCACGTTCGAATAGAAGCCGTACTCGTTAGCGGCGGCAAGGTTCCAGCTGGTTGGCGGCTGCTTGTCCACGAAGCGGATCTTCACGATCGACTTGGCGTTCTTGAAGCCATACTTCCACGGCAACACCATGCGCACCGGCGCGCCATTCTGGTTCGGCAGCACTTCGCCATACAGGCCGAAGGTCAGTAGCGCCAACGGATGCATCGCCTCGTCCATGCGCAGCCCTTCGCTATAGGGCCAGTCGAGCACGCCGCTGCTTAGTCCGGGCATCTGCTTCTTGTCCGCCAGCGTGATGAACTGCACGAACTTCGCGCCGGGTTGCGGTTCCACGCGCTTGATCAGCTCGGCCAGCGGGTAGCCGATCCACGGAATCACCATCGACCAGCCTTCCACGCAGCGCATGCGGTAGACGCGCTCTTCCATCGGCGCCACCTTCAGCAACTCGTCGAGGTCATAGACCTTGGGATGCTTGACCAACCCCTCCACGGCCACCTGCCACGGACGCGGCCGCAGCGTGCCGGCGTTGCGTGCGGGGTCGGACTTGTCGGTGCCGAACTCGTAGAAATTGTTGTACGTGGTGACGTCCGCGTACGGCGTGCGTTTTTCGGTCACGACGAAGGCGTTGTTGAGCGTGGCCGGCAGCTTTGCCAGCTTGCCAGGCGCCTCCTGTGCGAATGCCTGTCGCGCAAACCACGGCGACGCCAGACCCGACGCGGCAGCGGCACCACCAAGCGAGAGCAAACGCCGGCGTGACAGATACAGCGGTTGGGGGGTGATTTCCGAAGCGGCGACGTCGTCACCGCGCAACCATTTCGGGGA
>DAIOET010000233.1:4328-6451 GCA_036746135.1 Cupriavidus sp.
GCCGTATCGGGCGTGCCCTGTGCCATGCGCCGCAACTGCAGCGACAGCCGCGTGCCGGCATCGTCCTCGTACATCAGAATGGCCATCGGGCCCCCTTCGGAGGCACCGAGTCGCCCGCCGATCAGCCGGAAGCCCTGCTGGTGCAGATCGGGCACCTGCAGCGCGGCACCAAGCCGTTTCGACAACCACGCGATCAGATGTGCCTCGTCGCTGGCCGGCACCTCGACCACATGCCGCACCTCGGGCGCATAGACGACATAGCTGGCCAGCGCATCGCGCGCAAAGCGCTCCATCGGTGCGGCAGCCACGGCATCGCCTCCGATGCGCTCGCGCGCCACCCACCCGCCCGCGGCACCCACCACCAGCGCGCACAGGCTCGCTGCCAGCGCCAGTGGCCAGGCGGGCCGCCATGCCGCGGCGCGGCTGCCGTGGGCATGCAACTGGCGTGGCAACGCTGCCAGGGGCACGGCCTCATTGAGCACGCCGTCCAGGCCGGCATGCAGCGCGGCGGCCTGCTGCCGCCAGGCTTCCACCTTGCGGGCGGCTTCCGGGTCGGCGGCCAGGAAGGCCTCCACCTCCGCACGGCGCGGGCCTTGCAACTGACCGTCTGCGTAGGCGTGGAGATCGGCTTCGCTCACCGGCGTCTGGGGACTCATCATTTCACCCGTTGCAGCGTGTTGGGCACTGCAACGTCCTTCGCGCCACCCTCAAGCAGACGGCGCATATGTTCACGGGCGCGCGCCAGGCGCGACATGATCGTGCCGATGGGCACGTCGAGCACCTGGGCAGCTTCCGCGTACGAAAACTGTTCCAGGCTGACCAACAGCAACACCGCCCGCTGCGCCTCGGGCAGTGCATCCAGCGCCCTGAGCAGATCGCGGCGCAGACCTGGGTCCGCACCGACGGTGGCAACTTCCGGCACATCGTCGGTTGCGGTCACCAGATCAGCCCTGCGCAGCGCATTGAGACGCAGGCGATGCATCAACGTCAGCAGCCAGGGCAACAGACCATCGGCACCGTCACCCCACAGCGCCCCCGGACGCAGCCTGAACCGCCAGCGATAGCGCAGGGCACGCTCCAGCGTGTCCTGCACCAGGTCGTCGGCCAGCGCGGTGTCGCCGGTCAAGCCGCGCGCGTGGCGCCGCAGACGCGGTGCCAGCGCCACCAGCTGGCGCTCGAATCCGTCCATGCCCGGGTTGTCCTGCGTCCAGTTATCCCGTCAATCAGGGCTTGGCCACGTGCCAGACGCTATTGATGTTGTCGCCAGTCTTGTCACCCGGCTTGGCATCCTTCGCAAAGCGGTACAGCGGCATGCCCTTGTAGGCGTACTGACGCGCGCCGTCGTCACGGGTGATGATCGAATAGCTGCCCGAGGCAGTGCGGCCCGGCTCAGCCAGCAGCGGCGGCCAGTTGGTGGCGCACATGCCATTGCAGACGCTCTTGCCGCTGTTCGCCGCGTCGCGGTCGAACGTATAGAGCGTCAAGCCCTGTGGATCGGTCAGCACGCCATCGGTCACCTTGACGGTCGGCGGCATATTGCCCGCACTGGAACCCATGCCCATCCCCGAACATCCGGCCAGCAGGACGGCAGCGGCGCCAACTGCAAGGGCAAACGGGCGCAGCGCGGATACAGCAGTGTGACGATTGGTCATCTTCATGTTCTCCTTCTCCGGTTCGGAGCCGACAGTCGGCGCCGTTCATCCTCAGTAAACACCCGATGTGACGTCCTTATTCCGTTTAGTGGAAAAAAAGTGGCGTCTTCTCGCAAAAAGTGTCTTTCAAGGCATGAATATCCAGCTCGCGGGTGCCTCACGGTCGTCTATTGAATACAGCACCGAGGGTGCGATGCAATAAAAAAAGCCTGCCGCAGGGCAGGCTTTTGGGGATCCGTCCAGAGGCCGTGCGAATCAGAGTTCGCCGTAGCTGTGCAGGCCAGACAGGAACATATTCACGCCCAGGAACGCGAAGGTCGTGACCAGCAGGCCCACCAGCGCCCACCATGCCGCCACCGTGCCACGCAGGCCCTTCATCAGGCGCATGTGCAGCCATGCCGCGTAATTCAGCCAGACGATCAGCGCCCAGGTTTCCTTCGGGTCCCAGCTCCAGTAGCCACCCCAGGCCTC
>DAIOET010000234.1:0-3741 GCA_036746135.1 Cupriavidus sp.
CATAGGGCTGCTGCATCGGTACGAACAGATTCCACGGCCAGAACTGGCCGCCATGCGTGTGTCCCGACAATTGCAGATCGAAGCCCGCTGCCGCGGCGGCCGGTGCCGATCGCGGCTGGTGGGCGAACAGTACGCGCGCGCCTGCATCGGCGGGCGCACCGTCCAGCGCCTTCACCGGATCGCTGCGATGGCTTTCGATAAATCCCCCGGCTGTGTAGTCCGTCACGCCCCCGAGCACCAGCGACGCGCCGCCGCGTGCCACCACGACATGCTCGTTCATCAGCACGCGCAGCCCCAGGCGTGTCAGCTCTTCGATCCACGGCTCCGCGCCCGAGTAATACTCGTGATTGCCCGTCACCACATAGGCGCCGTGCTTTGCTGATAGCCGTGCAAACGGCGCGGTATGGGACGACAGCTCGCGCACCGAGCCATCCACCAGATCGCCGGTAATGGCAATCGCGTCCGGCTTCAGCCCGTTCACGGCATCGACGATGCGATTCAGGTATGGCGCCTTGATGGTCGGTCCCACGTGGATGTCGCTGATCTGCGCGATTGCGAAACCTTCCAATGCATCCGGCAGGTTGGCGATCGGCACGTCCACCTTCTTGACCCTGGCCAGCCCGCGCGCATTGAAGTAGCCGATCACGGATATGGCGATCGATAACCCGACAACCGCGGTCGCACTATAGAAGGCCAGCCCGGCGGGCTGCCAGCGCGCCAGCATGGCCACCAGCAGAAAGAGGTCGCGCGCAAAGGTCAGCACCAGCAGCGACGAGAAAAATCCCATTGCGAGCATGCCGGTCCAGCTCAGCTTGTCTGCCCAGTCGCCGGCAAGACGCCGCGCCATCAGGGCGGCGGGGATCAGTAGCGTCGACGCGATCAACCACAGTACCGCCAGCGCGTGGATGGCTGTTGGCAGGGGCAGCGCGGGCAGCAGCCGCGCGCCGATATAGGCGTGAAGCAGTGCGACGATCGCGGTGGGAACCAGCAGGGAACGGCGGGAGCGCCTGGTACTCATGGCAGGGGGCATCAGAGTCGGATTCGAGTGTAGGTGAGGCTGCGCCGTCGGTGCTTCAAGGGCCGGCTGCCTGTTGATACGCGATGTGCGTCCGGCGCCTCTCTGAATGATTGTGATCTGTAGGATTTGCGCGGGTGGTTGAATGTTTTCGTCGCGTATTGTTCCTGCAAGCGCACTAATTTAGATTCATCTCACGCTGAACGCCGGAGATTCCATGTCTTTCGCCAAGCTTCTTCGCCTGAGCCAGACACTGCTCGCCGTGGCCCTGCTGGTCGCCATTCCGGCGACTGTGCGGGCAGCCAAGCCCGCCACGCAGGCCAATACCGCCCAGCAGCTTGCGCCGCTGAGCTGGCCGCGCAACTTCGAGGTGGCGGGCGACCATGTCGAGCTGTACCAGCCGGAAATCGAGAAATGGGAAGGCAACCGGTTGGCGGGGCGCGCTGCCGTGGGTATCGGCGCCAAGGACGGCACGCCCGTCTATGGGGTGGCGCGGTTCTCGGCAACGGCCGATATCGACAAGCCATCGTCGCTAGTGCAACTGAGCAATATCCAGATCGACAGTGTCGACGTGCCGACCCGGCCCGAAGCTGCCGACAAGGTGCGGCAGGCGCTGATTGGCCGCCTGTCGCCCCAGGGCCTGACCGTGCCGCTGGAAGAACTGCAGGCCAGCTACGCGGTATCGCAGCAACTGGCCAAGGCAGCGCGTGTGCCGGTAAAGAACGACGCGCCGCAGATCCTTTTTGCCACCACGCCGACCGTTCTGGTGCATGTCGATGGCGATCCGGCGTGGCGCCAGGCCGCCGGCACATCCTACGAGCGCGCCATCAACAGTCGCGCGTTGTTGCTGCGCGAAGCAGGCGGAGAACTGTGGCTGCAGGTGGCCGGCTACTGGTACCGCTCGGAGTCCGCGGGCGGCACCTGGGAGCCAGTGGCCACGCCGCCCGCCGCATTGCTGGGCGCGGCGAGCAAGATCGCCGCAGGCAAGGACGAACCCAAGCCCGATCCGATGATGCCCGCCGATGGCAAGAAGCCACCGCGCGCGCCGGCGGTGCTGATGGCCACGCGGCCCGCCGAGCTGATCCTGACCACGGGCGAGCCGCAGATGACGCCGGTCGGCGGCACCGGTCTGCTGACGATGTCGAACGCCGACCATGCGGTGTTCATCGATCCGTCGAGCAACCAGACCTATGTGCTGATATCGGGCCGCTGGTTCCGGGCGGCGATGCTCAACGGCCCCTGGGAGCACGTGCAGGGCACGCAGTTGCCACCGGACTTTGCGAAGATCTCGCCACAGGACCCCAAGGCCAACGTGCTGGTATCGGTGCCGGGCACCCCGCAGGCGCGCGAGGCCGAGATCGCGGCGACGATTCCGCAAACGGCGTCGGTGTCGCGCTCCAAGGCGGTGGCGGCGATTACTTATGACGGACCGCCGAAGTTCGAGTCGATCCCGAGCACGTCGCTGCGCTATGCGATCAACACCGGCACGCCGGTGATCGAGGTCGACAGCACGCACTACTATGCCGTGGTCAACGGTGTCTGGTTCACCGCCGGCGTGCCGGGCGGACCGTGGCAGGTTGCCACCGAGGTGCCATCGGCCATCTACACGATCCCGCCCAACTCACCGCTGTACTACGTGACCTATGTGCGGATCTATTCGGTCACACCCACCGCCGTGGTGGTGGGCTACACGCCGGGGTACCTGGGCGTGGTGGTCGGTCCCGACGGCACCGTGGTCTATGGCACGGGCTACGTGTATCCGCCCTACGTCGGCACCTATTACTACGGCTACCCGGTGACGTACGGCTATGGCGCGGGGTTTGGCATTGGCGTGGCGGAAGGGTTTGCCTTCGGCTTCGCAGCTGGAGCGATCTGGGGTTCCGCCGTGCCGTACTGGGGACCGTACTGGTATGGCGGCGCCAACTTCGTCAACGTCAACCAGGCCAACTTCTATGGCCGCTGGGGGCAAGGCACGGTGACCCACGCCGAAGGGTGGAATTCGTGGACCGGCACGCAGTGGCGCGGCACCGCCGGTTCTGGCTACAACGCGGCCACCGGCGCGCGCTTCCAGGGCAGCCAGGGTGCCGCGTTCAACCCTTACTCCGGCAACTATGCGGCGGGCCGGCAGGGGTCGTTCGCCAATCCGTCAACGGGACGCGAAGGCGCGGCACGCGGCGGCGTGGCCGGCAACGAATACACGGGTAACTATGCCGCCGGCCGGCAGGCGGCCGGCTACAACGCACAGACCGGGCGTGTCGGTGCCGCGGAAGCCGGCATCACGGGCAATACGCAGACCGGCCAGTACACGGCGGGCAGCCGTGGCTTTGTCGCCAATCCGAACAAGGACAATGCGGTGGTCTGGAACAACGGCAATGTCTACGCGGGCCATGATGGCAACGTCTATCAGCACACCGACAACGGCTGGCAGAAACATACGACCAACGGCTGGGAGCCCGTGCAGCAGAACAATGAGATGCAGGGCCGGCTGGATCAGCAGCGCCAGGCGCGCCAAACGGGGCAGCAGCGGTTCAATAGCGCGGCGGCACAGCAATGGCAGGGGCGGTTTTCCGGAGGTGGCGGCCGCTTTGGCGGCGGCGGTGGCGGACGGTTCCACGGATTCAGGCGATAGCATCGCGCACATTGAAACGCTGCCATCCACGGCGCACAATTTCATTACGATTTCCCTTAACGCCGTTGACTAAAAGATTCAGTGGTCGCGGTCTTTG
>DAIOET010000234.1:3841-6395 GCA_036746135.1 Cupriavidus sp.
CATTACGATTTCCCTTAACGCCGTTGACTAAAAGATTCAGTGGTCGCGGTCTTTGCACAGTCATAACCTGCCGCATACAGGGGCGCATTGCGCGCCCGGTACGCCAAGGAGCGGCTGATGACGCGGGCAGTTCAGATGGCGCGGGTGCGCCGGATTGCGGTTTTCGTAGCGACCATCCTGACACTGGCCGCCTGCGGCAAGTCCGAACCACCAGCGGCGGCACAGCAGGCCGTTCCCGTGCAGGTCTTCAAGACCCGTGCGCAGGACCTGCCGGTCACGTTCGATTTCGTCGGACAGACGCAGAGCGACCAGGCCGTTGACATCCGCGCCCGCGTGGCCGGTTTCCTGATCAAGCGTAATTACACCGAAGGTGCGGTGGTCAAGACGAACCAGCTGCTGTTCGAGATCGACCACAAGCCGTTTCAGGCCCAGCTCGATGCCGCCCGCGCGCAGTTGCAGCAGCAGAAGGCACGGCTGGAAGTGGCCCGCGCCAATCTGGCGCGTGTGAAGCCACTGGCGGCGCGCAACGCGCTTTCGCAGAAAGATCTCGACGATGCCACCGGAAATTTTCATGAAGCCTCGGCGGGCGTGGAGCAGGCCATCGCCGAGGTGGAAACCCAGCAGCTGAACCTGTCCTATACCTATGTGCGCGCACCGGTGGACGGCGTATCGAGTTTCGCGGTGCTGCCCGAAGGTGCCTATGTCAGCACCACCAACAGTCTGCTGACCACGGTGTCCACGCTGCAGCCGATGCGGATCAACTTCAGCGTGTCCGAGCCGCAGACACTGCAATTCCGCGCGCAGCGACTCGATAAGTCGCTAGTCGTGCCCGACGACCAGCATTACACCGTCACCGTCGTCATGGCCGATGGCAGCGAGTATCCGCACCAGGGCCGCATCACGTTCGCCGATGCCACCTACAACCAGCAGACCGGTACCTTCCTGGTGCGCGCGCTGATGCCCAATCCCGACGGGGTGCTACGGCCAGGCCAGTTCGTGCGCGTGCTGGTGGACGGCGCCCGGCGCCCCAATGCCATCGTCGTTCCGCAGCGCGCGGTGATGCACGGGCCGAAGGGCGACGTCGTGTTTGTCATCGACAAGGACAACAAGGCCATGCCGCGCCCGGTGATGGTGGGCGAGTTGTCCGGTCCGATGTGGCGCATCGCCAAGGGCTTGCAGCCCGACGAGGTGGTGGTGGTCGACGGCGCCGGCAAGCTCACCGAAGGCGCGCCGGTGCGCGTCACCGGCGACGCACCGCTGGCGGCCGTGGGCGAGGGCAGCCGGCCCGCGGCACCCGCGTCCGCGGGGGCTTCCGCGCCAACCGCCACCAAGCCCTGACCGGAGGCCGCCATGCTCTCAGCCTTCTGCGTCAACCGGCCGATCTTCGCGATGGTCATATCGCTGATCATTGTCATCGGCGGCGGCGTGGCGATGTTCGCGCTGCCCATCGCCCAGTATCCCGATATCACGCCGCCGCAGGTGACCGTCAGCGCCACCTACGCGGGCGCCGACTCCGATACGGTGGCCCAGACAGTGGCCGCGCCGATCGAGACCCAGGTCAATGGCGCGGACAACATGATCTACATGCAGTCCACGTCCTCGCCAACCGGATCGATGACGCTGAACGTCTACTTCGACATCGGCACCGATCCGGACACGGCGCAGGTGCAGGTCCAGAACCGTGTGAACCTGGCGCTGCCGCAGTTGCCCGATACGGTGCAGAAGACCGGTATCAACGTGCAGAAGCGCTCGTCGAGCTTCCTGCTGCTGATTGCCGTCTATTCGCCTGATGGCCGCTTCGACCAGCAGTACATCAACAACTACGCGAACCTGTATGTGCTCGATGCCATCAAGCGCGTGAACGGCGCCAATCAGGCGCAGATCATGGGTTCGGCGGATCTGGCGATGCGCATCTGGCTGCGGCCGGACCGCATGGCCGCGCTGGGTATCACCGCGCAGGACGTGCAGCGCGCCGTGCAAAGCCAGAACGAACAGTTCGGCGCCGGCAGCGTCGGGCAGGCACCGAATGCCAAGCCGGTGGAGTTGTCGTTCCCGCTGGTCACGCCGGGACGGCTGACCACGCCCGAGCAGTTCGACAACATCATCCTGCGCGCCGACAGCCAGGGCGCGGCCATTGTGCGGCTGCGCGATGTGGGGCATGCGGAGATCGGCCAGCAGCAGTACACGCTGCGTTCGTCGTTGAACAGCAAGGCGGCGACGATCATCGCGGTCTACCAGCAGCCCGGCTCCAACGCGATTCAGGTGGCCAAGGATGTGAAGAAGACGCTCGATGAAATGTCGAAGACGTTCCCGGCCGGCATGGCGTACAAGATATCGCTCGATACCACCGAGTTCGTCAGCGCTTCGATCGAGGAAGTGGTGCACACGCTGGTGGAAGCCGTGATCCTGGTGGTGCTGGTGGTGTTCATCTTCCTGCAGAACTTCCGCGCCACGGTGATTCCGGTGCTGGCCGTGTTCGTGTCGATCATCGGCACGTTTGCCGGGCTGCTGGCGCTCGGGTTTTCGATCAACCTGCTGACGCTGTTCGCGCTCG
>DAIOET010000235.1:0-6367 GCA_036746135.1 Cupriavidus sp.
ACGGTGCCGGAAGCGCTGGTCATTATACCGCCACGTTACAAAGTTGCAGGGAACCGAAGCGGCTGGCGCCAACTGCAGTATCGTTACGAGACATCCACATTTGTTGTGGATCAAAGGACACGGAGATTCGTATATGTTCGGCTTGGCGGTGGTGGGAGCGGTGGTGGGGCTGGCAGGCAGGTTGCTGCACCCGTCGGGGCGCGTGGTCAGCGTGCCTGCCGCGCTGCTGCTGGGCGTGCTGGGTGCGCTGGCCGCATTCTTTGCGGGCCGCGCGGCGCACCTGTTCACCGACGGACAGGTCCTGGGATGGGGGGCGGGCATTCTTGGCGCGGCGCTGCTCGTGGCCGTCTGGGGCGTGCTGCGTCCGCGCCGGTAACTTCTGAATCGACAAAATAGTCGGGAATTGGCACCCCGCGTAAGCGCTCGATCAGGCCCTTGCGTCCAGGAATCGGCGCAGGATGGCGCTCGAATAGTGACTTGCCACGTCGCGTAAAAACGACGAGAAATCGACGTGGGCGGAGTCATCGGCACGATCGGAGACCGTGCGCATCAGCGCGTATGGCACGCCGTACTCGTGGCAGATCTGTGCCAGGGCGGCCCCTTCCATTTCCACGGCCTGCAGGTCGGGCAAGGCCTGCCGCAGGCTGGCAACCGATGCCGGCGCATTGATGAACTGGTCGCCGCTGGCAACCATGCCGACGTGCAGGCGCGGCTGATCCACGCCAAAGCGCGCCAGTACGCCGTCGGGCACCTCCGTGGCCAGGTCTTCGCGCAGAAAATCCTCCACCGCCGTCCGTAGCGCAGCAGTGAGTACGGGGTCGGCGGGGAAATCCGTGCGGTCCAGCAGCGGGATTTCGTGGCGCGGAAACAGCGGGCGGGCGTCCATGTCGTGCTGGACGGTGCGATCCGCCACCACGATGTCTCCAACCCGGACGTCAGTGCCCACTCCGCCCGCCAGGCCCGTGAACACGATCTCGTCGACACCGAACTCCCGAATCAAGGTGACGGTCGTGGCAGCCGCCGCGACCTTGCCGACCCGTGCCAGTACCAGCACCACCGGCTGGCCGTGGAGCGTTCCCCGGTAGTAATCCCGCATGCCGATCGTCTGCATGGTGGCGCGTGCGTCTTCATGGCGCATCGCGGCGATCAGGCCGTCAACTTCGTTGTGCAGCGCGGCAAGGATGCCGAGGGTCATGGCATTACAGGGCAGGGTTTGAACAGCCGCCAGCTTACCGGCCCGACTGGCAGCGCGATAGCCGCGCGGACTGTGGGCGGCGTGCGACATTCGCCCATTACAACTATGTCTGATTGTGTTTTCGACGATACATGCCATTACAATCCGTGGCTTAAATACGAGTCATTCGTATTTCGATTTTCAATAAGTCACGAGAGAAGAAATCCATGTCTGTCCGCGCCCGGGGCCGCGTCCGTCGTTCGCACGCCTTTCAACTGACCACGCTCATCCTGAGCATGCAGGCAGCCAGCCTGGCATCCGCCCAGGAACAGGTGCCTGTCGACGCACCCGCCCACCACAGCCTTCCGGTGGTAACGGTCAGCGCCAGCAATGCGCCCGAATCCCCAACCGGCCCGGTCCACGGGTTTGTCGCCAGGCAGGCGGTGACCGCAACCAAGACCGATACGCCGATTGTCGAGACGCCGCAGTCGATCACCGTCATCACGCGCGACCGCATCGAGATGCTCGGCTCGCAATCGGTGGCGCAGGCGGCCGGGTACACGGCGGGCGTGACAACGGCTGGCTTTGCCAACGACAACCGCATGGATTCGATCAAGATCCGCGGCACCGATTCCACGCAGTATCTGGACGGCCTGCTGAACGCCGTGGCCTTCTACAACAACACGCGGCCCGATCCGTATGCGCTGGAGCGCATGGAAATCCTGAAGGGGCCGTCCGGCATGCTGTACGGCCAGGGCGCCGTGGGCGGGATCGTGAACCTGGTGTCCAAGCGGCCGCAGGCCGAGGCCGCGCGCGAAATCGGCGTGAGCTTCGGCAACTTCAACCGCAAGCAGATCCAGGCCGACTTCACCGGCCCGATCGATGCCGATGGCAAGTGGCTGTACCGCTTTGTGGCAATGGCGCGCGACAGCGATGCGTCGGTGGACTACGTCAAGGACAACCGCTACTTCATCGCGCCGTCCCTGACATACCGGCCTTCCGCCGATACCTCGTTCACGCTGCTGGCCAACTTCCAGAAGGACGACAGCGGCACGATGATCGGCTTCTTCCCGTGGCGTGGCACGCTGATTGCGAACCCGGCCGGGCAGATCCCCCAGAGCTTCTTTGTCAGCGAACCCGGCTTCGACAAGTACACGGCCGAGCAGCACGCCATCGGCTACCAGTTCTCGCACCAGTTCAACGACACCTTCACGGTGCGCCAGAACCTGCGCTACTCGCACAGCACCGTCGACTACCGCAGCATCTACACCACCGGCTTCACCGGCGCCACGCACGGCTGGGTACCGGGCAGCGACACGCTGCTGCGCCGGGTGGTCTATATGAACCAGCCGACGCTGAACCAGTTGGCCGTGGACACGCAGGGCCAGGCCAAATTCCGCACCGGCACGGTTGGCCATACGCTGCTGGCCGGATTCGATTACCAGAACAACGAGATCACCGGCCGCACCGGCGTGGGCGGCGTTGCCGCGCCGATCAATGTGTTCAACCCGGTCTATGGCAACTACCAGGCGCCGCCGTCCACGCGCGACCTGCAACCGGCCAAGCAGATCCAGACCGGCATCTACCTGCAGGACCAGCTCGAGTGGAACAAGTGGCTGCTGATGCTGGGCCTGCGCTATGACTGGTCGCGCGCGTCGCAGGACAACACGCCGCAGGGTTCGCGCGACGACAACGAACTGACCAAGCGCTTCGGCCTGATGTACCGCACCGATCTTGGCCTCAATCCGTATGTCAGCTACGCCGAGTCGTTCCAGGGCCAGACCGGCTTCAACAACGCGGGGCAGGTGTTCAAGCCGCTGCAGGGCAAGCAGTGGGAGGTGGGCGTCAAGTACCAGCCGCCGGGCAAGAACATGACCCTGACGGCCGCGCTTTTCGACATGCGCGAACAAAACCGCAAGGTGGCCGGCGTGGTGAATGGCCTGCCCGATACCGTGCAGGCCGGCGAGGCGCGCACGCGCGGCGCCGAACTGGAGGCGCTGGTGTCGCTGGGCCGGCTGGACCTGATCGCGGCCTATACCTTCCTGAACGCAAAGGTGATCGATGGCTCGCCGGCCGAGCAGGGCCAGCGCCTGGCCAGCGTGCCGACGAACACCGCGTCGCTGTGGGCCAACTATCGCTTCAGCCTGTTCGAAATCCCGGGCTTCCTGGCGGGAGCCGGGGCGCGATACAACGGCCCGAGCTATGACGGCACGGGCAACAACCGGGTGGGCGGCTTTACGGTGTTCGATGCCGTGCTGGCCTACGATCGCGGCCCGGTCCGTGTGTCGCTGAACGTCAACAACCTGTTCAACAAGCAATACGTCTATAGCTGCATCGCACGCGGCGACTGCTTCTTCGGCACGCAACGCTCGATCATCGGCAACGTGACCTACCGCTTCTGACGCGGAGCAGGCGTAGGCGGTTCTCCCGGGAGACTTCGGCGTGCCGGTTTGCTAGCATGCAGACCATGCCGATACCCCGGAGGACTGCCGGTTGGAAACCTTCACTTCTCGCCGCACCATCCAGCAGGCGCTGGCCGACTGGCGCGCACAGGGCCGGCTAGGCGCCGATGGCCTGCTGGCGGCCTGGGCGCCAACGTTGCCCGGCCGCGCGGACTGGCACCACTGGCTGGACCGGGCGCTGCTGATCCTGGGCACGGCACTGCTGTGCGCCGGCGTCATCGTCTTCTTCGCCTTCAACTGGGCGGAACTCCACAAATTCACGAAATTCGGCCTCGTTGGCGGCTTGCTCACGCTGCTGGCGGCGTTCGCGCTGCTGCGCCCCGCCGGTGACATGGTCGGACGGTCGGCGCTGGCGGGTGCGCAGGTCGTGTCTGGCGTGCTGATGGCGGTCATCGGCCAGACCTACCAGACCGGCGCCGATGCCTGGCAGCTTTTCGCGCTGTGGACACTGCTTGCCGTGCCCTGGGCGCTTGCGGCGCGCGCGGCGCCGCACTGGTGGATCGTGCTCGTCGTCGGCAATGTGGCGCTGCTGCGGTTCTGCAGCGTACGGCTGGGAATCGGCGGCATGTTCGAACTCCTGTTCTCGGCACGCCATGCGCGCGAAACCATGATGTTCCTGCTCGGTACGTCGATCGTGCAACTGGCCGCCTGGCATGTGCTGGCCGCCCGCATGGGGGGCTGGGGATTCCGGGGCGCGACCGGCCCGCGCCTGATTGGCCTTCTGGCCTGCGGCTATGCCGGATGGGTGGGGACGATGAGCGTTCTGACCGACCATGTGAATGCGACCGGCCTGCTGGTCAGCGCCGCGGGGCTGATCGGGCTGGGGGCCTGGTTCCGCTGGCGCGCGTTCGATATCGTCGTGCTGAGCCTGGTGTGCCTGACAGGCATCGGCGTGATCGTTTCCGCCATCGGGCGCTGGCTCGCCGATTTCCACGGCGACTTTGGCGCCTTCCTGCTGCTGGCCTTGCTGACCATCGGCCTGGCCGTGGCGGCGGCAACGTGGTTGTTGCGTGCATGGCGTGAATCGACGGGGAGCGCGGCATGAGCGATGAACGGACCGAACGTTTGCTCTGGAACCAGCTCGCCGCGCGCGGCGCGGTGCAGGGCGACTACGCAGCCACGCTGCGCACGCCGTGGCCGATCCGGCTGCTGATGGGCGGCGCGGGCTGGCTTGGCGCATTGTTCTTCCAGATGTTCCTGATCGGCACCGTGTTTGCCGCCACGCGCGGTAACGGGCCGGGCATGGCGGTGACCGGCGTGGCGATGATCGGCTTTGCCGTCGCGCTCTATCGCATGACCGCGAAGGAGAGCGGCCGCATCGCGCTAGGCCAGTTTGCGCTGGCACTGAGCCTGGGCGGGCAAGGCATGGTGATAGCGGGAGTGGGCGAAGCGCTGGGGTTCAACCGCTTCCTGGAGACGGCACCGTTCTGGCTGGGCGTGGCCGCGCTGGAAGCCGTGCTCTGCGCGCTGGTGCCTGACCGGCTGCACCGCTTTCTGTCCGCGCTGGGTGTCTGGCTGGCGGTGGCTGTTGCGGCCTGTATCGGGATGGGCGATCTGATGGCGCCGCGCTGGGCCGCGATCCCGATGGCGCTGGGTCCGATGACTGCCCTGGCGTTTGCGGCGCTGTTGGCCTTTGTCACCAACGAAGACGGGCTCGCGGCGGCGGGGCGCCTGCCGATGGCCGAACCGGCCGCCGATGCCACGCTGCTGTTTGCGCTGATGGGCGCGCTGGTGGTGACCGGCTTCGCGCATCCGGCGGATCTGATTTTCGGTGTCGATACCCCCTGGCGCGCGCATGGTGGCTGGCTGGCCGGGGCGCTGATCGGCGCGGCGCTGGTGTGCCTGGCGCTGATGGAGTGCAAGCGGCTGGCCTGCAGTGCGCCGGCCAGCGCGGCGGTGCTGGTCGTGGCCATCGCATTCAGTGCGTTGATGGTCTACGCGCCGGCGGTCACCGCCGGGGTGCTGGCGCTGGCGTTGGCGCTGCGGCGTGGATCGCTGCCGTGGCTCGGACTGGCCATCGCCACGGTGCTGATCGGATTCGTCTGGTACTACAGCACGCTGCAATGGACGCTGCTGGCCAAGTCCGCGACGCTGGTGGCCGCCGGTGCGCTGCTGCTGGCCGCCCGCGCCACGCTGGGCCGCATCGCCGGCAAGGAGGCCGTCGCATGAAACGCTGGATTGTTGTGGGATGGCTGCTGACCATTGGCCTGGCCGTGGCAGGCATCGTTGGCAAGGAGCGGCTCATTGCCCGTGGCGACGTGGTGTACCTGCGCCTGGCACCGGTAGATCCGCGGTCGTTGATGCAGGGCGACTATATGGCGCTGAATTTCTCGATCGCCAATGAGGTGCGCGCCGCGCATGGTTCGGAGCAGACCAGCCTGTCGCGCGAAGAATTGATCGTCATTCGCGCCGATGAGCGCAACGAAGGCCACTTTGTCCGGCTGCACCAGGGCGAGCCGCTGGCCGCCGACGAGCGGTTGCTGCGCGTGCAGAACGTGCCGTCGCGCTGGGGTGGCAACGGCGTGCAGGTGTCGACGGACGCCTGGTTTTTCCAGGAGGGATCAGGCGAGCGCTTTGCCAAGGCGAAGTTCGGCGAATTTCGCGTGGATGCCAATGGACAGGCGCTGCTGGTGGGAATGCGGGATGAGACGCTAAGGCCGATGTAGCGCGCGATGGCGCAAAGAAAAATGCCCGGTTCGGTACCGGGCATTCTTCATTGGGCTGCGGGAGA
>DAIOET010000236.1:0-6366 GCA_036746135.1 Cupriavidus sp.
CGGTGAGCTGCTTGCCGCCGAACACCTGTTCGCGCGAGTAGATCGTGCGCTGGTTCTTCAGCACCGACAGCGTGGTCATGGTGGCGCCGATGTCGACCACGGCCACCAGCGCGTCACGGCCGACATTCAATTGGTCGGCGATCAGCGTGAAGGCGTTCTCCATCGCGAAGGCTTCGACATCGACCACCTGCGCGCTGAGGCCACCGAGATCGAGTGCAGCCACGCGCATGTCCACGTTTTCCGTGCGCGAGGCCGCCAGAAGAACGTTGTTCATTTCGGGGTTGTCGCGTACCGGCCCGAGCACCTCGAAGTCGAGGCTCACTTCCTCGATCGGGTACGGGATGTACTGGTTCGCCTCGACCTGGATCTGGCCTTCCAGATCTTCTTCGGACAGCTCGGCCGGCATCGGTACGATGCGCGTGATCACGGCGGAACCGGCCACGGCCGCTGCGGCGTGCTTGACCTTGGCGCCGGAGCGCGACAGCGCGCGGCGTACGGCCTCGCCCACTGCCTCGACTTCGACAATGTTCTTTTCGACCACCGCGTTCGGGGGCAGCGGCTCGATCGCGTAGTGTTCCACGCGATAGCGACCTCCTGCCTGGCTAAGCTGCAGCAGCTTGACGGCGGTCGAGCTAATGTCGACGCCGACCAGCGGCGGCTTCTTGGGTGTAAAGAGCCCCACGACGATTCCCCCTTGACCCCTGGCGCTTCCGCCAGATACTGGCAGGATTGCCGGGTCATTAAATCCAAAAATTAACGCAATAGCAACGGCCTACACGATCTTCTTCGAGACTTTTGGCGTGATGCCCTGCACATTTGAGGCAATCCGCCAGCGCCGGGATTAAGGTTTTGCTAACCCGCTGCTGATGGTCCCCATACTGCTACATCTATACTTTGGTCTGTTTTGACTCAGGTCTCGATAATGGGATGCTCTGGTTCGTTCTGCGTAGGCGACATGATGTCCAGAAGGCCCGCAGGGTGCGTCGCGTGGCGCAGGGAAGGCTGGTTGCCTTTTCAAGCCGCACGGCGCAGCCTGCGGGCCTTCTGGACATCACCCTTCGGGCCGGCCCTGTCTGTTCGCATGCCTTCGGCCCATCGTCTCGGCAGACAGCCAGTCTTCCTTCGCCCGTAGTCCTGTGGCCTGCGAACAGACAGGGCCGGTGACACCTACGCAGAACGAATCAGAGCATCCCGAACCACATGACCCGATTTTTTAAAGCCCTGCTGCGCTGGCTGCTCATCCTGGGCTTCAGCGGACTACTGATGATCGCCGCGGCCATTGGAGTGGCCTACTGGCTGGTCTCCCCCCGCATTCCGTCCGTGGATGTGCTCAAGGACTACCACATGCAAGTTCCGCTCCGGGTGGTGACGGCGGACGGCAAGCTGATCGCCACCTTCGGCGAAACGCGCCGCATCCCGGTCTCCGTCGAGCAGGTGCCTGACATGCTCAAGCATGCCGTGCTGTCAGCGGAAGATGCTGATTTCTATACGCATCCCGGCGTGGACTGGCGCGGCGTGATGCGTGCCGGCCTGCATGTGGTCGCCTCCGGCGGCAACAAGACCCAAGGTGGCTCCACCATTACCCAGCAGGTGGCACGCAACTTCTTCCTGAGTCCGGAAAAGCTCTATTCCCGCAAGCTGATCGAGATGTTCATCGCCTTGCGGATGGAGAGCGCTCTCACCAAGGACCAGATCCTGGAGCTGTACCTCAACAAGATGTTCCTGGGGCACCGCTCTTACGGTGTCGCAGCGGCGGCCGAGTACTACTACGGCAAGCGGCTGGACCAGCTCACCGTGGCCCAGTGCGCGGCCATTGCCTCCACCTTCCAGCTGCCTTCGGCGGTCAATCCGCTTACCAACACTTCGCGCCTGATCGCCCGCCGCAACTGGGTCCTGGGCCAGATGCTGGAACACCGCTACATCAACCAGGCGCAATACGAACAGGCCATCCACGCGCCGGACGAAGCCGCTCCGCATGAGCAGCCCATCCAGGTGGATGCCCCCTACCTGGCCGAGATGGCTCGGTTGCAAGCGCTGGACCGCTTGGGCAACGACGCACTGACCGAGGGTTACGTCGTGAAGACCACCCTGGTCAGTACCCGACAACAAACGGCAGTGGCTGCCGTGCGCGACGGCTTGGCCATCTACGACCATCGCCACGGCTGGCGCGGGCCGGAAGCCCACGAGGAACTGCCGCCGAACGCCAGCGACAGCGATTACAGCAACCTGCTCTCCAGCTTCATGGACGTGGCCGGACTCACCCCCGGCCTGGTCGTCGCGTCCTCCGCCACCGAAGCGTCGGTCTTCCTGCCGAGCAAGGAGGTGATCAAGCTGGACCTGAAAGCCATGGACTGGGCCCGTCCCTATATCAACGAAAACCGGACGGGGGCCGCGCCTGCTCGCGTCGACACCGTGCTCAAGCCCGGCGACATCATCCGCGTCATTCGTAACGACAAGGGCGCATGGCAGCTGACGCAGATTCCCAAAGCGCAGGCTGCATTGGTATCGCTCGACCCGGAGAATGGCGCCATCCAGTCACTGGTTGGCGGTTTCAACTTCCAGCGCAGCAAGTTCAACCGCGCCGTGATGGCCGCTCGCCAACCAGGCTCGAGCTTCAAGCCCTTCATCTATTCGGCGGCGTTCGAGCGCGGCTATACGCCAGCGTCGATCATCAACGATTCTCCGATCGCCCTGCCCGACCCCTCGCAGCCGAACGGCCTGTGGACACCGAGCAACGATGACGGCAAATTCGCTGGGCCGATGCGCCTGCGCGAAGCACTGATCGAATCGAAGAACCTCGTCTCCGTGCGATTGCTCGACTCGATCGGCGTGCGCTACACGCGCGACTACGTCACCCGCTTCGGCTTCCCACTCGATGCGCTGCCGAACAATCTATCGATGGCGCTGGGCACGGCCTCGGTATCGCCGCTGAGCATGGCGCGCGGCTTTGCCGTGTTCGCCAACGGCGGGTACCTGGTCACGCCGTACTTCATCAACGAAATCGACGATCGCGACGGCAAGCCGGTCTACGTCGCCAATCCTGCACGCGCCTGCGCGGACTGCTCGGAGCGCTTGTTGCAGAACAGCCCTCCCGCACCGCCTCCGGCGAACATGCTGACCAACGGCGTATCCGCCAGCTCGACCCATGCGCCAGCGCCCGCAACCAGCGTGGCGATGGCTGGCGAAACGGCGTTGCCAGCGGACGTGCACAACAATGGCACCGCTCCGCCAGTGCTGGCGCCGCATGTCATCGATATCCGCAACGACTACCTGGTCACGTCATTGATGAAGGACGTTATTCAGTCCCCGATGGGTACGGGCTACGCGGCGAAAGCACTCAACCGCAATGACCTGGCCGGCAAGACTGGCTCCACCAATGACCATCGCGATGCCTGGTTCGTCGGCTTCAACGGCGACCTGGCGACGGCCGTCTGGGTCGGTTTCGATGACTTCAGCTCGTTGGGCAAGGGTGAATTCGGTGCGAAGGCAGCCTTGCCAATCTGGATCGACTACATGGGCGACGTACTCAAGGGCATGCCGGAAAAGAGCCTGCCCATGCCGCCAGGGATCACCACCCTGCTGATCAATCGCGAAAACGGCCTGCCGACGGCCCAGGGCGATCCCAACGCCATGCAGGAAATCTTCAAGGTGGAAGACATCGACCGCTTGCACAACCTGGCAACGCAGCAACAACAACAAAATCAGGATCAACAGCAGACTAACGACATCTTCTAACCGTTCTTGTAGGCTGGGAACGCTCGGTCCCATCCTGTGCCGGCGTCACCGGTCCGATCCGCCAGCGGGGTGATCCCAGCGAGTCCGCACGCTGCACCTCGGCTTGAAAAGGCACCCTGCCTTCCCTGCGCCGC
Source organism: Cupriavidus sp. (assembly GCA_036746135.1). Classification (GTDB taxonomy): domain Bacteria; phylum Pseudomonadota; class Gammaproteobacteria; order Burkholderiales; family Burkholderiaceae; genus Cupriavidus. Next base: position 3,870 of record DAIOET010000236.1, read on the forward strand.
GCAGCACCCCGCGGACTCGCTGAGCATCGTGCCCGTCTACGCAACATGGGTTAGAGCACCCTTTGCCCCCGCACACTTAAAGAGGGTTTGCAGCATGGCAAGAGGCGAGCACCATCGCATCCACGCGCAAGACCGTGTGCAGCGCAATCGGCTACGCGTCGCCCAGGAAGCAGCGCGCCTGATGAGCGAACACGGTATCCGCGACTTCCACCGCGCCAAACGCAAGGCCGCCGAACGACTCGGCGTGCTGGATGAGCAGGCGCTTCCCCGCAACCACGAAATCGAACAGGCACTGCGCGAGCATCAACGCCTGTTCCAATCGGAAAGCCAACCCGTCTTGCTCAGAGAGCGACGCGAAGCCGCCATCGAAGCGATGCGATTCCTGGAGCGCTTCGAGCCACGCCTGGTCGGCGCCGTACTGGAAGGCACGGCTGATGCGCATTCGGCCGTATGCCTGCACGTTTTCAGTGATGACCCCGAGGCGGTCGGCATTTATCTGCGCGAGCATGGCGTGCCGTTCGAAATGCAGACACGCCGCTTGCGTATCACGCGTGACGAACAGATCGAATTCCCGGTGCTGCTGTTCGCCGCCGACAACCTTCCGTTCGACATTACCGTGCTACCGCATAACGCTTTGCGCCAGGCACCGCTCGATCGCATGGATGAAAAACCGATGCGACGCGCCTCATTGGCGTCGGTGGAGATCATGTTGGCCGAGGAGCAGGAGCAGCAGGATGATTTCGAGCGCAAACTAGCCGCCGCACTTAAATAGCCACAGCAAACAAAACGCCCGGCCTGAGCCGGGCGTTTTCTTGTCATCGTCTGGACGTTTGATCAGCGCTTATCCATGGCTGCGTAATCGCGCTTGCCCGCCCCGACATACAACTGGCGCGGACGGCCAATACGCGAACCTGGGGTTTCGTGCTGCTCGATCCAATGCGCAATCCAGCCAGCGGTGCGCGCAATGGCGAACATCACGGTGAACATCTCGGTCGGAATACCGAGCGCCTTGTAGATAATGCCGGAATAGAAGTCCACGTTCGGGTACAGCTTGCGCTCGACGAAGTAGTCATCCTTCAGCGCCGCCTCTTCCAATTTCATCGCCACGTCGAGCAGCGGGTCATTCACGCCCATCTCGGCCAGCACCTTGTGGCACATCTCACGGATGATCTTCGCGCGCGGATCGAAGTTCTTGTAGACGCGATGGCCGAAGCCCATCAGGCGGAAGTTGTCGTTCTTGTCCTTGGCACGCTTGATCGCGGTTTCCACCTTATCCGGCGAGCCGATCTCCTCAAGCATCTTCAGCACGGCTTCGTTGGCGCCGCCATGCGCGGGACCCCACAGCGCGGTGATGCCGGCGGCGACCGAAGCATACGGATTCGCACCGGTGGAACCGACCAGGCGTACGGTGGAGGTGGAAGCATTCTGCTCATGGTCCGCATGCAAAATGAACAACAGATCCAGCGCCTTCGCGCACACCGGACTGAGTTCAAGCGGCTCGCTCGGCACTTCGAACATCATGTGCAGGAAACGATTGACGTATTCGAGATTGTTGCGCGGATAGCGGAACGGCCAGCCGATCGAATAGCGATAGCACGCCGCGGCGATCGTCGGCATCTTCGCGATCAGGCGAATCGCGGCCAGCTGGCGATCTTCCGCGTTATCGACATCCAGATCTTCGTGATAGAAGGCCGACAAAGAGGCAACCGAAGCGGCCAGCATGGCCATCGGATGCGCGTCATGATGGAAGCCCTGGAAAAAATTCTTGTGCGACTCATGCATCATGGTGTGATGCGTAATGTCGTTTTCGAACGAGGCGAACTGGGTCTTGTTCGGCAGCTCACCATGCAACAGCAGGTATGCCACTTCGAGGAAGCTCGACTTTTCCGCCAATTGCTCGATCGGATAACCGCGATACATCAGCACGCCCTGGTCGCCATCGATATAGGTGATGGCACTCTTCGTGCTGGCCGTGCTGCCGTAACCGGGATCGTAGGTGAAGTGCCCGGTGTCCTTGTACAGCGGTGCAATGTCGACGCAGGCAGGGCCAAGCGTGCCGTTGAGCAGAGGGAGCTCGCTGCTGCGGCCGTTGGACTCATCAACGAGCTTGACGGATTTGGAATCGGACACGGAAACCTCCTACGATGGATCGCCACCGGGGCAACCGCGTAACGGCAACCAGCCGGCAAGGGAAAGGCGCATCGACGTGGGGATGGCGTCAATGCATCCCATCCATTATCGCACATCGGATTACAAACAATCCGATGACGCATGGTTCGATCGACAAGCATGAAAAAACACAAGGCAGGCGCGAGGCCTGCCTTGTGCGAAATCGTTGAGCCAGCCCCGCAGGGCTGTCCGCAAAGAATTACTTCTGCGCGTAACGGCGGCGGAACTTGTCGACGCGGCCACCAGCGTCAACAACCTTCTGCTTGCCGGTGTAGAACGGGTGCGAGTGGCTGGAGATATCCACCTTGATCAGCGGGTACTCGTTGCC
>DAIOET010000237.1:0-6342 GCA_036746135.1 Cupriavidus sp.
CGGTCATGCTGCAGAGCATCGACACGCACTGGCGCGAGCACCTGGCCGCGCTGGATCACCTGCGCCAGGGTATCCACCTGCGCGGCTATGCGCAGAAGGACCCGAAGCAGGAATACAAGCGCGAATCCTTCGAACTGTTCGCCCGCCTGCTGGACGTGATCAAGAACGAAGTCACGCGCGTGGTGTTCAACGTGCAGATCCAGTCGCCCGAGCAACTGGAGCAGGCATCCGAGGAAATCGAGGAAGGTCTGTCGCACCTTGAGAACGTCCAGTACAAGCACGACGAATTTGCCGAAGGGCGCGAGCCCGTGGAGCAGACGCCGCCGCGCAGCAGCATGGCCGCTGCGGCGATGGCCGCAATGGGTGACGATGTCGCCCTGGCGGGCATGCCCAAGGTGGGTCGTAACGACCCGTGCCCGTGCGGATCGGGCAAGAAGTTCAAGCAGTGCCACGGCAAGCTGAGCTGAAGCCCGCCGCGACATAGCTGTCATCAAGAAATGCCCGCTTGAGTTCCCGCTCAAGCGGGCATGTTCGTCAGAAGCATCAGAGATTTTGAGGAAACGCACATGCCCGTGAACTTGCCCCTGCCGCAGGCAGAGAACCTGAAATCCGTCGCTGGTGTCGAGCTCGGCTGGGCCGAGGGCGGCATCCGCAAGGCCAATCGCAAGGACGTGCTGGTGGTGAAGGTTGCCGAAGGCAGCACGGTCGCGGGCGTCTTCACGCAGAACCGTTTCTGCGCCGCGCCCGTGCAGGTTTGCCGCGAGCATCTGGCCGCCGGTGCGGGCATCCGCGCGCTCGTGGTCAACACCGGCAATGCCAACGCAGGCACCGGCGAGCCGGGTCTGGCCGCCGCCCGCGCCACGTGCGATGCGCTGGCAAAGCAATTGAACATTGCCGCCAACCAAGTGCTGCCGTTCTCGACCGGCGTGATCCTGGAGCAATTGCCCGTTGACCGCCTGACCGCCGCGCTGCCCACGGCCATCGCCAACGCGCGTGCCGACAACTGGCTGGCTGCCGCCGAATCGATCATGACCACCGACACGCAGCCCAAGGCCGCATCGCGCACGGTGCAGATCGACGGCAAGACCGTGACACTGTCCGGTATCAGCAAGGGCGCGGGCATGATCCGCCCGAACATGGCGACGATGCTCGGTTTCATTGCGATGGACGCTGCCGTGGCCCAGCCGGTGCTGCAGAAGCTGGTGTCGCATGCCGCCGATCATTCGTTCAACAGCATCACGATCGATGGCGATACGTCGACCAATGACTCGTTCGTGCTGATCGCCTCGGGCAAGTCGGGCGCCAGCGTGACCAGCGCCGAGGGCCCTGGCTTTGAAGCGCTGCGCGACGCCGTGACGGCGCTGGCCCAGGAACTGGCGCAGATGATCGTGCGCGATGGCGAAGGCGCCACCAAGCTGATGACGATCCGCGTGGAAGGCGGCAAGGATGTGGCCGAATGCCGCCAGATCGCCTACGCCGTGGCCCATTCGCCGCTGGTCAAGACCGCGTTCTATGCATCGGACCCCAACCTGGGCCGTATCCTGGCGGCCGTCGGCTATGCCGGCGTGAACGACCTGGACGTCGATCGCGTGAACCTGTGGCTGGACGATGTCTGGGTGGCGCGCGACGGCGGCCGCAACCCGGACTATCGTGAAGAAGACGGCCAGCGCGTGATGAAGCAGGCCGAAATCACGGTGCGTATCGCACTGGGCCGTGGCAATGCCGAGGCCACGGTATGGACCTGCGACCTGTCGCACGACTACGTATCGATCAACGCCGATTACCGTTCGTAATCCGTAAAACGCTCAAGTACTCGTCTTTCGTATTTCGTCTTTCGCCTGGAAGAAGCGCCCCATGTCCGATCTTGCTACCCGTCTCGATAGCTTCCTTGCCCGTCTTGAACAATGGCTGCCGCCGGAACTGACCGATGCGGACTGGAAGGAGGCGGTAGCGTTCCGCTGGCGCAAGCGGCAGAGCCTGTTCGGCAACATCGGCTATCTGCAGGCCATCCGCCAGCTGCCGCCGATCCACCTGAACGATCTGAAGAACATCGATCGTCAGAAGGACGCGATCGTGGCCAACACGCGCCAGTTCGTGAACAGCCTGCCGGCCAACAACGTGCTGCTGACCGGCGCGCGCGGGACGGGCAAGTCGTCGCTGATCAAGGCGTGCCTGAACGAGTATGTGCAGCAGGGCCTGCGCCTGGTGGAAGTGGACAAGGACGATCTGGGCGACCTTGGCGATATCGTTGAGAAGCTGGCGGGGCGCCCGGAGCGCTTTGTGATTTTCTGCGATGACCTGTCGTTCGAGGAAGGTGAGTCTGGCTACAAGTCGCTGAAGTCGGCGCTCGATGGTTCCGTGGCGGCACAGTCGGACAACGTGCTGATCTACGCCACGTCGAACCGTCGCCACTTGCTGCCCGAGTACATGAAGGACAACGAGACCTACCAGCACACGGCCGATGGCGAAATCCATCCGGGCGAAGTGGTGGAAGAAAAGATCTCGCTGTCCGAGCGCTTCGGCCTGTGGCTGTCTTTCTACCCGCCCAAGCAGGACGAGTATCTGTCGATCGTCGGTCACTGGCTGTCGCACTTTGGCTGCACGCCGGCCGATATCGAGGCGGCACGCGGCGATGCGCTGGTCTGGGCGCTGGAGCGCGGCTCGCGCTCGGGCCGCGTGGCCTGGCAGTTCGCGCGCGACTGGGGTGGCAAGCATGGCAAGCCGTTCGTGGCAGACAAGGAATAATCAGGCATGAGTGGTCAGGCTGAAACCGTGACGATGGCTGACGGGCAGACGCGCAAGGTCACCGAGGTGGCGGTTGGCGTGATGATCCAGCCCGATGGCCGCTTCCTGCTGGCGCAGCGTCCGGCGGGCAAGCCGTACGAGGGCTACTGGGAATTTCCGGGCGGCAAGCTGGAGCCGGGCGAGACCGTAGAGGCCGCGCTGGCGCGCGAGCTGCACGAGGAGCTTGGACTCGACATCCTGCGCAGCGAACGCTGGCATACGCTTGAGCATGACTATCCGCACGCCTACGTGCGGCTGTATTTCTGCAAGATCACAGACTGGCGCGGCGAGCCGGTCGGCAGGGAAGGCCAGGCGTTTTCCTGGCAGGCGGTCCCCGTGGACGTGGGGCCGCTGCTACCGGCGACAATCCCGGTCGTCGACTGGCTGGCGGAGGAATCCCGCTCCAGCTGACAGCAGGTAAAGCGTGCCCGGCCACAAGCCGGGCATTTTCGTTAACAACCCGAAAAAACGAATCAGGAGGCTCAATGCAACGTGTCGATCGTATCGATGACGCTGTTTCGCTGCCCGAACTGACACTGCGCGGCATCATCCTCGGTGCCTTGATTACGGTGGTGTTCACCGCTTCCAACATCTACCTTGGCCTCAAGGTGGGGCTGACGTTCTCGTCGGCCATTCCTGCCGCCGTGATATCGATGGCCGTGCTGCGGCTGTTTCCCGGCGCGAACATCCTTGAAAACAACATGGTGCAGACGCAGGCGTCAGCGGCCGGCACCTTGTCGTCGATCATCTTCATCCTGCCCGGCCTGGTGATGCTGGGGCACTGGCAGGGCTTTCCGTTCTGGCAGACGCTGGCGATCTGCGCGGCGGGCGGCATGCTCGGGGTGATCTTCAGTATTCCGCTGCGCCACGCGATGGTGGTGCAGAGCGACCTGCCGTACCCCGAAGGCGTGGCAGCGGCCGAAATCCTGCGCGTTGGCAGTGCCAGTCAGGACACAGCGGGCAAGAAACAGGCGACCGGTCTGGCCGACCTGATGGCTGGCGGCGTGGCGGCCGGCGTGTTCAGTTTTGCCGCGGGCGGCCTGCGGGTGCTGGCCGAAGGGGCCAATGCCTGGCTGGCGGCGGGCGCGTCGGTGGTGCGTCTTTCGATGGGTTTTTCGCTGGCGCTCGTGGGCGCGGGCTATCTGGTCGGCATCGTCGGCGGACTGGCCATGCTGCTGGGACTGCTGCTGACCTGGGGGATCGCGGTGCCGTGGCTGACCGCGATTACGCCGATGCCAGCCGGTGCGACGCTGCAGAGCTTTGGCACGTCGATCTGGAGCACGCAGGCGCGCTTCATCGGAGCCGGGACCATCGGTATCGCGGCCATCTGGACGCTTGGCACGCTGTTCAAGCCGATGGTGGAAGGCGTGCGCGCATCGATGGGTGCGATACGCGGCGGCGCGGCGGCAAACGGCGGCGTGATTCCGCGCACGCAGCGCGACATGCCGGTGGTCTGGATCGGCATCATCACGCTGGTGTTGCTGGTGGTACTGGCCGTCACGTTCGGGCAATTCCTGGCACCGGCGCCGCTCGACAGCAACGCTACCTGGAAGCTCGTGGCGTGCGCCGTGCTGTTCGCATTCGTCTTCGGCTTTCTTGTGGCGGCGGCGTGTGGCTATATGGCGGGTCTGGTGGGTTCGTCCGCCAGCCCGATCTCGGGTATCGGCATCATTGCGGTGATCCTGGTATCGCTGCTGATTCTGGGACTGGGCACGCTGGAAGGGCTGCTCGACACGGCCGAGGGCGGGAAGTTTGCGATTGCGCTGGCGATCTTCACTACGTCCGCCGTGGTGGCGGTGGCGTCGATCTCGAATGACAACCTGCAGGATCTGAAGACCGGCTGGCTGGTCGGTGCCACCCCGTGGCGCCAGCAGGTGGCGCTGCTGATCGGTTGCGCGGTTGGTGCCGCCGTGATTCCGCCGGTGCTGGAATTGCTCTATCACGCCTATGGGTTTGCGGGTGCGCTGCCGCGCGCGGATATGGATCCCAATGCAGCCCTGGCCGCGCCGCAGGCAACGCTGATGACGGCGATCGCCACGGGCATTTTCACGCATCAGCTCAACTGGACAATGATCCTGATCGGCGTTGGCCTGGGCGCGGTGCTGATTGCGATCGACGAAATGCTGCGGCGGCGCGGTGGTGTGGCGCGGCTGCCGGTGCTGGCCGTGGGCATCGGCATCTATCTGCCGCCGACGATCAGTTCGGCGCTGGTGGTGGGCGCGGTGCTGTCCTGGTGGCTGCTACGCACGGAGCGCCGTCGTGCCGAGGCGCGTGGCGATGACGTGAAGTTGGTGCTTGAGCACGCCGAACGTCGTGGCACGCTGCTGGCGTCGGGGCTGATCGTCGGGGAAAGCCTGGTCGGCGTGGCGCTGGCCGCGGTGATCGGCCTGTCGGGCAAGGAAGCGCCGCTCGCGCTGGTGGGCGAGGGGTTTGCCACCAACGCCCAGTGGCTGGGGTTGGCGGTGTTTATTGCCGTGTGTGTCGGATTCTGCCGAAGGGTGCTGGCGGCGCGCTGATGCGCGTGCGGTCGCTATGCGATTCCCTCTCCCGCGTTGCGGGAGGGGGATCACCATATTCGGGGAGTCTCAGTCTTCCTCGTCCGCCGGCAGGTCCGGCGATGGCGTCTCGTCCGGCTTGCCGCCGATCACATACTTTTCAGACGCCCAGGCGCCAAGGTCGATCTGCTTGCAGCGATCGGAGCAGAACGGGCGGAACTTGTTTTCCTGCACCCAGGCAACATCCTTGCCGCAGGTGGGACATTTGACGACGGCTGGCATCGTGGTGGACTTCAGAAATTGCAGAGCTTGAGCAGGAAGGGGATGTCCGCGTCGACCGAGCGCGGACGCATATCGCCGTCCTGCTGGGTAAAGCGCACCCAGAGCATGTACTTGTTGGCGCTCATCTCGGGGATGAATGCCAGCAGCGATTCGTCCAGGTACACCTGCATCAGCTGGTAGCTGCGGCCAGACAGCATTTGCTGGTAGCTGCCGCCCGTGGCAATTACCTTGCCACTCTGGCCCGACTCGCGCAGCAGGCGCAGCACGATGGTCGCACCCATGCGCAGCGAAGCCAGCGGCCGCGCCCACTTGAGGATATCGGCGCGGCGATCTTCGGCGGGGCGGTGTTGCCAGGCAAAGTAGGCCGGCAGGTCGAATTCGCAGGTGCCGCCCGGAATGATCGCGCGGCTGCGGATGCTGGTGAGCCACTCGTTGTCGGTCAGTAACTGACCGGCCTTGCCAACGGTCTGGCTCAGTGCGGAAATGCCCTGTTCGATTTCGGTGACGATGCTGACCAGGGCATCTTGGTCGATCTGTGGATTGGCACGCAGCGGTGCCAGTGCCTGGCGCTGACGCTCCAGTTCCTTGATCAGGTCAGTCTTGAGATCGGCACGGCCAGCCACGTCGATAATCTCGAAGATCGTGGTGATGGCAACGTGGTGCTGAAGCGGATGTTCCTGTCCGAGGAAATAATCCAGCCGATCGAACAGGTCTTCCAGGCGCAGGAGCGTCCTGATGCGTTCGTTGAAAGGATATTCGTACAGGATCAAGTCGGTATCCG
>DAIOET010000238.1:0-6338 GCA_036746135.1 Cupriavidus sp.
TCCATAAATCCGTCCTGCTCGGCTTCTCGGCCGAACAGATGTACGACCTGGTCACTCGCGTGGAGGACTATCCCAAGTTCCTGCCGTGGTGTGGCGGCGTGGAGGTCTTCGAGCAGACCGATTCGCTGCTCGATGCCAAGATCTATATCCATTTCAGCGGCATCAAGCAGTACTTTCACACGCGCAATACCCAGGAGCGTCCGACACGCATTGATATGACGTTCGCCGACGGACCTTTCAAGACCTTCAATGGGTCCTGGCGATTCACGCCGTTGCGCGCCGACGCCTGCAAGATCGAATTCCACCTGCATTACGAGTTTTCGAGCGTGCTCCTTGAGAAAATCATCGGCCCAGCGTTCAGCGTGATTGCGAATACGTTTGTCGATGCTTTTGTCAAACGTGCCGAGGTGGTTTATGCCGACCAGCGTTGAGGCGCCTGGCACCGTGCGCGTCTCGGTCTGCTACGCGCTTCCCGACGCCGTTTTCCTGAAAGAAGTGGTGGTTCCGGCCGGCACGACCATTCTTGCCGCGATCCAGTCCAGCGGGCTGATCGAGGCGTATCGAGAGGTGGACCCCACGACGATGCGCGTAGGTGTCTACGGCAAACTCAAGACGCTGGATACCGTGGTGCGTGATGGCGACCGGGTGGAGGTCTATCGCATTCTGACCGCGGATCCCAAGACGGCGCGGCGCAAACGGGTGCAAAAAACCCGGGCAACGGGTTTGCGCGAGGGTCAGAAATGGCTGCGCCGTGGAGGCGGCGGGCAGGGTACCTGATGGTCCTGCCCCATGCGTATGCGCTGTTCAGCTGCTGCAGTGCTGGTTGATTGAGTCGTTCGTGCGGGACAGCTCGGCGGCGCGTTCCTCGTCATTCAGTCGAACGGCGGCGCCATCGGCGCCCGCGCGCGATACGCGCATGCCGGAGCTCAGGCCCGTCGCGTAATTGCGCATCTGCTGGCACCGTTCGTCGCGCGCCAGTTGCTCACGCTCCTTGGTGGCGGCTTCCACGTCGGCCTTGAGGCGGGCATCCCGGCGTTCGCGGAACGAATCGTCGGCATCCGCCGGCTTATCGGATTTGGCCTTGGCGCTGACGGTCTGCATGCGTGGTGCGCCGGCAGGCGTCGCCTTGGCATCCCCCTTCACCTCGGCCTTGGCTGCGTCCGACTCCACGGGCCGATACGCGCCAACAGCGCGGCCCGGCGCGGACAGGATGGCGCGCTCCGGGATGGTTGGGGGCGGCGGGACATCGCTATAAACCGTGCGCCCGTTGGCGTCCTTCCATTGCCACTGGGAGAAGGCGGTGCCGGGAATGGCCAGGCTGGCGGCAATCAGCAGGTACAGCGCGGACGATCGTTTCATGGCGAAGGCGTGAACAGGTCGAGCGGGTTGTGTGGGCATCAGACGCCAGTGGGGTTGACTTTCGATGTGACCCCTGCGGCATTGCCCGCTAGTCTACTGAGACTTGTCCGTCGCATGCAAGCGCACGGACCAGGCCACGCCAGCCATCAGCAACACGATGGCCGCGATTTCCAGTGGCCGTGGCCAGCGGTGGTCGAACACAAACCCGTATGCCAGCGCGAACAGCGTCTCAAAAACGATCATCTGGCCAGACAGCGTCAGCGGCAGGCGGCGGCTCGAAATGTTCCAGAGGTTGTTGCCAATTAGCGACGCTCCCAGCGCCACGGCGGCATTGACGGTCCAGAACCACTGCCATTCACGGCCCGTACCCGGCGCCGTCAGCACGTCACCAAAGGCGAGCCAGCCGACCGCCGCCAGCACCAGCGACACCAGGCCGGTCGACAGTCCATAGAGCGCTGACCACTCATTGCCGCTGAAATGGGGGTGGCGTTGCAGGTAGCGGGCGTTGTCCACGGCGTAGAGCGTCCAGCAGACCAGTGCGCCGGCCGCGCACAGCACGCCGGCGAGTTTCTGCCAGACGGGCCGGATCGCGGCGCCGGCAGCCATCGTGCCATGCGCACCGCCACCGCCGCCACCGAACAGATCGATATTGATGCAGGCGATGCCGGCGGCCACCACCAGCAGGGGCAGCACCAGGCGGCGCAATGGCACGGCGCCACGGTCGCGGCGGCCCATCAGCGTGACCGAGATGGGCAGGATGCCAATGATCAGCGAGGTCGGGCCCACGCCGGCCAGTTGCACGCCGAACGCCAGCAGGACGTAGTAGAGCAGGTTGCCCGTGAAGGCCTGGCGCAGCAGGGCCACGCAATCCGATCGCGTGAGCTTGCGCGCAATGCGGCGCATCAGCGGCAAAGCCGCGACAAGCGCCACCACCCCATACGCCAGGTAGCGGCCGATCGCCAGTTCCCACGGAGAAAACGCCGGCAGCAGTTTGGGGGCGATAAACACCATCCCCCAGAACGCTCCCGCCAGCAGGCCGCACAACACGCCAATTCCCATGTGGATTCCGAATGCCTTGCTTGAAAAAGGAGGCCGAGAATAGCAAACGACTTGCAAGAACGCATCAGCAAATCCTGCATTCCTGTATAATCTGCTTTTGCGCCTAGAGGATTCGCTATGCGTCTTGTCCAGAAAGCACTCACATTCGATGACGTGCTGCTCGTCCCGGCCTATTCGGCCGTCCTGCCCCGGGATGTTTCCCTCCGCACCCGACTGACCCGTTCGATCGAACTCAATATTCCGCTGCTGTCCGCTGCCATGGATACGGTAACGGAAGCGCGCCTGGCCATTGCAATGGCACAGGCCGGCGGTATCGGTATCGTCCACAAGAACCTGAAGCCCGCCGACCAGGCGCGTGAAGTGGCGCGCGTGAAGCGCTACGAATCGGGTGTGCTGCGTGATCCGATCACCATTTCGCCGGACATGAAAGTGCGCGATGTGATCGCGCTGTCGCAGCAGCACGGCATTTCGGGCTTCCCGGTGCTCGAAGGCAAGACGGTAGTCGGCATCATCACCAATCGTGACCTGCGTTTCGAGGAAGAACTCGACGCACCGGTGCGCGCCAAGATGACCCCGCGCGAAAAGCTCGTGACCGTGGCCGAAGGCGCGCCGCTGGACGAAGCCAAACGCCTGATGAACCGCCACCGCCTGGAGCGTGTGCTGGTGGTCAACGGCGCGTTCGAACTGCGTGGCCTGATCACGGTGAAGGACATCCAGAAAGCCGTGGATAACCCGCTGGCCAGCAAGGATGCTCACGGCCAACTGCGCGTAGGCGCCGCGGTGGGCGTTGGTCCGGACAATGACGAGCGCGTGGAACTGCTGGTCAAGGCCGGCGTCGACGTGATCGTGGTCGATACGGCGCATGGCCACAGCCAGGGCGTGCTGGATCGCGTTCGCTGGGTCAAGCAGAACTTCCCGCAGGTACAGGTGATCGGCGGCAACATCGCCACCGGCGCCGCCGCGCTGGCCCTGGTCGAACATGGCGCCGACGGCGTCAAGGTCGGCATCGGCCCCGGTTCGATCTGCACCACGCGTATCGTCGCGGGTGTGGGCGTGCCCCAGATTACGGCCGTGTCGAACGTGGCCGAAGCGCTCAAGGGCACTGGCGTGCCGCTGATCGCCGATGGCGGCGTCCGCTACTCGGGCGACGTGGCCAAGGCGCTGGCCGCTGGCGCGCACACCGTCATGATGGGTGGCATGTTCTCGGGTACCGAGGAAGCGCCGGGCGAAGTGTTCCTGTTCCAGGGCCGCTCGTTCAAGAGCTACCGCGGCATGGGTTCGGTCGGTGCGATGAAGGATGGCGCCGCGGATCGTTACTTCCAGGAAGACAACACCGCCAACGTCGACAAGCTCGTGCCGGAAGGCATCGAGGGCCGCGTGGCGTACAAGGGTCCGGTGCAGGCGATCATTCACCAGCTGACCGGCGGTATCCGTGCCTCGATGGGCTATTGCGGTGCCAGCTCGATTCCGCAGTGGCATGACACGGCTGAGTTCGTGCAGATTACCGCCGCCGGCATGCGCGAATCGCACGTCCACGATGTGCAGATCACCAAGGAAGCGCCGAACTACCATATCGATTGATTTCGAAATGGTCGGTACCACGGCCGCGCCGGTTCCGTTTTGCAACGGGGCGGCGCGGCCGCGTCGCAACAAGGAGCGCCCATGAAGGTTTTGCTGCGAGCCGTGCTGTTCTTCGATGCCGTGCTCGATCTGCTGCTTGGCCTGCTGCTGCTGATGTCGCCGTTCACCACGCTGTACGCCGCGCTGCAAGTGCCGGTGCCGGAGCCGGCGCTGTTCGGCCAGTTGCTGGGCGTGGCAACGCTGGGCATGTCCTGGCTGCTGTTCACGGCCACGTTCAATGGACATATGACGGTGCCCGTGGCCCGCGTCGCCGGTTTGATGAACCTGGCCAGCGCGATACTGGTTGCAGCCTGGACACTGTTCCTGGACATGCCCGTCCAGGCGGCCGGCAAGGTCTGGTTGCTGACGCTGGCGGCGATGCTGCTGTTCTTTGCCATCGTGCAGATCCCGTCGGCCAAGAAGGTGCGGCTGCGCGAACGCGCACTGGCCGAACAGGCAAGGGCTGACCGCGAAGCGCGTGAAGCCGGTGTCTACAATTCGAATAACGTAACTGACGTAAGCGACGTGACGGACGTTGGCGAAAGCGGCACAGGCCGCCCGGTCCGCCCGGCTACGTCCCCCGCATCCCCCGAATACCGGCGCGAGCCGGTCATCACGCCGCCGCCTGGCTATGGCCCGGGCACGGAGGTGATGCCCGAACCCGATCCGGACGCACTGCCCACTGCCAATCATGCACGACAAAATCCTCATTCTTGATTTCGGTTCGCAAGTCACGCAGCTGATCGCGCGCCGCGTTCGCGAAGCACACGTCTACTGCGAGATCCATCCGAACGACGTTACTGACGAATTCGTGCGCGAGTACGCGCCGAAGGGCGTCATCCTGTCCGGCAGCCATGCCAGCACCTACGAGGACCACCAGCTGCGCGCGCCGCAGGCCGTGTGGGATCTCGGCGTGCCCGTGCTGGGCATCTGCTACGGCATGCAGACGATGGCCGTGCAACTGGGCGGCAAGGTGGAGTGGAGCGATTCGCGCGAATTCGGCTATGCCGAAGTGCGGGCCCACGGCCACACGAACCTGCTGAAGGGTATCGAGGACTTCTCCACGCCCGAAGGCCACGGCATGCTCAAGGTCTGGATGAGCCACGGCGACAAGGTCACCGCGCTGCCGGACGGCTTCAAGCTGATGGCCTCCACGCCGAGCTGCCCGATCGCCGGCATGGCCGACGAGGCCCGCGGCTACTACGCCGTGCAGTTCCACCCGGAAGTCACGCATACGTCGAAGGGCCGCGAGATGCTCGAGCGCTTCGTGCTGGAGATCTGCGGCACCAAGGCTGACTGGGTCATGCGCGACCACATCGCCGAAGCCGTGGCAAAGATCCGCGAGCAGGTGGGCGATGAAGAGGTGATCCTGGGTCTGTCCGGCGGTGTCGATTCGTCGGTGGCCGCGGCGCTGATCCATCGCGCCATCGGCGACCAGCTGACCTGCGTGTTCGTCGACCACGGCCTGCTGCGCCTGGACGAAGGCAAGATGGTGATGGAGATGTTCGCGGGCCGCCTGCATGCGAAGGTCGTTCACATCGATGCTTCGGAGCAGTTCCTTGGCCATCTGACGGGCGTTACCGACCCGGAGCAGAAGCGCAAGATCATTGGCCGCGAATTCGTGGAAGTTTTCCAGGCCGAGGCGAAGAAGCTGACCAACGCCAAGTGGCTGGCGCAGGGCACGATCTACCCGGACGTGGTGGAATCGGGCGGCACCAAGACCAAGAAGGCGACCACGATCAAGAGCCACCACAACGTGGGCGGCCTGCCGGAAACGCTGGGTCTGAAGCTGCTGGAACCGCTGCGCGACCTGTTCAAGGACGAAGTGCGCGAGTTGGGCGTGGCGCTGGGCCTGCCGCCGGAAATGGTCTACCGCCATCCGTTCCCGGGCCCGGGCCTGGGCGTGCGTATCCTGGGCGAAGTCAAGCGCGACTATGCAGACCTGCTGCGCCGTGCCGACGCGATCTTTATCGAGGAACTGCGCAAGACCATCGCCACGGAGCAGGATGCTGCCGCCGGCATGTGCGAGCCGCATCAGGTGGGCAAGAGCTGGTACGACCTGACGAGCCAGGCTTTTGCGGTGTTCCTGCCGGTGAAGTCGGTGGGCGTGATGGGCGATGGCCGCACGTACGACTACGTGGTGGCGCTGCGCGCCGTGCAAACGACGGACTTCATGACCGCACACTGGGCGCACCTGCCGTATTCGCTGCTGGGCCGCTGCTCGAACCGCATCATCAATGAGGTTCGTGGCCTGAATCGCGTGGTGTACGACGTGTCGGGCAAGCCGCCTGCCACGATCG
>DAIOET010000239.1:0-6289 GCA_036746135.1 Cupriavidus sp.
TCAGCCACCACCATTCGGACCACGATCTCGAATACGGCAACCTGATCTACAACGCGTGGGCCACTGGCCTGAACCAGACCGTGCACACCTACGGCCCGAAAGGCACGGCCGAGATGACGCGCACGTACTGGGCGCTGAACCGCTTCGATATCGACACGCGCATCGCCGACGAAGGCCGCCCCGACATCCGCAAGCTCGTGGAGGCCACCGATATCACGGACAACGGTGTGGTCCTGCAGAATGCGGACGTCAAGGTGACCGCGTTCCGCACGCCGCACCCACCGATCGTCGACAACTTCGCCTACCGCTTCGAGACCGCCGACCGCACCATCGTGTTCTCCAGCGACACCGCGTACAACCCGAAACTGGCCGAGTTCGCCAAGGGTGCCGACGTGCTGGTGCATGAGGCGATGTACGGCCCGGGCATCGATGCGCTGGTCGCGCGCGTGGCCAACGGCGCCACCATCAAGAAGCATTTTCTGGAAAGCCACACACTGACGGAAGACGTCGGCCGCATCGCCGCGGCGGCGGGCGTGAAGACGCTGGTGCTGAGCCACTTCGTGCCCGGCGACGACGATCGCATCACCGATGAAATGTGGGCGGCCGATGTGCGCAAGCACTACAGCGGGCGGATCATCGTGGGTAAGGATCTGATGGAGGTACGGTAGGACCCGTGCGGTGCCTGCGTGCTCCGCAAGGTGTTTTGGAGGACGCAGCCCGCGAGGGGAGAAGCCCGGTTTCCAGCCCGTTTTGAAAAAAACGCCCACGCCGGGACACGACGTGGGCATGAAGACCACGGATGCGGTGTCCGTGGCCGACAGATCGTAGGCAATTTTTTCAAATCCGATTGCCAACAATTGTGTCGGCAAGCATCGTTGACGCGTGCGTCACACACGCGCCTGGGCCCCTTTCAGCCGGCCCGATAGCGTAGCGGCAGCCAGATCGAGAACGTTGCGCCCTCGCCCGCCGCGCTCTTCAGCATCACTCGCCCGCCGTGCCGTTCGGCCACGGTTTTCACGAAGACCAGCCCCAGCCCGCTGCCCGATGGCGCGTCGCTACCCGGCGCATGCACGCGGCTGAATGGCCGGAATAGACGGGCCTGGGCCTCCGGCGCAATGCCCGGCCCCTGGTCGGTCACCTCGATGGCCATGTACGGCCCGAGCCTGCGCAGACCCACCGTGACCGGCGTCCCGTCGGGGCTGAACTTGATGGCGTTGCTGACGAGGTTTGCTATCGCGCGCACCAGCAGTGCCGGCGCGGCCCGCAACGTCACGCCATCGCCATCGAGATCGAGTTGCAACTCGATGCCGCGCGACTTGGCCAGCGCCCACATCTCATCGGTGGCATCGAGCACCAGCGCGGTCAGCTCGACATCGGCAAACGCCAGGCTTTGCGATTCGGCCTGCGCAAGCCGGATGAAATCGTCGGCCAGCGCCAGCGTGCGGTACGCGTGCTCGCCGATGCGGCCCAGCAGCTCCGGCTGCGGCAAGGCCCGCTCGGGCCGCGACTGCAGGTCGATCAGCGCCAGAATCGAAGCCTGCGGCGAACGCATGTCGTGCGACAGGAAGTGCAGCGTCTGCTCGCGCTGGCGTTCCGCGCGCCGCACGGTCGTGATGTCGATCAGACTGACGATGACACCGGCCGGGCGCCCCGCCTCGCCGTGCAGCGGCGCGCCATGAAGCAGGTAGCGACGATCGTCCTCGGTGGCCAGCTCCACGCCATGCGAATCCGATGACGACGTCACGGGGGCATCGGCATCCAGCGCGCCACACAGCGCGTCCCAGTACGCCAGGCCAGGCCCGGGCACCGGAAACAGCGTCTCGATGATGTCCGGCAGGCCGGGACGATCGAGTCCGCCATAGGCATCGGCGTGGTGCGCGGCATAGCCGTCGTCGGCGGGGAGTCCACCCAGGCCCGCCGGCTGGGGCAGGTCGTTGATCCCCTGCAGCACGGCGGGAACCAGCCCTACCGCGCGGCGGTTGGCCACGAGGATGCCGCCATCGAGATTGCAGATCACCGTCGCCTCGGGCAGGCTTTCGAGTCCGTCCGACAGAAAACGGCGCATGTCGCGCAGGCGCGACGTCATGTCGTAGACGGCCTGCATGCGGCCATCGAGCGAATGATCGACGCGCGTCGGCGCGCCAAGCAGGCCCGGCTCGCGCACCAGCCGCGCCAGTTCCTCCGACAGAAACCGCAGCGCGGCTTCCTGGCGCCGCCAGCTCCATAACGGATACACCAGCAGACAGCCAAACACCGCCGCGGACGGGGCGAACCAGAGCTGCATGCTGCCCACCAGCATGATGCTGCCGCCGATCAGCGCCGCCACCAGCACGGCCACCGCAATCAGCGCGTCGCGTGGCGTGAGCATCCACGCGGCCAGCGCCGCCAGCATCACGGGCAGCAGCGTCGCAAACCAGCCAGCCAGCGATGGCACCCGCACGATGCCCGTGCCATCGCGCAATGCCTGCAGCACGTTGGCCAGGATTTCCACGCCACTCATTCCACGGCCGTTGCGCGATACCGGCGTGGTGAACACAT
The DNA here is from genome assembly GCA_036746135.1 of Cupriavidus sp. Lineage (GTDB taxonomy): Bacteria > Pseudomonadota > Gammaproteobacteria > Burkholderiales > Burkholderiaceae > Cupriavidus. The sequence continues at coordinate 2,539 of DAIOET010000239.1, forward strand.
CGCCGATGCCGGTGGCCATCGCACCAACGATCACGTATTTGCCGCGAAAGAACCCGGCGCCAAGCTCGCCGGACAGGACATCGAGCACCGACACCCGCTGAAATGTGCCCGGCGGCCCGGCGAACGGAATCCGCAGGCGGTCTTCGCTGATCCAGCCCGCGCTGTCGATACGCCGCGCGACTTCATGGCGGAACGACGCCGGCGACGGCGGCGACGCCTGGCCGTAGGCGGCCATCGCCGCGGCAAAGTGCCAGGCCGGGGCGACATTGCCGTCGCCCTCTCGCAGATATACCGAGCGGGCCAGCCCGTCGGCATCGGCAGTCATGTTGATATGGCCGGTGGTCGTGGAGAACGCTTCGAGGGGGCGCCGCATGACAGGGCCGGTCGCACCCGATTCCGCCACCACGGGCAGGATCACGTTGCGCGCCCGCGCAATGGCTTGCGCCAGCTCCATGTCATCGGCGGGATAGCGGATGTCCGGCTCGGACAGAATCACGTCCATACCGATGACACGCGGCTTGTCCGCCGCGATATGGTCGATCAATGACGCCAGTACCGTGCGCCGCCACGGCCAGCGCCCGATCGCGCTGATGCTCGCGTCATCGATCGCCACCAGCACGATATCGTTGCGCGGCGCATGTGGCTGGCTTGCAATGGAAAAGTCGAGCACGGCCAGGTCGGCGCGCTCGAACCATTTGAAGCGTGCCACCAGCGCCGTGACGAGCACCACGGCGACCAGCAGCAGCACCCACTCCACGCGGGTGCGGCGATGAAAAAAGGCGGCAGCGGTGCTAGCGGACACCCGTCTCGACGCCACGGTCCATGCCTCCCATCAACACCACGCCGCCGCCCGCGTCGCGCAGGACGGCGCGCAGTTCGATGCGCTGCGGCGCCGAGAATGCGCCACCCGTCGGCACATCCGTGCCGTCGGCGCGCGCCACCCGGACATAGTACGTGCCGGCCGCCGGGCGCGGCACTGCGAGTTCGTTGCGTTCCGCACGCAACGTCACGAGATTCCGCCCGAAGCCCGCATCGCTGGCCATCTGCAGGATATAGCCCGACTGGGCGCCCCGATCTTCCGGCCAGCGCACCAGCAACTCGGCGCCATTGTCGCGGGCAGCGGGCACGGGTGGCGCCGGCTCTACGCGCAGGCGTTGCGCGTCGCCCCACGGCCCCGGTTCCCCGCGCGCGTCCAGCGAACGCAGCCGCCACCACCACTGCCCGTCGGGCAGTTTCCGGCTTGTTTCCACATCGGTCTCGCGGCGCACATCGCTCTGCCGCGCAAAGCCCGCATCGGCCGCAATCTCCAGCTCATAGCCCGTGGTACCGGGCACGGCCGCCCACCGGAACTGCGCTTCGCCGCCATAGGCCACGCCATCGGGCCGTGGCGTCAGCGAAAACGGCGCTGGCGGATTGCGTCTGACGGTGATCGGCAACACACCGGCATGACCGGCCAGCCCATCGGCGTCCAATGCCTGGACGGCCACGAACAACGCGCCATCCGGCAAATTGTCGAGTACCGCTTCCGGCACGGGCACCTCGGTGCCTAGAACCCATTCCGTCAATGCCGGGTCGCGCGCCACGCCCAGGCGATAGCCCGACGCGCCCGGTACCGCTGGCCATTGCAGTGTCAGCGCAGCCGTTGTCACGGGCTGCGCCACCGGGACCAGCCCGGGCGCCGCCAGCAGCGGCACCGGCTTGCCCAGCCGGCCATGCGCCGATGCATTGACGCCGAATCCGGCGGCCACGGCCTGCTCGCCGGTAGTGCGCGCGCCGACGCCGACCTTGCCCTCGGCAACCTCGCTGCGGCTGCCCGCGCGGTCCACGGCAACGCGATAGCGCGTGCCGCGTACGCCGGTCACCATCAGCGGTGTGCGGATTTCATAGCGGCCCACCCCGCCACCCTGCGGCGCCACACGCGAATCCGCCGCCCCGCGGCCCAGGTCGATCCGGGTATCGGTCAGGCCGCTGCGCGCAAAGGCCCGCAAACGGCGCACCGTGACCGACGTGGCGGCCGGCAGCGCCACGCGCGTGCCGTCCGGCAGTTCGAGCGTGACCGCGCCATCGGCGCCGGTTTCGATTTGGGAGGATTCGGGAAGCTGCATGCCAGCCTGGACGGGGCGGCCATCGGCCTGAACCTGTCCGCGCGCGAACACCACTTGCGCCACGACCGGCACCACGGGAATGCTGGCCAGCGGGATGCGAATGCGCGTCCCAGGCACCAGCCGGTACGGATCGGCAACGCGGTTGCGCGACTGCAACAGGCGCCAGTCATCGGGATGCTTCATATAGCGCGCGGCAAGCCCGATCAGCGTGTCGCCTGGCTCGACCTCGTAAATGAAGTCGCCGCCCTGGCTACCCGCGGGCCCCGCCATCGCACCGCCAGGCAGAATCAGACCAGCCATGCCGGCGCAAAGCGCCGCGCGGCCAAGCCAGCGCCGCTTACGCATCGCTGGCGCCGGCACCGGCGCCCTCGAAACGATAGCCGTGCGAATAGACCGAACTCAGGCGCACCCCGTGTTCGGGACGCAGCGCCAGCTTGATACGCAGGCGCGAGATATGGGTATCGAGGGTGCGTGAACCGGCATCCATCGCCCTGCCCCAGACGGCCTGCTCGATGACCTCGCGCGACAGCAGCCGGCCAATATTGCGGAACAGGAACAGCGCCAGGTCGAATTCGCGCGGCGACAGGTCAACGATCTGCCCTTCCAGCGCAATGGCGCGGCGGCGCGCATCCACCACGTAATCTCCCTGGCGGATCAGCTCATCGTCATGCACGGCCTCCGGATAGGCCCGGCGCAGCAGCGCACGCACGCGCGCCACGAACTCCGCTGGACGGAGCGGCTTGGCAAGGTAATCGTCGGCGCCCACGCTCAGGCCCGCGACGATGTCGGCTTCATCGATACGGCTGGTCAGGAACAGGATGGGCGGCAGCCGGCCCGAGTGCTGGCGCACCCAGCTGACCAGCTCGTAGCCGCTGGTATCGGGCAATTGCCAATCCATCAGGATCAGGTCGAACGCCTGATCGCGCAGCGCGCGCAGGAATGCGGCACCGGTGGCAAAGCTCGTGCAGCTGAAACCCGCTTCCTCAAGCAACTGCCGGATCTGCCCTGCCTGGGCAGTATCGTCCTCCACTGAGGCAATTCTCATCTACTTCCCTCTGATCATTGCGGCCTGTGTCTGGCACGGCGGCGTCATGTTACCGAAACGCGCCATGACGCGTCGAGGCCACGTTAGAGGGGAGGCACCGTATTGGGTGTTGCACGCACGCCGCAGACAAATGGCAGCACCGTTTTGAACTTGCGGGCGTAATAAAAACGTGGCCCGCGGCCCAGGACGGGCGGCGGGCCACGCACATGGCTGCGGAGGCTTACTGCAGCATGTAGGTTTCGTATTCCAGCCGGTCCAGCTTGCGGTCCAGCAGGTACAGCGACAGCGCCACCACGATCAGCAGCGATACCGCGAAGCCGTATCCGTACCATGCCGGCCCCAGCGAAAGCGTCAGGCGGGTCAGCACGAAGTTCAGGACCACGAAAGTGCCGGTCAGCAGCAGCACCTCGCGGCGGCGGTCCAGGTAGAAGTAGATGTTCAGCACACCCAGCAGTACCACCTGCAAGCTTGCGCCGATCACATCGACATAGAGCAGCGGCAGGTACAGCTCGGAGATACCCAGCAGCCGCAGCAGCCAGCCGCCCACCACGAACAGCAGCAGCGACGCGATGGCCTGCACCTTGACGATCTCGTACAGGCC
>DAIOET010000240.1:0-6285 GCA_036746135.1 Cupriavidus sp.
CGCGTGATCACGCTGTTGTTGACGATGGCAACCACCTCGTCCACCAGCTGCGAGCGCTTCTGCGCCGGCTGCGGCACGCCCAATTGCGGCTGGCTTGGCGCCACCGTACTTGCCCCCTGCCCGCTTTGCGGCACGAAGATGCCCTGTGTGCGGGAGCCTCCCGGTGCGCGCAGTTGCGCGGCAGCCGGTGCGGCCAACGTGACGAGCACCGCGGAAAGCAGCACCTGCTGCCAGGAGTTCAGGCCGAACATTACCGAAAAAGCTTGACGTTTCATCTTGGTCCGTCATTCATAGTGATCGTACGGGGACGTGGGCACCGGTCGCGCGGTCACGGGCTCGTAGCCCGGCACGTTCAGGCGCAGCATGTCCAGCGGATTGGAGCCAACCTTGGACAATCCGCGGAATTCCACCTGCAGGAAGATCCGGCCGGTGTATCCGTTCGTGGTGTTGCGGAAACGCTGGTACACAAAGCGACCCACCCAGCAGTCGGCCGCATACTCGAAGCCGGCCAGCGCATCGACGAGCTGGCTGGCCGACTGGTCATAGGCCACGCGGCCAATGCCATAGACACGCTGCGTGATCGGCCACTGACCCGATAGCTCGAACTGGTCGATGGCGGTATTGTCCGTCACCGACGTCGGCCGGCGATAGCGATAGCCCACATTCACCAGCTTGCGCGATTCCGGACGCCATGCAAATGCCACGTTCGAATAGTTGACGCGGTTCTCGTCCGGGTTCCACTGGATGCCCGCGTCAAGGTAGTAGCCGCGGAACAGCTGAATCGTCGTCGCCGCCAGCAGATCCGAATACGTCGGCTTTGTGTCCGTCAGCGTGCCGCCCAGCTGCACGCGCTGGCCGGTGAAGTCGATCCGCTGCGCGATCGTACCGCGGAAGCGCTCGATACCGGTGTCCGATTCGATCAGGCGCGTGGTCAGGCCAGCGGTCAGCTTGTTGTTGTCGGCAATCCGGTCGTTACCGCTGAACGGGTTCTCGGTAAAGATCTGGCCATAGCTGAAGTCCGACTGCACGGTATCGAACAGCGGGAACTGGCTCTGGTCGCGGAACGGCGTGTAGACGTAGAACAGGCGCGGTTCCAGCGTCTGCGTATAGTTCACGCCGAACAGGCGGCTGATGCCGGGCGCATCGCGCTCGAACGTCATGCCCGAGTCCAGGCTCACCGTCGGGATGCTCCGGCTCATGGTATTCGGTGCACCGACAGTGTTGGTGCCCGCGTCCATGTTGTACTGCGCCGCGTTGAAGATCAGCTTCGGCGTGACGTACCAGCCCGGACGCACGATCGGATAACTGATCGACGGATTGAAGTAGGCGCGGCTGCCTTCGGGCTGCTGGAAGCCCGTCGATGTCAGCGGAATCTTGAAGCGCGTGTAGTCGGTGTCGATCGAGATATCGAATCCACCGAGATCGTAGCGCGTGTACTTGGCATTGACCTGCGGCTCACGTTCGTACGATGGCTCGCTCGGACGCAGCGTCTGGAACTTCTGCACACGGGCCAGGAACGTCCAGTTCTGCCAGGCGTAGACAACGCCGCCTTCCTGGGTGTACTGCCGCAGCGTCGATTGCGAAACGCTGCGCGTCAGGTCGTCGGGATACTGATCGTCCGATACCTTGCTGACGTTCGCGTACGCCGTCATGCCCGGAATGATCCGCTGACTATGCTGGATCGAGTATGCCCAGCGGTCCCGGCCTGCCTTCTTGTCGTCCGGCAGGAATTCCGCACGGATGCGGCCGCTGTAGCCATCGCCCAGATAGCGGAAGTCGCCACCCAGCTGCACGCCGCGCTCGGTCAGGATACGCGGGTACACCGTCAGATCCCGGTTCGGCGCCAGGTTGAAGTAGTACGGGACCGTCAGGTCCGCACCCGACTTCGAGCTGTAGCCGAACAGCGGCGGCAGCATACCGCTGCGACGCTCGTTGTTCAGCGGGAAAGAGAACGCCGGCGCGGCCGCCACGGGCACGCCGAAGAAATTCAGCACGCCGCCATAGGCCACGCCCACTTCGCGGTCGCTGTCCAGGTCCAGCTTGCGCGCGCTGAAGTACCAGTCCGCGTTGTCGGGCGAACAGGTCGTGTACGTCGCCTTCTTGAGCGTGCTGCGATCCGGGTCGATGAAATCGATCCGCTCGGCACTGCCCGAGCCGCCGGTCTGCTGAAAGTAGTAGTCCGGCGACAGCATGTAGCCTTCATTGGCCTGCACGCGCATGCGTGCCTCGGGGCCGACGGCCAGCGTGCCGCCCTTGGACAACCGCACGTTGCCCGTGGCATGGGCCTCGTCCGTGTCCTGGTCATAGGTCAGCTTGTCGCCCTTGACCACGCCGCCATCGCGGCGCAACTCGGCATTGCCCTCCAGCTCGACGCCCTTCTCGCTGTAACCGGTCATGCGGTCGCCCGAAACATAGGCCGGTGCATTCGGGTTCGACGGCGTCGACGACGGGGAAACCCCCAGCGTGCTGGTGCTCGCGCCGGCGGGCCGGCGGGCCGGCTCTGCCAGGCTCGGCACCAGATCGCCCGATTCGGGCGGCGGCGGCGGAGGCTCGGCGGACTGGGTGACGGCCGGCTCGGCAGTGTCCAGGTTCGGAATCGCCGAAGCGGCGCCATACTGGGCGTGCGCATTGACCGAAAGGCCGGCCATTGCCAGCACGAGCGGCCGCAAGGCGCTGGCGGGCACGCGGGCGCGCCAGGGCTTGCCCTGGAGCGCAGGCGGTCGGGTGGCCGGATGATGCGGCGATCGTCGTTGTTGTTCGGTCATGCAAACGGTTGTCGGTCGGCTCGGCGGCGGGCGCTGCGCGGGACGTCGCAATGCGGCTTCCCACGGCCCCCAGCCTAATGCCGGAGCGGGCTGCGGGGCGACAAAGACCCCTCCCGGGGGCCACCCGGCGCCCGGGTCTGGTCGGGTATTATACGGGGCATCGTATTCTCCCTTTCCGGCATGGCAGCACTAAATCACGACCTGGGCCACGACCCGCGTATCGAACAACTGAAATCGTGGGTTGCCGGACTCGGCGCGGCGTGGTCGATCGACCCGTCTTCATGCGCCCCGGCGTCGGCCGACGCCAGCTTCCGCCGCTACTTCCGCGTGCGTACCGGGCATCCCGGCCACCCGACGGCCATCGTGATGGACGCGCCGCCGTCCCACGAGGACTGCCGCCCGTTCATCCACGTGGCAAAGCTGTTCGGCGACGCCGGCGTGACGGTGCCCACCGTACTGGCACAGGATCTGGAGCAGGGCTTCCTGCTGCTGGCGGACCTGGGCAGCCAGACCTACCTGTCGCGCCTGGACGACGCCTCGGCTCGCCCTCTCTATGAGGACGCCGCCGCGGCACTGGTGCAGATCCAGCTGGCCACCCGCCCCGGCGAACTGCCGGCCTATGATCGCGCGCTGCTGCAGCGCGAGCTGGACCTGTTCCCCCAGTGGTATGTGGCAAAGCACCTCGGCGCCACGCTCGACGACCGCCAGCAGGCCGACCTGCGCGAGGTCTTCGAGACGATCCTGGCCAACAACCTGGCCCAGCCGCAGGTCTACGTGCACCGCGATTACCACTCGCGCAACCTGATGGTGCTGCCCGAAGGCGCCACCGTGGGCGCCAATCCGGGCATCCTCGACTTCCAGGACGCCGTGATCGGCCCGATCACCTATGACGCCGTATCGCTGTGGCGCGACGCCTATATCGAATGGGAAGAAGAACAGCAGCTCGACTGGCTGATTCGCTACTGGGAGCGCGCACGCAAGGCCGGCCTGCCGGTGGCGCAGGATTTCGGCGATTTCTACCGCGATTTCGAATGGATGGGCCTGCAGCGCCACCTGAAGGTGCTGGGCATTTTCGCGCGCCTGTACCACCGCGACGGCAAGGACGGCTACCTGGCCAATCTGCCGCTGGTGCTCAAGTACACGCGCAGCGTGGCCGGTCGCTATTCCGAAATGCGCAAGCTGGTGCGGCTGCTCGATGCGCTCGAAGGCACCGAGCGCCCCACCGGCCTGACGTTCTAAGCCGTGTCCACGCCGTCTGAAACCAGCGCAGATCCCGTCATCACCCGCCGTGGCGAGTGGTGGGCCGGGGTATGCGCGCTGGCGCCGATGCTGCTTGGCGTGGTGCCGTTCGGCCTGATCTACGGCGTGCTGGCCGTCAACGCCGGCATGCCGGCCTGGCTGGCGTGCGCGATGAGCGCGATCGTCTTTGGCGGCGCCTCGCAGATGATCCTGACCCAGCTCTGGTCGGCCGGCACCCCCGCGCTGGTCATCGCCTTCACGGTGGCGATGGTCAATCTGCGGCACGCGCTGTATTCCGCCACCATCGCCCCGTCGCTGGCGCCGTTGCCGCGCCGCTGGAAGGCGCTGGTCGCCTACCTGCTGACTGACGAAGCCTTCGCCGCCATGACCCGGCGGCTGGGCGATACCGGTCCGCGCGCCCGCTATCGTCACTGGTTCTATTTCGGCGCGGGTATCGCGCTGTGGTCGAGCTGGCAACTGTCGACGCTGGCCGGCGTGCTGGTGGGCGCCCAGGTGCCGCGCGACTGGCCGCTCGACTTCTTCCTGCCGCTGACCTTTATCGCGATCATCGTGCCGAATCTCAAGCACCGCGCCCAGGTGGCGGCCGCGCTGGTGGCCACGGCGCTGGCCGTGGTGTGCTACGCCATGCCGCACAAGCTCGGCATCATGGTGGCGGCGCTTGGTGGCATTGCCGCCGGCATGCTTCTGCTCCAGCGCAATCGCCGTGGGGGACAGCATGCATCGGGCGGGTCGGACAGCAAGGAGCACACCGCATGAGCTCGCTGACCTTGCTGTGGGTGTTCCTCGGTGCCGGCCTGGCCACGTTTCTGATCCGGCTGTCGTTCATCGCCGTCGAGGGGCGCGTGCACCTGCCGCCCTGGTTTCGCACCGCACTGCAGTTCGTGCCGGCCGCGATGCTGTCCGCGCTGATCGCGCCGGACCTGCTGATGCGCGACGGCGCGGTGTACCTGAGTCCTTATAACGCGCGCCTGGTGGCCGGCCTGGTGGCCATCGTGGTTGCCGCGCGCACACGCAGCGTAGGCTGGACCATCGCCAGCGGCATGGCCACGCTGATCGCCCTGGAGACCTTGATTTGAGAGCGATGATCTTTGCCGCCGGGCGCGGCGACCGCATGCGTCCGCTGACCGACACCACGCCCAAGCCACTGCTGGCCGTGGGCGGCAAGCCGTTGATCGTCTGGCAGATCGAAGCGCTGGCCCATGCCGGTTTTGCCGATATCGTCATCAACCATGCCTGGCTCGGTGAGCGGCTTGAAGCCGCGCTCGGAGACGGGCGGCAGCTTGGCGTGCGCATCCACTGGTCGCCAGAAGGCACCGCGCTGGAAACCGCCGGCGGCATCGCGCACGCGCTGCCGTTGCTCACTCCCGGTGGCAGCGACGGCGTGTTCCTGGCCGTGTCGGGGGATATTTTCTGCGAATTCGACTACCGCACGCTGCTGCCGCGCGCACGCGCGATGGCCGGCGCGGCGCGCCCGCAAATGCACCTGGTGATGGTGCCCAACCCGGCATTCCATCCGCGCGGCGACTTCGTGCTGGGTGACGATGGCCGCCTGCACATGCCCGCGGAAGACGCTTCCCGCCAGGCGCTGACCTTCGGCAATATCGGACTCTATGACACGCGGCTGTTCCGCGATATTGAGCCGGGCCAGAAGGTAGCCATGTCGCCGTACTACCGCGATGCGATCCGCGAGGGTACCGCCACGGGCGAACGCTTCAACGGCCGCTGGGAAAACGTCGGCACGCCCGACCAGCTCGCCGCCCTGGACCGCGCATTGCGCGGCTGACCGCCTGGCGTATTGCCAGGCATGCGCCGGGGTGCGCGTGCCTGGGCGACTGCTTTTACGGCTGATTTTGCGACTGCCTGTGCGCCTGCTTCGACGCATCGCACGCCCGCACGACCGGCCGGCGGGTTTAGAATCGGCACATTCCCCTCACCGGCTTCACTCCATGTCCGCACCCGATTCCGCTCTCCTTGGCGCGTGTCGCGACCGCCGCGCCCGTGTGCTGCAACACCTGCGCACGGGTGGTGGCGGCGTTGCCATCGTGCCCACCGCGCCGGAAGCCATGCGCAACCGCGACAGCGACTATCCGTACCGGCACGACAGCTATTTCTATTACCTGACTGGCTTCACCGAGCCCGAGGCGGTGCTGGTCCTGGTGGCCGGCGCACCTGGCGAAGGTGGCGATCGCAGCATCCTGTTCTGCCGCCCCAAGCACGAGGAACGCGAAATCTGGGACGGCTTCCGCTTCGGCCCCGAAGG
>DAIOET010000241.1:0-6277 GCA_036746135.1 Cupriavidus sp.
TGCATCGCCAACCACTCTGCATCGGATGCACACCCGGGACGAAACCCGCCTCAGGGGAAGCACGTGCGAAGTGCATTCCGGGGCGTTCTTGTGCCAGGGGACCACTGCGACAAACCGGCCCATTATATGGCGCTTCGCATACCTGAACAACTTAGGATTTGACCGAAGTGCTTGCGCCGTTCAAATATTTGTGCATGGGCTTTCAAGCCCCGATAGGCAACACAAACGATGCAGCCCGATTGTTGGCCAACCGGGCTGCGGGCGCGCTTCAGCGGCGCGGCTGGGCGCGGCCGATCTTGTCGAGCGGGATGATCGCGCGGCCCTGATCGTCAGTTGCCTGTTTGCCACGCGCCGGAATTTTCCATGCATGGCCGTAGACAATCTCGAACGTCAATGGGATCACGCCATCGGCGTTTCGCAGACGATCGAGCGCGGCCAGCACGGCGCGATGCCACTTGCGGCCGCGCAGACCGGCGGCGCCGGGGCGGCGCATCCCGCCGAAGGCCTGCACTTCCCGCAGCAGCTTTTCGGGCGTTTCGTAGGTGATGGTCAGTGTTTCCATGTCCATCACCGGCGTGGACCACCCGCTGTGCACGAGCATGTCGCCGATGTCGTGCATGTCGACGAATCGCAGCGTGTGCGCGTCGAGGTCAACCTCGGCAAACGCGGCGCGCAGTTCCTTCAGGGTATCGGGACCGAACAACGAGAACATGACCAGGCCATCGTCGGCCGTCACGCGGTGCCATTCCGGAAAAACGTGATGAGGCTCGGGATGCCAGTGCAGCGCCAGGTTCGACCACAGCAGCTCGAAGCTGGCCGGGGCAAACGGCAGTGTGGCAAGATCGCCCTGCACCAGGTCGAACATCGGACGCTTGCCCAGCAGACGGCCGATCCAGCCCGGCCTGCGCTGCGGATCGCGCTGGCCTGCCTGATGCAGCATCGCGCCGGAGATATCCAGGCCGGCGATCTGCGCATCGGGAAACCGTGCGCGCAATCCCGCCAGGCCCTGGCCGTGGCCGCAGCCGATATCGAGTGCGCGGCGCGGCGACAGCTTGACCACTTCCATCCGTTCCTGCATGCGCTGGCCAATCTCGCCAAGCAGGAAATCGAGCTGGCCGAAGCGCGGGCTACGGCGGTCGAACGCGAGCCGGGTCAGCCGCGCGGGCGGCAACCAGGCATCTGGAGAATCGGTGGCATGCAGGGACACGGACGAACAGGGCAGCAAGGGTCGGATCGGCAGGTGCGGCAAAGTGTCGCACCCTCGGGAGCCGCGCGAAGCGGGCCGCCGGAAGTATACGCGCCAGGGCGCTTGCGCGCCTGGAGGGTCTTTGCCCGATCCACCGCCAGCCTGTGGCCGGTGCTGTTGCCATCGGCCTGTCTGATCTGTGCGACGGTTCAGCGCGACGTGGTCTGCGCCACCTGCGCCGCTGACCTGATGCAGCCCGTCCCCCGCTGTCCGCGCTGCGCTACGCCGGACAGCCACGGCCATTGCGGCATATGCGCCGACGACGATCCGCTCGATGCCACGCTGACGCTCGGGCACTACACCCAACCGTTCGACAGCCTGATCCTGCAACTGAAGTTCGGCGGCCGCTTGCCCGCCGCCGGATGGATCGCCGCCCGACTGGCCGAAAAAGTCGGCACCAGCGGCACACTGCCGGACCTGCTGGTGCCGGTTCCGCTATCGGCGTCTCGCCTGGCAGAACGAGGATTCAACCAGGCATGGGAGATCGCCCGTCCACTGGCGCGACGATTGCGCGTGCGTGCATCGGCCACCCTGCTGTTGCGTCACCGTGAGACGGCCAGCCAGCGCACATTGGACCTGACTGCGCGCCTGGCCAATCTCCAGCAGGCGTTTGCAGTCAGTCAGGATGCAAAGCTCGACGGGCTGCACATCGGCCTGGTCGACGATGTGATGACCACGGGCGCCACGCTGCGCGAGGCGGCCCGCATACTGAAAGCGCATGGAGCGGCGCGCGTCACGGCGCTGACGGCCTTGCGCACACCGTGACACAGCGGAGCGGTCGCGGTAAGCTGCGCTCCGGTTTTTTGCTGCCATCCCATGTTTAACGTCGTCCTTGTCGAACCCGAAATTCCGCCGAACACCGGAAATGTGATCCGCCTGTGCGCCAATACCGGCGCGCAGCTGCATCTGGTCAAACCCTTGGGGTTTCCGCTGGAAGACGCGCGCATGCGGCGCGCGGGGCTGGACTATCACGAATACGCGACGATGCGCGTCCATGAAAGCTGGGACGCCCTGATGGCCGCCGAGACGCCGGACCCGTCGCGCATGTTTGCACTGACCACGCATGGATCGACGCCATTCGGCCAGGTCAGCTTCCAGCCCGGTGACTGGTTCGTGTTTGGATCGGAAACGCGCGGGCTGGCCCCGGAGCGCCGCGAGTGGTTTCCGCCTGCGCAGAGAATCCGCCTGCCGATGCGCCCCAACAACCGCAGCCTGAACCTGTCGAACACGGTGGCCGTGGTCGTGTTCGAGGCGTGGCGCCAGAACGGATTCGCCGGCGGCGCCTGATCCCCGCGCGACCTGGCTACTTGCTCAGTCTTCCGGCTGCACGTTGGCGGCGCGGATCACGCGGTCCCAGCGCGCCTTCTCGGTAGTCATCGTCTGCCGCAGCGACGCCGGTGCCGTACCGGCCGGCACGAAATACTGCGCGCGCATCTTGCTGCGCACGTCATCGCTGCCAATGATCTTCACCAGTTCCCGGTAAAGCCGGTCTACGATCGGCGCGGGCGTGCCGGCGGGTGCCAGGATCGCTTGCCACGAAATGGCTTCGAACCCCGGATACCCTGATTCGGCCACCGTCGGCACCGACGGCAGCAGGCCCGTGCGCCCGCTCGAAGTCACCGCCAGCAGACGCAGCTTGCCTGCCGTCACCATCGGCATGGCAATGGCCGGCACCATGAAGCCCGCCTGCACCTGCCCACCGACAATCGCCGTCGTGATCTGCGGAAAGCCGGCATATGGCACGTGCTGCAAATCGATACCCGCCATCGCCTTGAGCTGTTCCATCGCCAGGTGCGCCGCGCTGCCGTTGCCGACCGAACCATAATTCAGCACGCCGGGCTGGGACTTGGCCAGGGCGACGAACTCGGCCAGGTTGTGCGCCGGCAGACGGGCGTCGATGACGAGTACGTTCGGCGAAGTGGCCACCAGCGTCACCGGAGCCAGTTGCTTCATCGGGTCATAGCTCAGGTGCCGATACAGCGACGGCGCCGTCACCAGCGGACCATTGATCGTGAACAGCAGCGTGTAGCCATCCGGTGCCGCCTTGGCAACGAGACCCGTGCCGATGTTGCCGCCCGCGCCCGGACGGTTTTCCACCACGACAGGCTGACCGAGCACGGCCGCCAGCTTCTCGGTGACGATGCGCGCGATCAGGTCTGGTGACGAACCCGGCGGAAACGGCACGATCATCCGGATCGGCTTCGACGGCCAGGTGTCGGCGCGAGTGACCGAGGGGCATGCCGCAGCCACAGCGGAGGCAACGAGAATGTGAAGCGCCTGGCGGCGATTGGCCATGTTGTTTGACGTTGAAGCGCTCGCCCTCTTCCGCAGCCCTGTTTCCACAGGCGGGAGAGAGGCGCGCGCTGATGCTGTTTGATGAAGCCGCGGTGCTCGCCCCACTCACGCGCGCGGAAAAAGGGCGGCGCGGAGGGACAGACCTGAACGGCGCTACGGCACCACGGCCCGACTACTTACTCGTCGCGCGCGTCGCGCTGGAGCAGCCGCGCCACGGCATCGGCCACGGGCAGCCCTTCGAACAGCACGGCGCACACCGCGCGCGTGATCGGCATATCCACACCGTTGCGCGCGGCCAGTGCAGCCACTGCCTGCGCGCAACGCACGCCCTCGGCCACGTGACCAAGGTCTTGCAGGATCTGTTCGAGCGTCTTGCCGCTGGCCAGTTGCTGGCCAACCTTGCGATTGCGCGACAGATCGCCGGTTGCCGTCAGGATCAAGTCACCCATGCCGGCCAGGCCCATGAAAGTTTCCGCACGGCCGCCCAGCGCCAGCCCCAGCCGCGTCATCTCGGCCAGGCCCCGCGTCACCAAAGCGGCGCGCGCGTTGAGTCCCAGACCCAGGCTATCGCTGGCCCCCGTGGCAATCGCCAGCACGTTCTTGACCGCGCCGCCGACCTCGACCCCGATCAGATCATCGCTGCCATAAATGCGCATCGCATGATGGTGGAACGCCGCCTGGGCGCGGTCGGTCAGCGCGTGCGTGGAACCGGCCACCGTCAATGCGCAAGGCAGGCCCTGCGCGACTTCCTTCGCAAAACTCGGGCCGGTCAGCACGCCGTAGTGAACATCGCCCGGCGCCAGGCCCAGCGCGTCGAGTTCCTCGCGCACCATCTGGTGCGGCAGCGCATGGGTATCGGCCTCGAAACCCTTGCACAGCCACAGCATGGCCAGCGGTGCCTTGCGCCGCGCGGCCAGCCGGCGCGTCATCTCGCGCAGGCCCGATACCGGCGTGGCGACGATCAGCAGCCCGTCCGGATCGGACAGGGCATGATCCACCGCGCGGTCGAAGTCTGGCTCGCACACCAGCCGGGGCGACAGGGCCACACCCGGCAAGTAAGCCGCATTGCTGCCCGATGCCGCGATGGTCGCCAACTGGTTCGCATCGCGGCCCCAGAGCATCACCTCATGCCGGTTGTCGGAAGCGGCGTGGCTGGCCAGTGCCGTGCCCCACGCGCCGGCGCCCAGGATGGTCAGTTTCATGTCAGGTCGAGTATCGGGCCGAAAGGTTGATCGCTGTCCCGCGCACGCATTGCGCAGTCATGCGGACAGTATGAACGCCGCCGGCGACATCAGAAAACGCAAACGGGGCCGAAGCCCCGTTTTTGGTCTAATCCGGCCTTGGCGCGGATCAGTGGCGAGCCTGGCTGCCGTCCGGCAGCACGATGCCCGAATTACCGCCCTGGGCTTGTGCCTCTTCCATCGCGGCCTGCAGACGTTGCTCGTACAGCGCCTGGAAGTTGATTTCCGACAGATGGATGGCCTGGAAGCCGGCGCGCGTGATCACGTCGGCGATGTTGCCGCGCAGGTACGGGTACAGGATGGTCGGGCAGGCGATGCCCAGCAGCGGGTCCAGCTGCTCGGCCGGCACGTTGCGGATATCGAAGATGCCAGCCTGGTGCGCTTCCACCAGGAAAGCCACCTTGTCCTGCACCTTGGTCGTCACGGTACCCGTCACCACCACCTCGAAGATGCCTTCCTGCAGCTGGGCCGCACCCACATTGACCTGCACTTCCACCGACGGAGCTTCCGATTCCAGGAAGATGGCCGGGGAGTTCGGCTGCTCGAGCGACATGTCCTTCAGGTACACGCGCTGGATGTTGAAGAAGGGCTGGTCGTCCTGCTGGGTGGCTTGTTGCTGGTCGCTCATGAAAGGCTTCCGGATGGATCGGTTTGGGCGCGCTGCGCCATGCGCTGCCGGGTGCCGAAGCCCCGGCGGCTGTTTGGAAAGCGCATATGGTACATGACGCCGATGGCGAATTCACCGTACGGCGGCATTATCGGAACCGTGCCCCGGCCTGCCGCCATGCGGTAAGCCGCCTCAGGCGGCCAGCAGCGGCACCAGGCCGCCCTGGCGGTCCAGCGCGGAGAGGTCGTCGAAGCCACCCACATGGGTCTCGTCGATATAGATCTGTGGCACGGTGCGACGACCCGTGCGGGTCATCATTTCCTCACGCCGGCCGGGCTCGCGGTCGATCAGAACCTTCTCGATCGTTTCCACGCCACGCTGCTTGAGCAGGCGTTCGGCCATCTGGCAATAGGGGCACACTACCGTGCTGTACATGACGACGCGGGCCATGCGGAATCTCCTTGACTGCAAAAACATGCGGCGCGGACTGCCCAGGGCAGTGCCGCGCCGCGCTGCATTGATGAATGGGGCTGTGTTACTTGATCACCGGCAGGCCGGCTTGCTGCCAGGCGGCCATGCCGCCTTCCAGCGCGTAGACCTCACTGTAACCGGCTTCCTTCAGCGCTGCTTGAGCCTTGCCCGAGCGCTGGCCGTTCTGGCACACCACGATGATGGGGATCGCCTTGTCCTTTGCAAGGCCGGTGGCGCGGCTGGCGAGATCGGCAAGTGGCGCACTCTTGGCCTGCGGCAGATGGCCCTTGGCAAATTCGGCGGCGTCGCGGATATCCACCACCACGGCGTTACGCTTGTTGATGAGCTGCGTCGCGGCAGCAGTGTTGACGCGCTTGCCGCCCGTGCCGGCCTTGATTTGCGGCCAGGCCAGCAGGC
>DAIOET010000242.1:0-6271 GCA_036746135.1 Cupriavidus sp.
CCAGCCATGCGCCAAACACGCCGCGCCGGCCCACCAGCACAAGCAGGTAATAGCCGAGCACCGTGGGCGGCAGCACCAGCGGCAGCGTCAGGATGGCATCGACCACATCGCGCGCGTTCGAGCGCCAGCGCGCGATCGCATAGGCGGCCGCCACGCCCAGGATGGCATTGAGCAACGTGGCCCAGCCCGCTACCTTGAGCGACAGCAGCAGTGGAACCCAGACGGCATCCATGTGGCGGCAGTGTTAGTTGGTTCTTGGGAGATCAGGGCTTCTGGAAGCCGTACTTGGCCAGCGTCGCCTGGCCTTCGGGCGACAGCACGTATTGTACGAACGCATTGGCCTGCTGTGCCTGTTTGGTCTGCGCGGTCACGGCAATCGGATAGGTCACCGGCGTGGCGGTCGGCACGCGCGTGGCCACCTTGACCTTGTCCGGCATCACAGCCGCGTCGGTGGCAAACACGAAGCCGGCATCGACCTCGCCGCGCGCCACGTAGTCCAGCGCCTGGCGCACGTTCTGTGCGGGCACGCCCTTGGCTTCCACCGCGCTCCACAGGCCCTGCGATTCCAGCGCGCCCTTGGTGTAGCGGCCCACCGGCACCGATGACGGATTGCCATAGGCAACGCGCTTGACGTCCGCCCGTGTCAGGTCCTTCGGTGCGGCGATGTCAAGCTTGCTGTCGTGCGGCACGATCAGCACGATCGCGTTGGCCGCGAAATCCTTGCGCGAAGCGGGCTGCACCACTTTTTCGGCCTCGGCCTTGTTCATCGCGTCCTGGTCGGCGGAAGCAAACACGTCGGCCGGGGCACCCTTGACGATCTGCTGCATCAGCACGTCGGACGCGCCGAAGTTCAGCACCACCTTGGTATCGGGATGGGCGCGCTCGAACTGCTCGCCCAGTTGCTTGAACGCGTTGGTCAGGCTGGCGGCGGCGGAAACCACCAGGTCGGCGGCGAACGCCGAGGGCGCGGCCAGTGTCAGGGCAACCAGGGCGGCGCCCGCTGCGGCGCGGCGCACGAAAGGATGAAGGGTCATGGCAGATGCGGGAGAAAGTGGATGGAGTGCACGATCGTTTGCATCCGCAATATAAGCGCCTATATAACGCAGCGTCAATTGCGCAGATGGATAAGGGTCTTCAGCCAATCGGAATAGTCCGCTCGGCGGCGGCACATTTCGATATGTCATTTCTGCCATATTCGAATCGATTGTCACGATAATGACGCGATTTCGCCACTTCTCTGCCATCCGGACTTCCGACAATCCCCTGGCTGCACCACAAACAGAAAACGACAGGGGAATCCGAGACCATGCAACACCATCGCATCCGGGCCGCCATGCTGGCGGCCCTGGTGGCCACCGCATTGGCCGCCTGTGGCTCCGACGACAACAATAGCAACGCCGGCAACGGCAACAACGGCAACAACAGCAACACATCGATCCCGGCGGGCACGAAGTCCACGCTGGCGCTGCTGGAAACCACCGATCTGCACACCAATGTGCTGAGCTACGACTACTTCAAGCTTGCCGAAGACAAGTCGATCGGTTTCGAGCGCGTGGCCACGCTGATCAAGTCGGCGCGCGCCGAATTCCCGAACACCATGCTGCTGGACAACGGCGACACCATCCAGGGCACCGCGCTGTCGGACTACCAGGCGCTGGTCAAGCCGGTGACGTGCAGCGAGACGCTGGCCATGTACAAGGTGATGAACGCGGCCAGTTTCGACGGCGGCGGCATCGGCAACCACGAGTTCAACTACGGCCTGCAGTACCTGAGCCAGGTCACGGGCAACCGCTTCAACGTTGCTGGCCTGCCCGATCCATCGGCGCAGCAGACCTGCGCCGGCCCGAAGTTCCCGCAGGTGCTGGCCAACGTCTACAGCGTCAAGACCCGCCAGCCGCTGTTCCAGCCATACGCGATCCTGAGCAAGACGATTACCGCCACCGGCCCCGACGGCAAGACGATTTCCGCACCGATCAAGGTCGGCATCATCGGCTTTGCACCGCCGGCTATCCTGAGCTGGGACAAGCGCTGGCTCGACGGCAAGGTCTACACCGAGGGCGTGGTCGAGACCGCGCAGAAATACATCCCCGAAATGCGCGCGAAGGGCGCCGACCTGATCGTCGTGATCTCGCACGGCGGCCTGGACAATTCCACCTACTCGCCGACGATGGAAAACGGCAGCTATCACCTGTCGAAGGTGGCGGGCGTGGATGCGATGCTGATTGGCCACTCGCACCAGATCTTCCCCGATGCCACGAGCACGGTCGGCCAGTTCAACCTGCCGGGCGTGGACAAGGTCAAGGGCACGGTCAACGGCGTGCCTACCGTGATGGCCAACTATTGGGGCAAGCACCTGGGTGTGGTCAACCTGGCGCTGAACTATGACGGCAAGGCCTGGAGCGTCGACCGTGCCAACACCAAGGTGGAAGCGCGTTCCACGCAGAACGCCGACAAGTCGTATGTGGCCGCCGACGCCAGCGTGGCGCCCGCCATCGATACGGAGCACCAGGCCACCATCCAGTACGTAAAGACCCCGATCGGCAGCACCGACTACCGCATGACGAGCTACTTCGCCGATGTGGGTGATCCGGGCGCGATCCAGATCGTGAACCAGGCGCAGGCCAAGTACGTGAAGGACTACATCACGGCCAATCTGCCGGCGCTGGCGGCACTGCCGGTGCTGTCCGTGTCGGCGCCGTTCAAGAGCGGCTTTGGCGGCGGCAATGACTACACCGACGTGGCGATGGGCAACCTGGCCATCAACAACGCTGCCGACCTGTACCTGTATCCGAACACGGTCTACGCGGTGAAGGTCAACGGCGACGAGGTCAAGGCGTGGCTGGAAACGGCGGCCAAGCGCTTCAACCAGATCAACCCGGCACTGACCACGGAGCAGCAGCTGATCAGCACGTTCCCGGGCTACAACTTCGACATGTTCACCGATGCCGACATGCAGTACGAGATCGATGTCACGCAGCCGGTGGGCAGCCGCATCAAGAACCTGACGTACAAGGGCGCGGCGGTGACCTCGGCGATGGACTTCATCGTGGCCACCAACAACTACCGCGCCAGCGGCGGCGGCAACTTTCCGGGCCTTGATGGCACGAAGACCGTCTACGCATCGCCCGACGCCAACCGCGACGTGCTGATCCAGTACATCAAGACCGTTGCCAACGTGACCCGCGCCAGCAACGGCAGCGCCCGCAGCTGGCACTTCACGAAGGTAGTGACCAGCGGCGACGTGGTGTTCAGCTCGGGCGTGGGCATGCTGTCTCAGGCAGCGGCCGGCGGCGTGGCCGGCGTGTCGCTGGTTGCGGCCGACGATGGCTCGAACAAGAACCTGTCGAAGTACAAGATCGATCTGAACCAGTAACGCGATTCACTCTGATGCAAGCCACTGCTACCGTCACACCGCCTCGGCCCGTCTCGCGGCGCCTTCCGCGTATCCATCCCCTGTTCGTCGCCGCGACGCTGGCCGTGGCGGTGGCCACCGCAGGCGTGGCGGGTGCCGCCGTATGGCGACACCAGTCCGACACACGGCAGGCCGAGATTTCGCAATGGCAATTGCTGGCGACCTCGGCGGGGGATGCGGACGCGCTCGACCGCCTGCAGCAAGGTGCCCGCGCGGGAGAAACCGCTGCGCGCGCCGCGCTCGGTGAAACGCTGATGTCGCGCGCCGATGCGGCAACTCGCGCCGACGGCGAGCGTTGGCTGCGCATGGCGGCTGAAAGCGGCCATGTCCGCGCGCAGTTCCTGCTTGGCAAGGCGGCCATGCTGGGCGGCCTGGCGTCGGGCCGGACCGACCTGCCATTGGCATGGCAGCAGCTCGATGCGGCGGCACGCGGCGGCGATGTCGGTGCTGCCTACTATCTGGGCCTGCTGTATCGCGGCGGGTATGGCCGTACGCCGGACCCGGCCAGCGCGGCACGCTGGTTCAAGGTGGCCGCTGACGGCGGCGTTGCGCAGGCCATGTTCATGCTGGCCAATGCGTACCGTGAAGGCGAGGGCGTGGCACGGGACGACGCGCGCGCGGTGTCATGGTACGAAACGGCTGCCGAGCGCGAGCACCCGGCATCGATCCAGGCATTGGCGATGGCCTACCGCAATGGCGAACTCGGGCTGGCCCAGGATGATCGCAACTACCGCCAGCACATGGCCGAGGCCGCGCATGCGCTGAAGCATCCGGCAATCACTCCGTAGCGTGTCCTGGCGGCCGGGTGTCGTTCTCCTCCCACAGGAGGGGTGCGACACCCTCTGGCTGGCAACACGAGCGCTGCGCTATGCTTCATAGCGTCCTTCGAAGGAGACGCCATGAAGACCATCTACCTCGCCGGTTTCGACGTATTTCGCAAGGACGCGCCCGCCTGGGGTCAGCACCTGAAGACCCTCTGCGCGCAGTATGGCTACGAAGGGCTGTACCCGCTCGACAAGGCGGCGCCAAAGGGACTCTCCGGTCCGGCCGCCGCGCAGTGGATCTACGAGTCCAATATCGCGCTGATTCGCCGCGCCGATATCGTGATGGCGAATCTCGATGACTTCCGTGGTCCCGGTGAGCCGGACAGCGGCACCGTGTTCGAAGTGGGATTCGCCGTGGCGCTACAGAAAATCGTATGGGGCTATGCGGCCGACGCCGGCACGCTGCTGGACCGTGCGTGCGCGAGCACCGACGATGACGGCGACGCACGCGATGCCCGTGGCTATGTGGTGGAGAACTTCGGCTTGCCGATGAACCTGATGCTGGCTTGCAGCGTCCGGCTGGTGCACGGAGACGCCGAAGCGTGTCTGGCGGAAATTGCCGAGGCCGACCGCCGCCGCGCCGCGCGGCGTGCGCAGGCGCTGGCCGAGGGTGGCCCCGAAGATTAACGTGACGGCGCTGTGGTCTTGGCGGCCGCGCCGCCCTGTACGTGCAGCGAACGGACGCCGCTGGCAATTTCCGACGCCGTGGTGGCCAGTATCTGCCGGTAGGCGCCAACCATGCCATCCACCTGGCCCGGCGCGGGCAGGTCGGCCTCCGTGCGGCCGCTCAGCACCTTGCCGTCGGGCAGTCGGCGCACGGTCCACGCGATCGTCGCGCCGGCGCGCTGGCCGGGGTCGGCTTCGAGACGTACCACCTCGGTCGTGATGCGGAACACGGGTTCCACGTCCGCCAGACCCTGCTGATAGGTATCCACGGCACCTAGGTTGCCCTGCAACTGCTGCGACAACGCATCGCGCAGTTCGTCGGGCAATGGCGATGCCCAGCGCGACTGGTCGAGCAGCCGCACGTTGCCGTTGGCGTCGGTCACCACGAGCTGGGCGCGGTTCAGACGCTCCGGAACGCGCACCGGCGACACTTCAATCCAGATCGGCGACGTGGCGGCGGGGCTGGCAGCCAGCGCGGGCGTACCAGTCGTACCGGCCGCGGCGGACGCGGCAGGGCCGGTTGCCAGCGTGTAGTAGCGCGGCTCCGGCGATGCGCAGCCTCCGAGCCAGGTCACGGCAGCCAGCGCGGCGCAGAGCATCAGCGAACGATTCATCATTTGTCCTCCGTCTTGCCGCGCAGCAGCGCTTCGGGGTGGCGTTCGAGGTAATCGGTGAGCGCGCGCAGCGATACCGCCGTGCGCGTCAGTTCCTGCATCATGCGGCGCGTGTCCTGCTGCAGCGGCGCATCGGACGCCAGCGTGCCGTTGGCCGAGTTCAAGGTGCGGCGCGCGTCCTGCAGCGCGGCCAGCACCTGGGGCGCGACATCGCCATTGAGCTGTGCCACGAGCTTGTCGGCGGTCTCCAGCATCTTGTTCATCGATGCGATGGCCGTGCGTGCGTCCTGGCCGATCTGGTCGAACGGCACCTTATCGATCTTGTTGACGATCTCGCCGAGCTTGGCCTGCAGTTCGTCAAACGTTCCCGGCGTCGTCGGGAATTCCGGCATCGGTGCTTCGAGGTCGATATCCTTGGCCGGCGGCGCCTTCGGGAAGAAGTCGAGCGCCACATAGAGCTGCCCGGTCAGCAGGTTGCCGGTACGCAGCTGGGCACGCATGCCGCGCTTGACCAGCGCCTGCACGATGGTGCGCTTGCGCGCTTCGTCAGCCACGTCGCGCTCGCGGAAGCCCATCCGCGACGGGTACAGCTCCACCACCACCGGCATGCGGAACGCCTTCTTGTCCCGCTGGTATTCGATGCCGATCGAACGGACCTGCCCCACGATCACGCCGCGGAAGTCCACCGGCGCACCCGGCGACAGGCCGCGCACCGACTGGTCGAAGTTCAGCACGGCCAGCGTCGGCGCCAGTTC
>DAIOET010000243.1:0-6235 GCA_036746135.1 Cupriavidus sp.
ATCGTGGCGTACACGCTGGAAGCCGAGAACTTCGAATCGATCCACAATCACAGCGCGTATGCGGTGATCGAGCACGACAAGCGCGTTCAGTAACGGGCGGTTCTTGCCCCCTCTGCCGTTGTGCGGAAGAGGGGGCAGCCACGAGGTAGCCGTATCAAACCAGCGTCACCGCCGGCACACCTGCTGCTACCTCCACCACCTGGACGCTCGCCGTCGCCGGCTGCGCCGGTGCCACGCCATCCACCAGAGGCTTGAGCTTGCGGAAACTGCAGCTCAGCTTTGACGCCGTCAGCGTCACCACCGCGTAACCCTGCGCGTCGGTATTCACATACTTGAGCCACGGATTGAAGGCCGTCAGCGTGCTGTTGAACGTGTTCACCATCGCACCGCTGCCGTCGGTCGTATAGACCAGCGCCTTCGCATCGGCAAATGCCGGATCGCTGTCCACCACGCTCTTGAAATAGCTCTGGAACGAATTGCTCGACAGGCCGGCGGTGACCAGGTCAACCATCACCGGCACGGGCGTCGTTGCATCGTAGTCGTCCATCACCGGGCCGGCGAAGAAGGCGTGGATATCTCCCGTCAGTGCCACCACGTTGCCGATGTTCTGCGCCTTCAGGTAGCTCATCATCGCCTTGCGCTCGGCGTTGTAGCCATCCCACTGGTCGGCGTTGAGAATGAACTTGTCGATCAGCATTTCCGGCGGCAGCGCGGCGGTCAGGGCGGCTACGATGCCGTCGATCTGCGCGCCCGGCACGGACAGCCCGCCCAGGTAGTTGCGCAGCGAGGTGAAGGCCGGCGCGTTATAGGTGCCGGTGGTCTTCGCGACGGTCAGGTCCGAGGCGATGGCGAGCACGAGATCGGGCTTGAGCGCGGCAAGCGCCGGGACTGCCGCGATGACACCGTCGGCCAGCAGCGATGCCACCGCTGCCGCACCATCGATCTGCATGCGCAGCAGCGACACTTCGTTACCCCAGAGCTTCCACGTGGTCGTGGCGCCAAGCATCTGCTGCTGCCACCAGCCGCGCTGCTTGTCGCCGAGGATCGACACCGGCGTCAGCGCACCGGCCGCGCCGGTCATCTTCAGCGCCTCGGTGTTGGCGAGCGTGGCCTTCGGCACGAAGTAGCGGCTGCCGATCTCACCTCCGGCAGCCTGTTCCGGAATCACGTGGTCGGCACGGTACAGCCGCTCGTCGGTCATGACGAGCGTGGCCAGGTTGCCAAACGTGAACGAGCGATAGATCTGGATGTTCTGGAACGACGCATCGGCCTGATCGAAGCTGACATCGGCCGGCATGAATTCGAACCATGCCTGATTTGCGGCGCGGCGGCGTGCGGTGCGTGGACTGGCATCGTCGGTGGCCGTATAGGTCTGATGGTCCTGCCAGCAGTCGTCCGAGAATTCGTGGTCGTCCCAGATGCCGATCACCGGAAAGCGCGCGTGCAATGCCTGCAGGCGCGGGTCACTGCGGTACGACTTGTAGAGGTAGCGATAGTCGTCGATCGTGGTCGCATACGTACCGTCGGCGGTGGCCGTGCCGTTGGGTAACGTCAGCTTTGCGTGGCGGCTCTCCACCTTGCCGGTCTGGAACGCGGCGCCCACGGTCTCGTAGATGTAGTCGCCCATATGGACCACGAAGTCGAGGTCCTCTTTGACGAGTTCTTCCATGCCGGCCCAGTGATTGACGCTCCAGTCCTGGCAGGTGATGAACGCGAACTTCAGTTGCGATAGCGGTGTGCCAACGGCCGGCGCGGTCTTGGTGCGGCCCACCGGGCTGGTCTGGCCGCCGACGACGAAGCGGTAGTAGTAGGTGGTGCTGGCGGCGAGGCCGGTCACCTTGTTGCGCAGCGTGTAATCCCAGTCCGGCAACGCGGACAGCGTGCTGTTGACGATCAGCGTGCTGAAGTCCGCTTGCGTCGACACCTGCAACTGTACGTTGGCGGGCTTGCCGCCGTTGTTGCCGGTGACGCGCGTCCAGAGCATGACGCTGTTGGGCTTCGGATCGCCGGAGGCTACGCCCTGCTGAAACGTGAATGTGTTGCCGGGGTCGGTGGCGGGCGTGTTGGGGGTGGTGGACGGGTTGTCATCGCCACCGCAGCCGGCCAGGCCGGTGGTGGCCACCGTCACGGTGACGAAACTTCCCCATTTCAGAAACTGGCGGCGATCCATCTGGCGTTCCCTCTCTTTGTGAGATGTGATGTGGAGAACGCAAATTGTTCGGCGACCGTGTGACCGCCTTGTGTCGGGATGCCGCCCCGATTAGAGCTTTCCTACGAAGCCCGAGCATCCGCCGCGTCGGGCAGGCGGATGTCGGAGAGGTCCCAGCGCGGCGTGACGCCGTAGTCGTAGCCGTGGCGCGCCAGTTGGGGAGCGGCCTGCAATCGCATGGCCCCGGCAAAGGCGATCATCGCGCCGTTGTCGGTACAAAACGCCAGATCGGGGTAGAACACGTCCACCTTGCGCCGCTTGCCCATCTCGTTGAGCCGTTCGCGCAACTGCCGGTTGGCGCCAACGCCGCCGGCCACCACCAGGCGTTTGTGGCCGGTCTGCTTCAGGGCGTTGAACGACTTGGCAGCCAGCACATCGACGATGGCATCGACAAATGATCGCGCCAGGTTGGCACGGTCCTGTTCGCAGGCGTTGCCGAGTTTGCGCGTCTGCGTCAGCACGGCCGTCTTGAGTCCCGCGAACGAGAAATCGAGATTGCCCGAATGGAGCATCGGGCGCGGCAGATCGAATGCGCCGGGATTGCCGAATTCGGCCAGCCGCGACACCTCGGGGCCGCCCGGATAACCCAGGCCCAGCAGCTTGGCGGTCTTGTCGAACGCCTCGCCGGCGGCGTCGTCCAGCGTCTCGCCCAGCAGCGTGTAGTCGCCAATGCCTTTGACTTCCATCAGCTGGGTGTGGCCGCCCGACACAAGCAGCGCCACGAATGGGAACGGCGGCGGGGCATCGGTCAACAGCGGCGAGAGCAAGTGGCCTTCCAGGTGGTGCACGCCTACCATCGGCACGTTCAGCGCGAATCCCAGGGCGTTGGCCACCGATGCGCCCACCAGCAGCGCGCCGGCCAGGCCGGGGCCTTGCGTGTAGGCGATGGCGTCGATGTCGTCGCGCGTGCGTCCGGCTTCCGTCAGCACCTGCTGCAACAGCGGCAGCACGCGGCGGATGTGGTCGCGCGAGGCCAGCTCGGGCACCACGCCGCCATATTCGCGGTGCATGGCGATCTGGGAATGCAGCGCATGCGCAAGCAGACCGGCCCCGGTGTCATAAAGGGCCAGCCCGGTTTCGTCGCAGGAGGATTCGATACCGAGGACAAGCATGGGAATTCTGGTGCGGCCGGTCGGGTTCGGACTGCAACTGCAGTGATCTTGCCGGCAAAAACGGAAGGCCAGCAGGGTAGCACACCCTGACCCGGCGCGCTCAGGCGCCCGCCATTCGCTACAATCGCGGCTTCTTGAAAGGGTGACATGACACAAGGCAGGAAAGACCGGTTCGACGTGGCGGTGCTGGGCGCGGGAGCGGCCGGCATGATGTGTGCCGCCGTGGCCGGCCAGCGCGGCGCGCGCGTGGTGTTGATCGACCATGCCACGCGGCTGGCGGAAAAGATCCGCATCTCCGGCGGCGGCCGCTGCAATTTCACGAACCTGCAGGCCGGTCCGGCCAACTATCTGTCGTCGAACCCGCATTTCTGCCGCTCGGCGCTGGCCCGCTATACGCCGCAGGATTTCCTTGGCCTGCTGCGCCGCTATGACATCGGCTGGCATGAGAAACATCGCGGCCAACTGTTCTGCAATGACAGCGCGGAAGACATCATCAACCTGTTGCGCGCCGAATGCGACGCCGGGAGCGTGCACTGGCAAACCGGATGCACGATCGAAGAGATCCGCAAGGAAGGCGACGATTATCTGCTGCTGACCAACCAGGGCACGGTGCGCGCGGGTGCCGTGGTGGTGGCGACAGGCGGGTTGTCGATCCCGAAGATCGGCGCCACGGATTTTGGCTACCGCATTGCGCGCCAGTTTGGGCTCAAGGTCACGGAGACGCGGCCGGCCCTGGTGCCACTGACCTTCGATGGCCAGTCCTGGCAGCCGTTTGTGCCGCTGGCCGGGGTGTCGATGGAGGTCGATATCGCCACGGGCAACGGCAAAACGGCCGGCGGATTCAAGGAAGACCTGCTCTGGACCCACCGTGGCCTGTCCGGTCCGGCCGTCCTGCAGATTTCCAGCTACTGGCATCCGGGCACGCCGATCGAGATCGACCTGTTCGACGGCGAAGATGCGGCAGCCTGGTTGATCGGCCACAAGAAAGGCAGTCGCAAGCACCTGAACAACCTGCTGGCCGAACGGCTGCCGTCGCGCCTGGCCGATGCCTGGTGTGCCGCCGCTGGCCTGCAGGGCGGGCAATCGGTGGCGGACATGCCGGACAAGGCGCTGCGCCAGCTTGGCGAATCGCTTAGCCGCTGGCGCCTGGTGCCGTCCGGCACCGAGGGGTACAAGAAGGCCGAGGTCACGCTTGGCGGGGTGGATACCCGTGCGCTGTCGTCCGCCACGATGATGGCCCGCGATGTGCCCGGCCTGTACTTCATCGGAGAAGTGGTGGACGTGACCGGCTGGCTGGGCGGGTACAACTTCCAGTGGGCATGGGCGTCCGCGGTGGCCGCCGGTGAGGCGGTTGCGGAGGCTGCGCGCGGCGTTGTTGCGTAGGCGGCACGCCCGCCAGGGCCGGGGCCGCGCCATGTGCAGTGTCACAGGCCTTGCGCTACAATCGGCGCTCTCGCAAACGGCTGCTAAGCGCCGGCCCGCGATCTTGCTCTTCTTCCTTTCCTTTTTGGCCAAATGACCGCGATTCGCCTGAAAGAAAATGAACCGTTTGAGGTCGCCATGCGCCGCTTCAGGCGCACGATCGAGAAGAATGGCCTGATCACCGAACTGCGCGCACGCGAGTTTTACGAGAAGCCGACCACGGAACGCAAGCGCAAGCGCGACGCCGCCATCAAGCGCAACCACAAGCGCCTGCGCAGCCAGCTGCTGCCGAAGAAGCTGTACTGAACATCGCTTCGCATCAGCAAGAAACCCGCTACGGGCAAAGGCTCCGGCGGGTTTTTGCGTTATGGTCCCAGTAGCCTCATTTTTTGGAAGATAGCCATGTCCCTCAAAGCCCGCGTCAACGACGACATGAAGGCCGCCATGCGCGCCCGCGAAACCGACCGTCTCGGCACGATCCGCCTGCTGCTGGCCGCCATCAAGCAGCGCGAAGTGGACGAACGCGTGGAACTGGACGATGCCGCCGTGACCGCCGTGATCGACAAGATGATCAAGCAGCGCAAGGACTCGATCAGCCAGTTCGAACAGGCCGGCCGCGACGACCTGGTGGCCAAGGAAAAGGCGGAAGTCGATGTGCTGGTGGCTTACATGCCCGCGCAGCTTTCCGACGCCGAAGTGGCTGCCGAGGTGCAGAAGGCCGTGGCGGAAGCCGGCGCCACCGGCCCGCAGGACATGGGCAAGGTCATGGGCCTGGTCAAGGCGCGCCTGGCTGGCCGTGCCGACATGACCGCCGTGTCCGGTCTGGTCAAGGCCGCGCTGGCACCGAAATAATTGACAGTTGCATCAGATATAAGCACGATTAGCAGTCGTGATGCGTGAAATTGCTGCCCGGTTGACGGGACTTGGCAGTGGATGTCGGCAAAGTCCGGCAGCGCGTTGCGGCTGCACTACAATGATTCGATAGCTGCCGGGCGACGTTCCGGTCACGCATTCCAGAAAAGTGGCCGCCGGCCTGTCCGGCAGGCCTTGGCATCAGGACGGTCAGTCGGGTGATTCCGCAATCCTTCATTCAGGACCTGCTTAACCGCGTGGACATTGTCGACGTGGTGGGTAAGTACGTGCAGCTGAAGAAGGGCGGCGCCAACTTCATGGGGCTTTGCCCGTTCCATAACGAGAAGTCGCCGTCGTTCACGGTGTCGCCGACCAAGCAGTTCTACCACTGCTTCGGCTGCGGGGCGCATGGGTCGGCCATCGGCTTCCTGATGGAGTACTCGGGCCAGTCCTACCCCGATGCGGTGCGCGAACTCGCGCAATCGGTCGGTCTTTCCGTCCCCGAGGAACGCAACAGCCTGCCGCCTGCCCAGCGCGCGGAGCAGCAGGCGAGGTCCGTGGCGCTCAGTGACGCCATGACGCGCGCCACCGATTTCTACAAGAAGCAGCTGCGCGGGGCGCCCCAGGCCATCCAGTACCT
>DAIOET010000244.1:0-6226 GCA_036746135.1 Cupriavidus sp.
CTGGACGACATGGAATGGCTGTTCGTGCCCGCCACGGTGATGCTTCTCTGCTTCATGATGGGGCTGCAGAATGCGCTGATTACCAAGTTGTCCAATGCCGAAATCCGCACCACGCACGTCACCGGCATGGTCACGGACATCGGCATCGAGCTTGGCAAGCTCTGCTACTGGAACGCCCCGGTGCGTCCCGGCGTGCGGCCCGTTACGGCCGACCGGCACAAGCTCCGGCTGCTGGCCGTGCTGGTAGGGCTGTTCTTCCTGGGTGGCCTGATCGGCGCGCAGGCATTCAGCGCGATCGGCTACTCGGCGACGTTGCCGCTGGCGGCGCTGCTGCTTGGGGTGGCCATCCTGCCGGTGGCGGACGACATACTGACGCGCACGTTGCTGCGCGCGCACCGCCACCATCTGGTCAGGCGCACGCGCCGCTGGGGCGCCCGGCGAACGTCGGCACAGCCTCCGCTCACCGTGCCGCCGAAACCACCTCAAGACTGATCAGGTTCGACACGTAGCGCCCCGCCTTGCCGTCATTCGGGATGACCAGACGCGCAAACCCGTTGGTGGTCAGCGGCGCGCCATTCATCGCATAGGCGACGATGTCGGGCTGGTTACCAAAATCGGGCGAGATTTCGGCCAATGAGATCACGGTGCGATAGCCGTCGCTGCCCGTCGCCACCACGTAGAAGCCAAGCAGATCGTTCTTGACCGCCGCGTTGGTGGCCAGCCCGGCTGCATTGACCAGATCCCACAGGCTCACGCCGGTGTAGCTATTGGCCCCGACCGTGCGGGTAACCGGTGTGAGCGCCTGCAGGGCGGCCAGGTTGAAAGTGGCCGGCCGCGCCACCGCACCGCTCAATTGAAACTGCGTGCTGACGCCGCCGCCCACGCCGGTGGCCGTTGAAACGGCGCTGCGCACTTCCAGCTTCACAAGGCCGGACACGTAACGGCCGCCCTTGACGTCGCCAGGCGCCGTCACCCGCAGCGGGCCGTCGGGCGCCGCCAGCGCAACACTGGCGCCATTGACCGTCTCGGCGTACACCACCTGGCTGGCGCGGTTGCCAAAGTCCGGACTCAGCTCTCCCATCGAAAAGACCGCGCGATAGTTGTCGCTGCCCGTGGCCACCACGTACTTGCCCAGCAGATCGTTATGCACGGCCGGATTGGTCTGGATTCCGGCCTGATTCAGCAGCGTCCAGAGGCTGGCGCCCGTGTAGGTGTGGGTCTGCGGGCCGCTGCCACTGGAAAACGACACGGTCTGCGTGGCGGCAGGCATGGCCTGGAGTTGCGCCAGCGAAAGCGATGCCGGCGTAGTCAGTTCGCCGGCCAGTGCCAGCGTGGCCTGCGGAGTGGCGGGCGTGGCCGCCGGCGGGTCAGTCGAAGCCGATGCGTCGTCCGATCCGCCACAGGCAGTGGCCACCGGCAACAACGCCATCCAGCAAAGGTGCAGCGCCAGCCGGCGCCAGCCACGAACTTCTCCTCGGTGCAATGCCATCGAACGATCTCCTTCCCGATTTGCGGCGCCCTGCCCGATGCGGCGGCTCCGGGCATGCCGCATACCCGTCATGCCCTTCCGCATATGGCCTCTGGTCCGTCGTTATGTAATCGTGTATATAGCGGTTAACGATGACAGAAGCCGCGCGGAAAGACAACGGTCATCCACATGAACCCCCAGGAAGGAATCGCGATGCAACCAGCCCTTGCCGCCGGCGCAGCCACCGAGGCCGCCAATTACTCCGACGCCGTCGACGTATTTGGCGACCTGCCCTATGCCCGCCGGTTCGACCGGGAATCCCTGCTGGGGCTGGCGCAGATCTCGGCTGGCGCCGCGACGGTGGAGTGCTACACGGGCCGCCATATCCGTGACGTGAGCCAGCAGCGCGGCGTGCTGCTGACGGCGCTACTGGACGAGGCCGGCATGAAGACCCTGCCCCGCGCCCAATGCAAGCAGTTGATCGTCGCGGTGCATGCGGCGGACGGCTATGTCTGCCTGTTCACCTGGCACGAACTCTACAACTCCCCTATCGGCGAGCGCGCGATGCTGCTTGTCGAGCAGGATGGGGAGATCCTGCCCATCGCGGCAGGTGGAGTGCAACTGACTTCGCTGGGGGATCTGCGGCTAGGGCCGCGCAGCGCCGTGGCCGTGACGGCGATCGAAGTGCGCCGATGGGTGGCCGGCCCAGGACAGGGCGGACCGCGGGCGCTATAGCGGTTCGGACTGCGCCGTCTCCACGGCGTCGCGGATGCCGGCGGCCAGCCGCATCAGGCGCGGCGCCAGGTCCCGGGCAACGTCCCGCACCGATGCGCGCGTGGACAGGCTGACGTTCAGCACGTGCACCGGATAGTGTTCTAGCACCAGGGGCGTTGAAATGGCCACCACTTCGGGCTGCCAACTGGCCGCGCACCAGCCGTGCCGCGCCACGTGCGCCACCGCCGCCTCGATGTCGGCCTGCAGCGCCGGCCAATGCGCGGAGCGCGTCGCAAAATCGGCCATCCGGGCCGCGTAGTCGGCCTCGGGCGCCACGGCCAGCCACGCGCGGCCCAGCGACGTCAGCGCCATTGGCACGCGCTGTCCCGCCACCACGCTGCGCAGCGACGCCTTGCGGCCATGCCGGATCGATTCCAGATACACCATCTCGTCGCGGTCAGCCAGTGCAAGGCCCACGTTCAGATGCTCGGCCTGCGCCAGCTCGCGCATCATCGGCGCGGCCTGCTGCAATACCGTGGAGCCGCTGCGCATCGCGTGCGCCAGGCTCAGCACCGGCACGCCAAGCCGGTAGGCACGCAACGCCGCGTCATATTGCAGGAACCCCATATCGACCAGGCTCTGCGTCAGCCGGCTGACCGTCGAGCGCGCCAGACCGGTGCGTTCGGCCAGTTCGCCGTTACCCAGCACCTCGGACCCAGGGCGAAACGCGCGCAGGATCTCGATGCCGCGCTCCAGCGACCGGTTGGCCTGCAGGTTTGCCGGGCGGCCCCGTGCCCGGCGCTGGGCGTCACTCGCGTCCACGGTTCCCGTTCACGTCGCGCGCAAACCAGTCGAGCAGCAGCGCGTTGATCGCGTCATGCGCTTCGTACTGAACCCAATGACCGGCACCGTCGATGATCGCGCCCTGGCGGCGTGGACGGCCATCAACGAAGTTCGCCAGCACGGTTGCCGGATCGGCGGTGACATCGTCCTCGCCATAGGCGATCAGGACGTCACCGGCAAACCGGTCGAGCGCGTTGGCAAGGCCGCCAGCACGCGAGATCTGCTTGCTGCGGAAGCGCGCGTGCCGGCACGACTCGGTATAGGCCAGCAGGGCCAGCGCATCGATCTTGCCCGCGTCCGACATCATGAAGGCGCCAATGTTGTGGCGCATGGCCTCGGTCAGCGCGGTCGTGTCGGCCGCGCGACGCCAGTCCACGAGGTCGATCGTCTGGCGACGCACCCCGGCGTGACCACCCGGACCCAGCAGCGCCAGGCCGCGCACCGACGGCAAGGCACTCGCCAGGTTCGACGCGGTCAGGCCGCCAAACGAAAAACCGGCCAGTTCGACCGGCCCGTCCACCGGTAGCTGCGCGAATCCCGCCACCACCGTATCGACCAGCGTCTGCAGTTCTCCGTTGGAAGGATCGCCCGATGCGCCGTAGCCGGGCAGGTCCGGCACCCAGACCGTATGCCGCGCGGCCAGTGCCGAGATATTGCGCACCCAGTGCAGCCAGCTGCCGTGGCCACCGTGCACCAGCAGCACATGCGGCCCCGCGCCGAACTGGCGCCACACCATGCGGCAGCCGTTGGCATCGGTCACGTGAACGCGGGCCTGTTGCTCCAGCCGGTGGACGAACGCCGCGGCCTCCCTTACGTCGGTCGCCTCAACCACTTCCACCGCATCCACTGCACCGGCAACTGCTTGCGTCATCCTGCTGTCTCCTGTCCGTCATGCGCCGAGCACCGCCACGCCGTCCGCCGCGCGCACGCCCTGGCCCGCCGGCAGCACGAAGATCGGGTTGATCTCGGCCTCCACCAGACGCGGCCCCAACGCGGCCGCCATTCCGGAAAACGCCACGATAGCACTGACGAGCGCTTCGACGTCGGCCTTCGGACGTCCGCGATAGCCATCGAGCAGCGGCCAGGTCTTCAGATCGTGCACCATCGACAGCGCTTCGGCGCGCGTCAGCGCCCCCGATGCGGGGAGCAGCCGCAGCGTGGTGTCCTGGAACAACTCAGCCGTCACACCGCCCATTCCCAGCAGGATCGCCGTGCCCAGCGCATCGCTATGCGTGCCGAGAATCAGCTCCACGCCACCGCTGACCATTTCCTGCACGAGAAAGCGGTCCGGCGCCTGGCCCGTGTGCCGCAGGACATCTTCGCGCATCACCGCCAGCCGCGCGCCGATCGCTTCCGGTGCCACGTTGACGGCCACGCCGCCGATATCGCTCTTGTGCGTGATCGATGACGACAGGATCTTGAGCACCACGCGGTCGCCCAGCGTTCGCGCGGCGGCTTCGGCGGCAGCTTCGCCATCGACGACGGTCTCGCGCACGCCCTGCACGCCAAAGCGCGCGAACAGTTGCTTGGCGGCGTGTTCGTCCAGCGCACCTTGCGGAAGATCGTCGATGGCCGATGGCACCGGCTCCGCTGCTTGCGCCGCAACCGGCGGCTGTCCCGCCGCCAGCATCGCGGCGAACGCCACCGCGCAGCTTTCCGGCGCGCTGAAGGCCGGCACGCCGCGCTGGTTCAGCACCGCCGCCACCTGCGGCGCGTGCGGGCTGACGTAGGCCAGCACCGGCTTGTCGCTTTCGGGCAGGCAATCGTTGATGGCGTCGGCCATCAGGTCCGGCATCGCCAGCCCGGACGAGCCGACGATGATCGTCACGGCGTCGTAGCTGGGGCTGGCCAGCAGCGTGCGAATGGCGCCGCGCAGCAGGTCCGGCTGCAGGCCGGCCAGCGTGACGTCGATCGGATTCCGATCGAGCGCGGCGTGGTCGCCCTTTTGCAGCGCTCGCAATCGTTCGGCGGTCATGCCGTCCGGCGCCGGTGTCTCAAAGCCCGAGACACCAAGACTGTCCGACACCAGCGTGCCGGCGCCCCCCGTGGAGGTCAGCACGGCAATGCGCCGGCCATGCAGCACGCGGCCGGTTGCCAGTGCGGCCGGAATATCGATCAGGTCCGAGAACGTCTGCGCGCGGATCACGCCGATCTGCCGGAACAGCGCGTCGTACATGCGATCGGCACCCGCCATCGCGCCCGTATGCGAAACGGCGGCACGCGCCCCGGCTTCCGATCGTCCGATCTTGAATGCCACCACCGGCTTGCCGGCGGCCGCGGCCTTCAAGGCCGCCGCGCGGAAGCGTTCGACGTTGCGCACGCTCTCCACGTAAAGCGCGATCACGCGCGTGGCCGGGTCATCGGCCAGGTAGTCGATGAAATCCGCCAGCTCCAGGTCCGCCTCGTTGCTCGTCGATATCAGCTTCGACAGCCCGATGCCACGCGCGGCAGCACGCGACAGCAGCGCGCCAAGAATGCCCCCGCTCTGCGACACCACGCCGATGCTGCCGGCCGGAAAATGGTCCATTGCCAGCGCACCGCTCGCCGATAGCGGAATGTTGTCGGTCAGGTTGACCAGTCCGATCGTATTCGGCCCCAGCACACGCATGCTGCCCGCCGCTGCCATCAACTCGGCCTGGCGGCGCGCGCCCTCGTCACCGGTTTCCGTATAGCCGCTGGCCAGGACGATGGCCGCGCCCGTGCCCCGTGCGGCCAGTTCGCGCACGGCCTGGTGCGCGCGCTCGGCGCCCAGCAGCACGATGCCAACGTCCGGCACTTCAGGCAGTGAGCCGATATCGGGATAGCAGCGGATGCCGTCGATGGCATCGACCTTGGGATTGACCGGATAGATCTCGCCGGTAAAGCCGTGGCGCGTCAGATAGGAAACGGGCCGGCCAGCGGTCTTGTTCGGATCGGCCGACGCGCCGATCACGGCCACGCTGCGTGGCTTGACGAGACGTGCGATCGCGCTGCCGCCGGCGGAAAACTGTGCTGCCATGATGCTCACCCCTTGTTGGCGGACTTGGCCAGGAATGCCAGTACGGATTCACGATGCTCGCGGCTGGTGTAGCAGATGCCTTGCGCCTGGCTGCCCTGCGCAAAGACCTGGTCGGCCGTGAGTTCGAACGTCTGGTTCAGGATCGACTTGCCCAGCGCCAGCGCCGTGCCCGAGCCATGCGACATCTCCGCCGCCCAGGCCAC
>DAIOET010000245.1:0-6226 GCA_036746135.1 Cupriavidus sp.
GCATGCGCAGCGCATCGTGATGGGTGACGATGTGGCGCAATGCGGCGGCCAGCGCCTCCACATCGGGCGCTGCGCGGCAATCGAGCAGCACCGACTGGTTCCAGTGATTTCGCTGAGCCATCGGCATGGCGAGGAAGTCGGCCTGGATCGGCAGCAGCGGTACCGCGCCGACCGGCACGGCGTCGTCGCGGGACAGGTCGTGTACCGCTGGCGCCGCCACGCCGGCCAGTTCGCCCAGCGTCTGCCGCTCGAAAAGCTGGCGCGGCGTCAGCAGCCAGCCGGCCGCGCGTGCGCGCGCGACGATCTGCAGGCTCAGGATGGAGTCGCCGCCGAGTTCGAAGAAGTTGTCGGCGCGGCCCACGCGGGGCAGGCCCAGCACCTCGGCCCAGATCGCGGCCAACGCGGTTTCGGCATCGCCTTCGGGGGCGATGAATGCCTGGGCGCTATCGAAGGCGGGTGCCGGAAGGGCGCGGCGGTCGAGCTTGCCGTTCGGCGTCAGCGGCAGGGCATCGACGGGCACGAATGCCGCCGGAACCATATAGTCCGGCAGCACGTCGGTCAACGTGGAGCGCAGTGCGGCCAGGTCCGGCGTGCGGCCGGCCACCGGTACCACATAGGCCACGAGCCTTGGCCCCGATGGCCCGTCGACGGCCAGCACGGCGGCGTTGCCGATCTCGTCGCGCGCCATGATCCTCGCCTCGATCTCACCGGGCTCGATCCGGAAGCCGCGAATTTTCAGCTGCTGGTCGATGCGGCCAAGGTATTCGAGTTGCCCATCGGGCAGCCAGCGCGCAAGGTCGCCGGTACGGTAGAGCCGCGCGCCATCGTCGGAAAACGGATCGGGGATAAAGCGGTCGGCCGTCAGGTCCGGACGATTCAGGTAGCCACGCGCCAGCCCATCGCCGGCGATATACAGCTCGCCGGTCACGCCTGTCGGCACCGGATGGAACCCTGGATCAAGCACGCGGATGCCAAGGTCGGGAATGCGCTCGCCGATCGGACTGCGGGCGCGGCTGGACGGATCGAGGTCGGCGCCAGTGATCGGACGGTACGTGACATGCACCGTGGTTTCGGTGATGCCATACATATTGGTCAGCTGCGGCGTGGCGTCGCCGAAGTGGTCGACCCACGGGCGCAGCGCCTGCGGATCGAGCGCTTCGCCGCCGAAGATCACGTGACGTAGCGCGAGCGGTGCATCGTAGAGTTCGGGCTGCGCCAGCAAGGCGCGGAATGCGGAAGGCGTCTGGTTCAGCACCGTTACCTGCGCCTGGCGCAGCAGCGCGATGAATTCACGCGGTGACCGGCTGACATCGAAAGGCACGATAACGAGCTGGCCGCCGTGGCAGAGCGCGCCGAAAATCTCCCACACCGAAAAGTCGAACGCGTACGAATGGAACAGCGTCCAGACGTCTCGGGCACCGAAATCGAACCAGTGTTGCGTGGCGGCCAGCAGCCGCGACAGGTTGCCGTGCTGCAACTGCGCGCCCTTGGGGCGGCCCGTGGAGCCGGAGGTGTAGATCACGTAGGCCAGGTGCTCGGGGCAAACCGTGACCTGCGGCGCGGTTTCCGGCCAGTCGCCGTCGTTTTCGTCCCCGGCATCGAGCATCAGCACCGGCAGCCCGGCGCGCTGCGGCAACAGATCGCGCAGGGCCGGTGTCGTCAGCAACGCGGCAATGCCGCTGTCCGCGAACAGGTAGGCCAGTCGCTCGGCCGGATAGGCGGGATCGAATGGCACATAGGCGCCACCGGCTTTCAGGATGGCCAGCAGGCCGACGATCATCTCCGGTGAGCGTTCCACGGCGATGCCGACGCGCACTTCGGGACCTACGCCCAAGGCGATCAGCCGGTGTGCCAGCCGGTTGGCGCGGCGCACCAGTTCGCCATAGGTCATGGCGGTGTCCGCGTAGCGCAGGGCAATGGCATCGGGCCGCAGTTCGGCATGACGCTGGATCTGCTGATGCGCCGGCTCCGGCGCGGCCACGCGCAGAAGGGGACGTCCCGCCGCGTGCTGCTGCGCGAGCGATTCTGCATCTTCGGCATCGAGCAGCGGCGTTGCGCAGAGTGGCAAGTCTGGCTGGCTCAGGATGCCCGATAGTTGCGTCACATAGTGGCGCAGCATGCGCTGTGCGGTTGCCGCGTCGAACAGCGTGCTGTCGTATTCGAGGTCAATGCGGATGGCGTTCGCGTTGATTTCGGTGTCGAGAATCAGATCGAACTTGGCGCCGGTCTGAGCCGCCTCGATGGTCTCCGTGTGCAGGCCGGGCAGCGCAAGCGCGGATGGCGTGGTTGTTGTGCGCAGGTTGAACATCACCTGGAACAGCGGACTCCGGCCCGCATCGCGCGGAATCTGCATATTGTCGAGCAGTACTTCGAACGGCAGTTCGGCATGGCCGAGCGCACCGAGCGAGTCGGCCCGCAGTGCTTCGCAGAGTTTGCGGCCGGTAATGCCCGGTGCCGTGCGCGAGCGGTAGACGTGGGTGTTGGCAAAGAAGCCGACCACGTCATCGAGTCCGTCGCCATCGCGCCCCGCGTGCGGCACGCCGACGGCAAAGTCGTCCTGTCCCGCGTACCGGCTCAGGAGTGCCTGCCAGGTGGCCAGCAGCGCCACGAATGGCGTGCAGCGCTGGGCCGCGCAGAACGCGCGCAGCGCGTCCGCAAGCGCGGCGGGCAACGTTGTGCTGACACGCCGGGCAAGCCGCGTGGGCCGTGCATGGTGCGGATGATCGGTCGGCAGTTGCAGCGCGGGTACGTGACTGCCAAGCAGGTGCCGCCACCAGTCGCGCTGGGCATCCAGCGCTCCGCTGGCCAGACGTTCGCGCTGAGAGCGTGCGTGGGCGGCGAAGCTCGCGGCCGGCGCGGAAAGCTGGACTTCGCCGCCCGCCAGCGCCTGCGCGTAGGCCGATGCCAGGTCGCGCGCGATGACGGCGTTCGACACCGCGTCAGAAACGATATGGTGAAGCGACAGTAGCAGGACATGATCCTCGGCCGCGCGGGTCAGCAGCGTGGCGCGCAGCATGGGCGCCTGGCCAAGATCGAACGGGCGTGCGGCCTCTGCATCGATGCACGCTTGCAATGGCTCGGCGCCGCTGGCGAGCGGACCTTCGGCGAGCGTGAATGCCGGCGACGGTTCCACGATCTGGCGCGGCAAGGCGCCCGGCGTTGCGTCATCGGCGACAAAACGGGTGCGCAGTGCCGGATGTCGAGAAATCACGGCACGCAGCGCGGTGTCGAGCGCCGCCCGATCCAGGGGGCCGCGCAGCGCAAAGGCGCGGGTCTGGTTGTACGCGGTGCTGCCCGGCTCGTACTGCAACAGGAACCACAACCGTTGCTGGGAAAACGAAAGCGGCGCGTCCCGATCGTCGGCGGATTCGGGGTGGGCGGGGGCGGCGTCGGCGTCCTGTTCGAGCAGCAGCGCCAGCAGTGCTGCCTGCTCCGAGGTCGAAGATGGCGTCATGAAGAGTCTCTGGATATTTGGCGCGTTATGCCGTGGCGCCGGCGGTGGCGCGCAGGGCGGCGATGGCCTCGGGGGACATGGCGGCGAGCTGCCGTTGCAGGCCGGCCAGCGTTTCCAGCCCGTCGGGGTCGGCGCTGGCG
Organism: Cupriavidus sp.; assembly: GCA_036746135.1. GTDB lineage: Bacteria > Pseudomonadota > Gammaproteobacteria > Burkholderiales > Burkholderiaceae > Cupriavidus. The sequence continues at coordinate 3,595 of DAIOET010000245.1, forward strand.
GCACGCAGGGCGCTGGCCAGTGCGGCGGCGTTGGGCGCGTCGAAGACCACGGCAGGGGCGATGTCGAGCTTGAGCAGCTTGCGCACCCGGGCCACCAGCTTGATGACCAGCAGCGAATGGCCGCCGGCTTCGAACAGGTCTCCGGTCACGCCGAGGCTCGATGCGCCAAGCAGGTCGCGCATCTGGTCAAGCAATAGCGCTTCCAGTGCGCTGGCGGGTTCGCGGCCGGGGGCGCTCGTCGCTGGCTCGATGGCCGTGGCGCTTTGCACAAGCGTCCGGCGGTCGATCTTGCCGTTGGCCAGGCGGGGCAACTCCGCGATGGCGAACCACCGGGCTGGAATCATCGGCTCGGGCAGACGCTCGGCCATCGCTTGCTGCAATGCATGGCGTTGGGCGGCCGAGAGCTGCGCGGTGCCGGCGTCGCTGGGCACCAGCCAGGCGGCCAGTTGCGTGGTGGCACCGTCTGCCGTGAGTGGCAGCACGACGGCGTGCCGCACGCCGGGCAGCGTGGCCAGGACCTGTTCCACCTCGCCGCATTCGATGCGGAATCCGCGCACCTTGACCTGGCTGTCGGCGCGTCCAACGAGCTCGATGCCGCCCTGCGGGAGGTAGCGCGCGAGATCGCCGCTGCGGTACATCCGCTGCCCTGGGCGGTCGGGATGCGGTACGAATGCGTCTGCGTGGGCGCCGCCGTTCAGATAGCCGGTGCAGAGCTGTGCGCCGCCCAGGTACAGCTCGCCAGTTTCTCCGGCGGTTGCCAGATGGCCGGCCGGTGTGCGGATTTCCGCTTCGCAATTGGCCAGCACGCGGCTGAGTGGCAGGGGCGTGCCGGGCAGGTCGGCAGCGTGTCCCGCGTCGTGAACCAGAATGCCGACCGTGGTTTCGGTCGGTCCGTAGTGATTGCACAGGCGAACGCCGGGCGCGCGCTCGCGCAGGCGCGCCAGAAACGCCGGCGTGGCGGCTTCCCCGCCCACGACGATCACCGCGTGCGGCGGCAGCGGCAACGGCGCGACATCGCCGTCGATCAGCGCGTCAAGGTGCGACGGAACGATCTTGATGCAGTCCACCTGCTCGCGTGCCAGGAAGGCGGCAAAGCTGGCGGCGTGCTGCATGTCGCTGTCGTCGGCCACGCACAGGCAGGCACCCTGCCAAAGCGCGCCGAACAGCGTGGTATTGCCCAGATCGGCAGCAACGGTGGAAGTCAGCGCGAAGCGCTGGCACGGATCGAGCCGCATTGCCTGCGCCGAAGCCACCGCGTAGTTCAGCAGTTGCCCGTGCGTGATCGGCACGCCCTTGGGTGTGCCGGTCGAGCCGGACGTGTACAGCACGTAGGCTGGCGTTGATGCATCGAGCATCGGCAATTCGCCGGCTGCGTCCGCGTCGGCGTCCATCAGTGCCGCGAGCGATGCTTCCGTAAGGACGAGCGTGGCGCCCGCATCCGCCAGGATTTGCTCGCGGCGCTGCGCCGGCCACGCGGGATCGAGGGGCAGGTAGGCGGCGCCTGCGCGCATCACGGCCAGCAGGGCGATGACCAGCCCGGCGGAGCGGGGCAGCAGCAGGCCCACGGGTTGGCCGGGCCGCAGACCGAGTGCGGGGAGCCGCAGTGCGATGGCGTCGACACGTCGCGCCAGTTCGGCGTAGGTCCATTGCTGGCCGGCTGCCGACAGGGCGACGGCTTGCGGCCGTTCGATGGCCCAGTGCGCCAGCCGCTGCGGCAGCAGTTGGGTGCCGATCGCCAACGCTGGCGCATGCATGGCGCTGGCGCGCGCGATATCGGCCGTGGTGGCCAACGGTAGCGCACCAACGGCGGTGCCGGGCTGCGCGCGCAGCGTCTGCAGCAATGCGCGGAACTGGTCGAGCAGGCAGGCGGCGGCATCGACACCGTAGTGCGCGTCATGGTGCAGCGCCAACGTGCGCGGCTTGCCCGCATCATCGATATGGACGTGCAGGGCCAGCTCAGTGTCGGGCAGCGATACATCAGGTGTGCCGATGTGCCAGTGCAGACCTCCGGCCGCCACGTTCGTCGTCGCGGGCCCGCTGATGCCGAACACGATGCGCGCTGGCGCGCCTGCGGCAATGTCGGCGGGTGCGTGCTCGCGCCAGTCCAGGTGCTGTTGGAGCTGCGCGCCAAGGCTCGTGAGCCAGTCCGCAAACGGCGCGGCTGGATCGCATTGCACGGTGACGGGCAGGATCGATATGTAGCGGCCCACGGCACCGGCTAGTGCGTCGAAGTCGTCGCGGCAATCGTTGTGCCAGCCGGCGCTGAACGTCGTGGCGGTATCGAGCCGGGCCAGCAGCAGCCACCAGGCGGCCTGCAGCGCGTGTGCAAGGGGATGGCCAAGCTGGTTGGCCCAGTCCGCGATGGCGGCGGCTTCGGTATCGTGCAGATCGGCGGCAAGCGCCTGCGGCGAAGCCGAGGGTGTAGCGTGCTGGCGCCACGGCAGACGTGCCGCATCGATGCCGGATTGCCGGTCGCGCACCGCTTGCCAGTAATCGCGGCCTGCGTCCGCATTGTCCTGCGCCAGGTCGGCGGTCCAGTCGAGGTAGTCGGCATAGGACAGCGGCGCCTCGCCCGCCGGCGCGGCATCGCTGGCATAGGCCTGCGCCAGTTCGCGCATCAGCGTGACCAGGC
>DAIOET010000246.1:0-6174 GCA_036746135.1 Cupriavidus sp.
CGACAGACGGCAACCACTTTACCGGCTCTCAGGCCTATAGCGTCACGATCGGTGCTCCAACGATCACCGTTGCGCCGGCAACGCTGCCACCGGCCGGGATCGGGGCCACCTATAGCCAGACCTTCACCGCCTCCGGCGGCATCGGCTCCTACAGCTACGCACTCACGGCAGGCGCTTTGCCAGCCGGTCTCACCCTGTCGTCGGGCGGCATACTCTCCGGCACGCCGACAGCCGGCGGCACCTTCAATATCACGATCACGGCGACGGACAGCGCTACGTTTACGGGCTCCAGGGCCTATAGCCTGGTTGTCGGCGCTCCGACGATTGCAATCGCGCCGACCACGTTGCCGACTGCAACCGTTGCTGCCGCCTACAACCAGACCATCACGGCTTCAGGCGGCACCAGTCCTTATAGCTATGCGATAACGGCTGGTACTCTGCCCGCCGGCCTGACGCTGTCGTCCGGCGGCATTCTCTCCGGCACTCCGACGGCATCAGGCACTTTCAACGTGACGATCACCGCAACCGACGGTTCGACCGGAGCCGGTCCCTTTACGGGCTCCAGAGCCTACAGTCTGGCGGTCAACGTCCAGCCACCGATCGCCGGCAACGTCGCGGCGACCGTTGCCGCCAATTCATCGACCAATCCGATCACACTCGCCATCACAGGCGGCGCGCCCGCCTCAGTCGCAGTGGCAACCGGGGCCGGCCATGGAACCGCAACCGCCTCGGGGACATCCATCACCTATACGCCGACACCAGGCTATAGCGGATCGGACAGCTTCACCTACACTGCAACCAACGCCTCCGGCACTTCGGCACCAGCAACCGTGAGCATGACGATCACGGCGCCAAACCTGATATTCTCTCCGCCGAGTGGTGCCTTGCCGGCCGGCGTCGTCACCACCGCCTACAGCGAGACCATCACTGCTTCGGGTGGGACCAGCCCTTATAGCTATAGCGCCACGGGCACGCTGCCGGCCGGGCTGGCGCTCAACCATGCAACAGGAGCCATTACCGGCACGCCGACGACGCCGGGCAATTACAGCTTCTCAATGACCGCCACCGATGCCAACGGTGCCATGACCTCTGCAGCCTATACGATCGCCATCTCGCCGCCACCAACGACGTTCGTATTCAGTCCGGCAGGCGGGGCACTCCCCGATGCAATGGCGGGGGAAGCCTACAGCCAGCAGATCACGACAACCGGCGGCGCGGGCACGAAGATCTATAGCCTTGCCTCCGGCAGCTTGCCGAGCGGCCTGGTGCTCAACATCTCCACCGGCCAGCTCAACGGTCCGCTCGCGGGAGGCACGGAAGGCGATTACAATTTCACCATCCAGGTTCGCGATGGCAACGGCGCGACCGGGAGCGCTTCCTATAGCCTGAGAGTGAAGACCCGATCGGTTACCGTTCTGGACATGGTCGTCAACGTACCGGCAGGCTCCGCGCCTCCCGACGTCTACCTCAATCGCGGTGCAACCGGCGGCCCGTTCACGTCCGCGATCCTCGCTTTCGTGGAGCCTGCCAATGCCGGCACGGCGACGATCATCCAGGGGCAGTTGGCGCAGGCAGGCCCGGTCACCACTCCCGTTGGCTGGTACTTGCACTATGTGCTGAACCCGGCCTATTCCGGCCAGGTCCGCGTCGGCTACAAGCTCGTCAGCGCGCTTGGAACCTCCAATACAGCCACCGTCACCTACAATGTCAGTTACGACGCCGGCAAGGTTGCCGACGACATCAGCAATCTCGTGCATGACTTCGTGCAATCCCGACAGAACATGATCGCCAACACGATCGAGGTGCCGGGACTTCTCCAGCGCCGGCAGATGGAGAAGGCGACGGACCCGATCAGCGCGCGCATGACACCGTCGGAAGAGGGCATGACGCTCAGCTTCTCCACCAGCCTCACGCAGATGCGGGCGGCTGGCGGCGATCCGGATGCGGCGTCCGCGCCGTTCAACATCTGGATCGGCGGCGCCTTCCTGACCCATAACGACAAGGGCAGCAAGGACACCAACAACTCGAAATGGGGCAGCTTCGCCATGGTCAACATGGGGGTTGACTATCTGATCTCCGATCACGCGCTGATCGGCCTCTCCTTCCATTATGACCGGATGACGGATCCGACCGACGAGGATGCGAAGCTGACGGGCAATGGCTGGCTTGCCGGACCCTATGCCTCGATCGAGCTCGGCAAGGGCGTATTCTGGAACGGCGGCCTGCGCTATGGCGGTTCGAACAACACCATCGACACCCAGTTCTGGGACGGCAATTTCAAGACCACGCGGTGGATGGCCGATACGTCGATCGAGGGTCAATGGTACCTCGATGAGGACACGACACTGTCGCCGAAGCTCAGGGCGATCTACTTCTCGGAAAAGGTCGACGACTATACGGTCAAGAACGGTGCCGGCGATGCGATCACCATCGAAGGCTTCAACGAGGACCAGTTCCGCATCAGTCTTGGCGCCGAGATCGCAAGATCCTTCACGCTCGAAAGCGGCGCCAAGCTGACGCCGAAGCTCGGGCTGACCGCTGGCTTCTCCGGTCTCGACGGAGCCGGTGCCTTCGGTGCAGTCACCGCCGGTGTCTCCATACAGACCATGAACTTCTGGATGCTCGACACCAGCCTGCTCTTCAACATCGAAGGCGACGGGCAGAAATCCGTCGGCGCCAAGGTCGCCGCAAGCAAGAAATTTTGATGGCGCCTCAGGGCTTCGCGAGGGTCGGGCAATCGTGAGGCCGCCTTATGGGCGGCGGCTCCATGTTCGGTTTCAAATCGCCCGGTTGGGCAGATCATGCCCCGGCCCTTGATGAGGCCAATCGCGCGATTTGCTCGACCGCGATCGGTGTAACTTGCGCTCATGCAGCGAATAATGGGCCATCTCTACAGCACGCGGCTGTTCATGAGCGGATAGTCCGGTATTTTGAGTATTCGCGCTCTGTATTTTTAATTTATACAACCGAATAACATAATGATAATTATCGACTTTCCTATTTTTCGACATTTTATCTACAACCTTCGATTTTTAAAAAGATTATAGAAATTCCCTGAATTTTTATACCTATGAGGGTCAAGTTTGTTCTTGCATCTATCGTATTGATTGAGCGATGATGGCAGTTAATATAATTAGAATATTCAGGGGTATGAGATGTCAGACGTGTTTCTTGGCCAGATTATGCTCACAGGATTTTCGTTTGCGCCCAGGGGTTTTGCGCTGTGCAATGGCCAGATTCTCCCCATCGCGCAGAACCAAGCCTTGTTCTCACTATTGGCCACTTACTATGGTGGAGATGGCATTCGAACCTTCGGCCTGCCCAATATGCAGAGCCGCACGCCGGTCGGATTTGGACCTTCCATCGATCCCGCGTGGCAGCCCGATCCATACGAGCTCGGCGAAACCGGAGGCACGGAAAATGTGACCGTGCTGCAGCAGCAATTGCCTCAGCACATTCATATCGCGACCGGAACGACCAGCAATGGCACTGTGCGCAGCCCGAGTAATGCGCTTTACGGGACCAACAGTGCCAATATCTACGGTCCTTCCAGCGGCGCCCAAGTCGTGCTGTCGAGCCAGACCGTGACTCCCGCCGGCAACACCCAGCCTCACGCCAATATGCAACCCTACGACGTGATCAATTATTGCATTGCGCTGCAGGGAATTTTTCCGTCTCGCAGCTGATCATCTCTTGTCAACCTTTTGCTCGGAGGATCAACGATGAGCGCCCCCTTTGTCGGAGAAATCCGGCTTTTTGGTTTTTCCCGCGTGCCCTACGGATGGCTGCCGTGCAACAATTCCCTGCAGTCCATCTCCATATATCAGGAACTGTACACGTTGATCGGTACGATCTATGGCGGCGATGGTATAACAACGTTTGCGACGCCCAATCTATGCGGGCGCGTGCCTATGCATCAAGGTACGGGGCTGGGTCTGTCGACCTATGTGATCGGCCAATCCGCAGGCAGCGAGAACGTCACACTTCTACCTTTGCAAATGCCGTCGCACACGCACCCATACCTCGCCACCACGGGCGCCGCGAACAGCAAATCTGTGGGACCATCGGTCGAGCTTGGCGCGGTGAGCGGCGATACGATGTATGCGACGGACATAAGCGGAGCCACTCCGATCACAACGTCACCGGCGGCAACGCAGATGACGGGATCCACGACCCCACATGACAATACGATGCCGACACTGACGGTGCAGTATTGCATTGCGTGGGCCGGCATCTTTCCCTCACAGGGCTGAAACGCGCCTTTCCATCGAGGACATTGCTATGACACAACCTTTCATCGGCGAGATCCAACTGTTTGGCTTCAACTTCGCTCCGCTCCATTGGGCATTCTGCAATGGCGCGATGATCCCGATCCAACAGAACACCGCGCTTTTTTCCCTGCTTGGCGTCCAGTATGGCGGCAACGGCACCACCTCGTTCCAATTGCCCAACTTTGCCAATCGCGCAGGCTGCAATCAGGGTCAGGGACCAGGCCTAACGCCACGTATCGAGGGCGAGACCTTCGGCAGCAACGGCGTAACCCTGACGCAGGCGCAGATGCCGGCACACGCGCATTCCTTGACCCTCTTTAATCAGGGCGACACTTCCAAGCGAGCCGCCACGCCGAGCACCGGAAACGCCTTGAGCCTGCCGAATTCGAGCAGTCCGTTTCTGCCCAATACCCAGCCGAACGCGCAGTTCGCGCAGAATGTCATCGGCATTGCGGGCGCGAGCCAGCCGCACGAAAACCGTCAGCCCTATCTCGCGGTCAACTTCAGCATCGCGCTCAGCGGCACATTTCCATCCTTCGGTTGATGTCTGGCGCAGTGGTCGGCCCGCTACCGGAGTTTCCTGCGCGCACTGACCATCATCGGCTCCGTGTTCCCGCCTGCATGCTGCGCCCTGCACGGCTGGACGATATTCCGTTTCTACGCCAGCTTTACCGTTCGTTTTGCGAGACTGAACTGGCGCTGTTGCCGTGGTCGCCAGAGGACAAGCAGGCATTTTTAGATCAGCAATTCAATCTCCAACATCGCTATTACATTGCCACCTTCCCGCAGACCAACTTCCTGATCATAGAGAAGGACGGCATTTCCATCGGCCGCCTTTACATTAATGTCAGCACGGACATCTGGCACATCATCGATATCGGATTTCTGCCGGAATGGCGTGGTTTGGGCTTGGGCACAGCGACGCTGAAAGCCATTCAAGATGCGACGGCAGCAGGCAAAAGCTCAGGGATCACCTTGCATGTCGATCGAAACAACAGACGCGCCTACGAGCTTTATCAGGCTTTTGGATTTAAGGTTGTTGACGCCACCGATACCCACATAGGCATGGAGTGGCGCAGACGTTAGCTCCCGTCAGATCCGCGGGTTCACCATCCGGCATCAATTGAAAATCGCCTGATAGATAATCCCATCCTTGTCCCTGGCGACCGGCACCAGGAAGATGTCGAGAATTCCAAGCGTGGCGTTGTTCAGCCTATAGATCTGTTGTGGGAACACAACCTGTGATCCACTGCGAAACAGCAGCGCGAACGGCGCCCGCGTCATTCCGGCAAAGCCCCGTTCAGGCAAAGGGCGCGCCTCGGTCAGTGTGAAGACAGAGGCCCCTCCCCCCATATCGATTTCGAACCCCTCTCCGAGACAACGGGCGAAATGATCCAGCGTTACAATCCCCATCCCAACCTCAATTGCTTCTTGGCGCCTTTTGATTGCAGAGACTTATGATTGGTATCCATGATTGAAGTCTATCAAGAGATTGGGAAGAAACAAGCAACTCATCTCCTTCAAAGAGAGCATACTGTACAGACGAAATGAATTGGTTTGTTCCACTGCTCCACCGCCACGTTTTCAAAGTTCCTTAAAGCACTCCTGTTGGCCAACAAGCGAGCGCAAACATACGAGATGGCTACGCTCCCTCGGCCAAGGATTCAGCTCGCCAGGCCCGCCATTCAGTTGAAGGGACAGCTTCCAGGCAAAGTCGCAAACGCCTCACAATAGATCAAATAGGGCGCTCAGATTTCGCGGGGCACCCGGATGTCCGGCACTCCCTCGGAGAATCCTTCGTGTTGCGAATGGCCAGCGACGTCGAGTGAACCTTGTCCGTTGCCCGGATGATGGCTGGAGTGGCTTGATGCGGCGAAGCTGCCGCAGAGATACCACGCGCCCG
>DAIOET010000247.1:0-6173 GCA_036746135.1 Cupriavidus sp.
GCGGCGATGAAGTAGAACAGCATGATCACCACCATCGCCGCTTCGGCGGGGGTGTTGATGCCGGTGTCGACATAGGGCAGGTCGAAACGCAACAGAATCGTCGACAGGTGTACCGAGATCAGCGCGCCGCCCACCACGGTGCCCAGGATGATCGAGCCGACGGTCAGGCCTTCGATCCAGCCATTGGCCATGACCAGTTTTTCCGGGGGCAGCAGTTCGGTGAGGATGCCGTACTTGGCCGGCGAATAGGCCGCCGCGCCAAAGCCGACCACGCCGTAGGCAAGCAGCGGGTGCAGCCCGAACATCATGATGGCGCAGCCCACGATCTTGATGGCATTGGTGATCAGCATCACCTTGCCCTTGGGCATCGAATCGGCGAAGGCGCCGACGAATGCCGCCAGCACCACATAGGACAACACGAAGAACAGCTTGAGCAGCGGAGTCATCCACTGCGGGGAATGCAATTCGGTCAGAAGGGCAATGGCCGCGATGAGCAGGGCATTGTCGGCCAGCGACGAAAAAAACTGCGCGGCCATGATCGTGTAGAAACCCTTCTTCATACCTTGGACTTTGTCTCCATCGCGGGCGTCCATCTGGACGGGCAAAAGTGCGCCGGCCGGAAGTGCCGTCGCTTGCAGGGAACCTGTTGCGCCTGCCGTGTCAAAGTGGGGCGGCGACGCTACTTTCGCGCGCCTTGCGGCTTGCCTGACCGTCATTGACATATTGCTTCTCTTTTAAAACATGGCCGTAGCGTCCGGCTTTATATCACGAATCCGCGACATTTCCGTACACCGGCGGACGCGCATTGGACAGTACATGCCCGGATGGATTCCCGGAACCGACCCCAGGATGTGGTCAAATATCGCCTGCGCGAGGGTGGCCCGGAGCGCCCGTGCAGGCGGATCCACGCCGGATGCCTGCTACCGCACAGTGTGTGCCACCTAAACGCCCGAATCCAGTGGGCTGTCGACCGGGTCTTCCCGAATCCGGTGCATGACAGCGTGCGTCAGCCCACATAAGTTGTCATAGCCATGCCAAGACCCATTCATGCAGTGATCCACCAGCCCGCGCTGGCCAACAACCTGGAAGTGGTACGCCGTTACGCCCCGACCGCCAATGTCTGGGCGGTCGTCAAGGCGAATGCCTACGGTCACGGCATCCGCCGCGCCTTTGCCGGCCTGAAGGCCACCGACGGCTTTGGCCTGCTGGACCTCAACGAGGCCGTGCTGGTGCGCGAACTGGGCTGGCAGGGGCCGATCCTGCTCCTGGAGGGATTCTTCCAGCCGCAGGATGTTCCCCTGATCGAGCAATACCGCCTGACCACGGCCGTCCACTGCGAGGAGCAGCTGCGCATGCTGGAGCTGGCCCGGCCCAAAGGCCCGCTGGCCATCCAGCTCAAGCTCAATACCGGCATGAACCGGCTGGGATTCCGCCCCGCGCAGTATCGCGCGGCCTGGGAACGGGCCAGGACGATGTCGTTCGTGGGCAGCATCGCTCATATGACGCATTTTTCCGATGCCGACAGCCCGCGCGGCATCGCTCACCAGATCGAGGCATTCGATGCTGCCACGGCAAACCTGCCGGGGGAGGCCAGCCTGTCCAACTCGGCGGCCGTGCTGTGGCACCCGTCGGCCCACCGCAACTGGGTACGGCCTGGGGTGATCCTTTATGGCGCCTCGCCAACGGGCCTGACCGCCGATATCGCCGATACCGGCCTGCAGCCGGCGATGTCGCTGCATAGCGAGCTGATCGGCGTACAGGACCTGCAGCCCGGCGATACCGTCGGCTATGGCTCGATGTTCACGGCCGACCGCGCGATGCGCATCGGCGTGGTGGCTTGCGGCTATGCGGACGGCTACCCGCGCCATGCGGCGGGTTGGGGCGACAAGCGCGCCCCGGTGCTGGTCGACGGTGTGCGCACCGAACTCGTGGGCCGTGTGTCGATGGACATGATCTGCGTGGACCTGACCCCATGCCCCAAGGCCAAGGTCGGCTCGCCGGTGACCCTGTGGGGCCACGGATTGCCGATCGACGATGTGGCCGCCGCCAGCGGCACGGTCGGCTATGAACTCATGTGCGCGCTGGCGCCGCGCGTGCCGACCACCGTCGCCACGCTGACCACCGCCGATACCGCAGCCTGATGGCAAAAACCAAGACCGTCTATACCTGCACGGAATGCGGTGGCACCGCACCGCGCTGGGCGGGCCAGTGCCCGCAGTGCAACGCCTGGAACACGCTCGTCGAGACCGTGGCCGATTCCGGCTCGTCGGCCGCGCGGCGTTTCCAGCCGCTGGCGGCGTCGGCCGTGGTCCGCAAGCTGAGCGAGATCGAGGCGGCCGATGTGCCGCGCTTTACCACCGGCATCGATGAATTCGATCGCGTGCTCGGTGGCGGCCTGGTCGCGGGCGGGGTGGTGCTGATCGGTGGCGACCCCGGCATCGGCAAATCCACGCTGTTGCTGCAGACGCTGGCGAACCTCTCGGCCAACCGGCGCGTCCTCTATGTCAGCGGCGAGGAGTCGGGCGCCCAGATCGCGCTGCGTGCCAATCGTCTTGGGGTGGAAGCGGCCACGCTGGGCCTGCTGCCCGAGATCCAGCTTGAAAAGATCCAGGCCGCGCTGGAAGTGGACAAGCCCGAAGTGGCGGTCATCGATTCGATCCAGACGCTGTATTCGGAAGCCCTGACTTCGGCCCCCGGTTCCGTGGCCCAGGTGCGCGAATGCGCGGCGCAGTTGACGCGGATCGCCAAGAGCAGCGGCATCACGATCATCCTGGTTGGCCACGTGACGAAGGAAGGCAGCCTTGCGGGGCCGCGCGTGCTGGAGCACATCGTGGATACGGTGCTGTATTTCGAGGGCGATACCCATTCGTCGCACCGGCTGATCCGGGCTTTCAAGAACCGCTTTGGTGCCGTCAACGAGCTGGGTGTGTTCGCGATGACCGAGCGGGGTCTGCGCGGCATCAGCAATCCGTCGGCGCTGTTCCTGTCCCAGCACGAAGAGCAGGTGGCTGGCTCGTGCGTGCTGGTGACCCAGGAGGGCACGCGCCCGCTGCTGGTGGAGGTGCAGGCGCTGGTCGATACGGCCAATGTCCCGAATCCACGCCGGCTGGCCGTGGGCCTGGAACAGAACCGGCTGGCGATGCTGCTGGCCGTGCTGCACCGTCATGCGGGCATTGCCTGCTTCGACCAGGACGTGTTCCTGAACGCCGTGGGTGGCGTCAAGATTACCGAGCCTGCCGCCGATCTGGCCGTGCTGTTGTCGATCCATTCGTCGATGCGCAACAAGCCGTTGCCGCGTGGGCTGGTGGTGTTCGGCGAAGTGGGCCTGGCCGGCGAGATCCGTCCGAGCCCGCGCGGGCAGGAGCGGCTCAAGGAAGCTGCCAAGCTCGGCTTCACGAAGGCCGTGATTCCGAAAGCGAACGCGCCGAAGCAGCAGATCGACGGGTTGGAAGTCATCGCGGTGGACCGCCTGGAACAGGCGATCGACCGCGTGCGGTATCTGGACTGAAGCCATGACCGACGCTGCCCTGAATCCGGAGGACGCAGCGTCGGGATCGACGGCCCGTGGCAAACGTTCGCAGGCCGCCTACCAGACGCTGCGCGACGACATCTTTGCGTTCCGGCTGCTGCCCGGTGACCGATTTACCGAAAACGATGTCGCCGAACGGCTAGGCATCTCGCGCACGCCGGTGCGCGAGGCGCTGCAACGCTTGCAGGGCGATGGCCTGGTGCGTGGCTACTACCGCAACGGCTGGGAAGTGGTGCCGCTGGACCTGGGCCGTTTCGAGGCGTTGTACGAATTGCGCACGTTGCTGGAAACCCATGCCGTCACCCGGTTGTGCCAGCCCTCGCACGCGGCATGCCGTACTGCGTTGATCGCCACGCTCGACGCCACCTGGCGCGTGCCACGCGACCGGCGACTTGCCGATGGCAATGCCGTGGCGCTGCTCGACGAGGCGTTTCACCTGGCTATCGTCGATGCGGCGGGCAACGCCGAGGCGGCCGCGGTGCATCAGCAGGTTACCGATCGCATCCGCATCATCCGCCGGCTCGACTTTGCGTTTGGCGAGCGGATCGCGCTGACCTATGACGAACATGCCGCGATTCTGGCCGCATTGGCGGCGGCCGATGCCGAACAGGCGGTGGCCTTGCTGTCGACACACATCGAGGACGGCCGCGCCGAAGTCAGCCGCCTGACGATGGAGCGGCTCGAAGAGGCCCGCACCAGCTTCGTGCGACCGACCGAATCGGGTGCATCGGGGCGCCGCCGCCGGTTCGGCTGAGCCTGTCCGTTCTTGCGCGCGCGGCATGTCGCCGCGGCGTTCAATCTCCCGCTTTCCCTGTAGCCATGCGGCGCTGGCCGCCTCGCGCGCGCGTTCGGCGCTCGTAGGGTTGGCTATGGCATGGCTATTGCGACTGTCCCACGCAGGAAATTTATGTATACATAAATCGCGGGGCAGTCGTGACGTTTCACTTGAATCCGATCCGGGGCAGCCGGGGCATGGCCGTGGCGCCGCACGCGCTGGCATCGCAGAGCGCGCTTGCCGTGCTGCGCGAAGGCGGCAATGCCGTCGAGGCGATGGTTGCGGCAGCGGCCACGATCGCCGTGGTCTATCCGCATATGAACAGTCTCGGTGGCGACAGCTTCTGGCTGATCGGCCGACCGGGCGAGGCGCCGCGTGCGCTGGATGCCTGCGGCGCAGCCGCGGGAGCGGCGACCATTGCGCGCTACCGCGAGGCCGGCTTTGCCGCGATTCCCGCGCGCGGCGGTATGGCGGCGAATTCGGTGGCCGGCACCGTGTCAGGCTGGCAGGCGGCACTCGACTGGCAGCGCGACGCGCTGGGCGGGCGCCTGCCGCTGGCGCGGCTGCTGGCCGATGCCATCGACCATGCACGCGACGGCGTGCCGGTTACCGATAGCCAGTCGGCGTGCGTCGCCGCCAAGGCCGGCGAGCTGCAGGAAATTCCCGGGTTTGCGGACACCTTTCTGGTCAACGGCGCGGCGCCCGCGCCAGGTAGCCGTTTCCGCCAGCCGCGCCTGGCTGCCACGCTCGAACAACTGGCGCGCGCAGGGTTGGGCGACTTCTATCAGGGGGATCTGGCCAGGCTGCTGGCCAGGGAACTGCAGCAGTGCGGCAGCCCGTTGACGGCTGCCGACCTGCACGCCCATCGCGCCACCTGGAAGGCGCCTCTGGCGCTGGCCCATTCGCACGGTACGGTCTACAACATGCCGCCCCCCACGCAGGGGCTGGTGTCGTTGCTGATCCTCGGGCAACTCGACCGGATTCTCACGCCGGACATGGACCCGCTCGGCGCGGCTTTCGTCCATGCCTGCGTGGAGTCGACCAAGCAGGCGTTCCACGTGCGCGACAGGCATATCACGGACCCCGCCTATATGGAGATCGATCCGCGAGACCTGCTGGCGCCGCCGTGGCTGGACGCCGCCGCCGCGCGCATTCGCGCCGATGGCGTGTTGCCCTGGGGACAGGGCATGGGGCCGGCTGACACGGTGTGGATGGGCGTGGTCGACGGTGACGGTGTGGCCGTCAGTTTCATCCAGAGCATCTATCACGAGTTCGGCAGCGGCATCGTGCTGCCGCGCTCGGGCGTGAACTGGCAGAACCGTGGATGCAGCTTCGCGCTGGACCCGGCCGCGCGCAACCCGCTGATGCCGGGCCGCAAGCCGTTCCACACGCTGAACCCGGCAATGGCCAGGCTCAACGATGGCCGCACGCTGGTCTACGGAAACATGGGCGGCGATGGCCAGCCGCAATCGCAGGCGGCCGTGTTCTCGCGCATCGTCCATTTCGGCATGAACCCGCAGGCGGCCATCGACGCGCCGCGTTGGCTGCTGGGGCGCACCTGGGGCCAGACCAGCGACACATTGAAGCTCGAAGCGCGCTTTCCGTCGGCGGTGGGGCCCGCGTTGCAGGCCCTGGGCCACGAGGTGGAGGTGCTGCGCCCCTATGACGAAGCGATGGGCCACGCGGGCGCCATCGTGCTGCAACCGGACGGTCTGTACCAGGGCGGCAGCGATCCGCGCAGCGATGGGGCGGTGGCTGCGTGGTAAGGCGGCCGGATTCCCGGCACCAGATTCCAACAAGGCGTGGCGCAGCACGGCCACGCGTCTCTCTCGAAGTCTGTCTGAAGGAGTGGTTCGATGCGTACCGTTG
>DAIOET010000248.1:0-6165 GCA_036746135.1 Cupriavidus sp.
TACACGGGCCGCAAGCCGGCGCGTGCATGGACTGGCACCCCGGCCGAAAAGCTGTTCGATCTGGCTGCGCTGACCGAGCCGACCGTGATTTTCGAAGGCACGGCGCGTGAAGCGGCGCGGCTTTATCCGAAGAACGCCAATGTGGCTGCCACGGTGTCGCTGGCCGGACTCGGTCTGGACCGGACGTCGGTCAAGCTGCTGGCCGATCCGTCGGCCGTCGAGAACGTGCACCACGTGGAAGCACGCGGCGCGTTCGGCGGCTTTGAGCTGACCATGCGCGGCAAGCCTTTGGCCGCCAATCCCAAGACGTCCGCGCTGACCGTGTTCAGCGTGGTGCGCGCACTCGGCAACCGCGCCCATGCGGTGTCGATCTGAAGCGAGTAATACCCAATGACGACGCAACAAGTCCTTCCCATCCTCATCGCAGGCGAATGGCGCCTTGGCGGCGGGGATCGCTATGGCACGCGCTATCCCGCTACTGGCGAAGTGGTGGCCGAACTCAACGCCGCCAGTCTTGCCGACGTCGAGGCGGCTATCCAGGGCGCGCACCATGCGTTCCGCACCAGCGGCTGGGCCCAGCGCAAGCCGCACGAGCGGGCCGCCGTGCTGTATCGCGTGGCCGAGCTGATTCGCGCCAAGTCCGAAGCGCTGGCCCAGCGCCAGCGCCTGGACAACGGCAAACCGATCAGTGAGACGCGCGCGCTGGTGGCCAGCGCTGCAAGTACGTTCCAGTTCTTTGCCGCCGCGCTGGAAACGCTGGAAGAACAGATCACGCCGCAACGTGGCGAGTGTCTGACGATGAGCGTCTACGAGCCAATGGGCGTGGTGGCGGCGATTACGCCGTGGAACTCGCCGATTGCCAGCGAGGCGCAGAAGATGGCACCGGCGCTGGCTGCTGGGAACGCGGTCATCGTCAAGCCCGCGGAAGTGACGCCGCTGATGGCGCTGGAACTCGCGGCAATCTGTGAGGAAGCCGGCGTGCCGAAGGGCCTGATCAGTGTGCTGCCCGGCAAGGGGTCCGTCATTGGCGATGCCATCACCAAGCATCCGCTGGTGCGTCGCGTGTCGTTCACGGGCGGCACCACCACGGGCAAGCACATCGCCCATATCGCGGCGGACAAGATGATGCCGGTGTCGCTGGAACTGGGCGGCAAGTCGCCGACCATCGTGTTCGACGATGCCGACCTGGATCACGCGGTGAACGGCGTGCTGTACGGCATCTTCAGCTCGTCGGGAGAATCGTGCATCGCGGGCTCGCGTCTGTTCGTGGCGCGCTCGCAATACGAGGCATTTATCGACCGGCTCGCGGCCGGTGCGGCAAAGCTGCGCGTGGGTGATCCGGCTGATGAGCGCACTCAGATGGGGCCGCTGATTACCGACCGGCACCGCGACAGCATCGAATCGTACGTGGCCGTGGGCGTCGCGGAAGGCGGCCAACTGCGTACCGGGGGCATCCGCCCTGAGGTTGCGGGACTGCCGAGCGGCTATTTCTATACGCCGACGATCATCGAGGGTCTGGATAACAACGCCCGCATCTGCCAGGAAGAAATCTTCGGTCCGGTGCTGGTGGCGATGCCTTTCGACGACGAGGACGATCTGATCGAACAGGCCAATGACAGCGTGTATGCGCTGGCGGCGGGCATCTGGACGCGCGACTACAAGCGCGCATGGCGGGTGGCACGTTCCGTGCAAGCCGGCAACGTCTGGATCAACACCTACAAGCAGTTCTCGATCTCGGCGCCGTTCGGTGGCTGGCGCGACAGCGGCCTGGGCCGCGAGAAGGGACGACTGGGGATCCTGCAGTACATGGAGCAGAAGAGCGTGTACTGGGGCCTGAACGAACAACCGCTGCCGTGGGCCAACTGAGGCCATCCAACGCGCAGGACGGAGATTGGAAATGAAGGTATTGGGAATTGATGAAATCGTCTACGGTGCCGACGACTTCGACGCATGTCGTGGCTTCTTCGGCGACTGGGGACTCACCATCAGGCGCGACGACGCACACGGCCTGGATTTCGAAACGCTGAACGGATGCCGCGTGCTGGTGCGAAAGACCGGCGATGCCGCGCTGCCGCCCGCCATCGAAGATGGTCCGACGCTGCGCGAAGTGGTGTGGGGCGTCGACAACGAAGCTTCGCTGGCCGCTATCCGTGACTGCATCGGCAAGGAACCTACGTTCGTGTCGATTGAAAACGGGGCGCGCATCGGCTGCACCGACCCGAACGGCCTGGCCGTGCGCTTCCAGGTGTCGCGCAAGCATGACGTGCAGGTGGATTGCGCGGTAATGAATACGTGGAACGACAAGCCGCGCATGAACCAGCGCAGCCCGATCTACGAACGGGCCATCCCTATCGAAGTGGGTCACGTGGTGTTCTTCGTGAAGGACGTGAAGGCCACGGAGCGCTTCTATATCGAGAAATTCGGTTTCGTCCAGTCGGACAACTACCCCGATCGCGGCGCGTTCCTGCGGTGCACGGCCGAAGGCGGTCACCATGACCTGTTTCTGCTGCAGTTGCCGCATGGAAAGGCTGGCCTCAACCACGTGGCGTTCACGGTGCGCGATATCCACGAGGTATTCGGCGGCGGCATGAACATGTCCCGCAAGGGCTGGGATACGCAGCTCGGTCCGGGCCGTCATCCGATCTCGTCCGCGTACTTCTGGTATTTCAAGAATCCGGCCGGCGGGCTGATCGAATACTACGCCGACGAAGACCAGCTCGATGCCCATTGGGAACCGCGCGAATTCGAACCTGGCCCGACCATGTTTGCCGAATGGGCGATCGAGGGCGGCATCGACGGCAATACCCGCCGGCAGAAAAACGCTGGTGGCCCGGAAGGCAAGTTCCTGACGGAAAAGCGTTGAGTATCTGAAGTAAAGAGAAGGAAGCCGTCATGAGTACGAGCCAATCGTTGACACTGCGCGTGCAGGCCATGCGCTTCGAGGCACGCGGTGTCGTCAGCATCGAGCTGCGCGACCCCGAAGGCGCGCAGCTGCCGGAATTTGCGCCCGGCGCGCATATCGATCTGCATCTGGCCAACGGCCTGGTGCGCAGCTATTCGTTATGCGGTGCGCCGGAACTGCGCGACCGCTATACCGTGGGCGTGCTGAACGACCGCAATAGTCGCGGCGGATCGCGCTTCGTGCACGAGCAACTGCGCGTGGGCACCACGCTGACAGTGGCTGCACCCCGCAATCACTTTGCGCTGGACGAGGATGCGGCGCACACCGTGCTGGTTGCCGGTGGCATCGGTGTCACGCCGATCGTCTGCATGGCGCGCCGTCTGGCGGAGCGCGGTCGTTCGTTCACGCTGCTGTATTGCGCGCGATCGCGCGCCGAGGCCGCGTTTGTGGAGCAACTGTCGGCCTATGGCGATGCGGTGCGCTTTCACTTCGACGATGAGGCGGGCGTGCCTCCGAACCTGCAAGCGATGCTGGCTGGGCAGGAGAAAACCACGCACTTCTACTGCTGCGGCCCTGGCCCGATGCTGAACGCATTCGAATCGGCATGCGAGGCGCTTGAATACCCGAACGTCCATATCGAACGCTTTGCGGCGGACCCAGCTACCGAGGCGGTGCAGGAAGGCGAGTACAGCGTTCAGCTGCAACGTTCCGGCAAGAACGTGCGCGTGCCGTCCGGGAAGTCGCTGCTCGATGCGCTGCTGGAGTCTGGCATCGACGTCGAATATAGCTGCCGCGAAGGCGTATGCGGTTCGTGCGAAACGGCCGTGGTCGAAGGTTGTCCCGATCACCGGGATAGCGTCCTCAGCAATAGTGAGCGAGCGTCGAACAAGACCATGATGGTCTGCGTATCGGGTTGCAAGGGTCAGCGCCTGGTGCTGGATCTTTGACCGAAGCCTGCCGCACCGGTCAGGTGCGGCAACCAAGACTGCCCGCCATCATGGCAGAGCCGCATGTTTCAGGGACAAAGCGGCCACGCGGGTAACTGCCCTACACGATTCCGGAAAAGATACCCGTGTTGATTCAGAGACAAGACACCGCGCCCTCGACGCAAGGAACGCAAGCCGCCGCAGTTGCCTATGGCGGCGCGGCTTCGGGCGATACCTCCGCGCACACCCCTTCCCAATCGGCCAATCAGGTCACACGCGGCCAGATCGTCGCGCGCATCGAACGCATGCCAGGAAACATGATGCATGTGCGCGCGCGGCTGCTGATTGGCCTTGCGACGTTCTTCGATGGGTTCGACGTGATCGCCATCGCCACGACGCTGCCGCTGCTGATTGCCAAATGGTCGCTGACGCCGGGGCAGATCGGCCTGCTGATTGCCGCGCCATCGGTGGGCCAACTGGTGGGCGCGCTGCTGTTTCCCGCGCTCGCCGAACGTTTTGGGCGTCTGCGTTCGATCGGATGGAGCGCGGGCATCATCGGACTGATGAGCCTGTTCTGCGGCTTCGCACCGTCATTCGAGATATTCCTGATGCTGCGTATCGTGCAGGGGCTGGGTCTCGGTGGTGAACTGCCGGTGGCCGCTACTTATATCAATGAGGTGACGCGCGCTCACGGCCGTGGCAGGTTTGTGCTGCTGTATGAAATCGTGTTCCCGATTGGCTTGATGGTATCGAATGCGATGGGTGCGGTGCTGGTGCCGCGCTATGGCTGGGAGGTGATGTACTTCCTTGGCGGCGTTCCGCTGGTGCTGTTCTTCGTGCTGCGCCGCGTGATTCCGGAATCGCCGCGCTGGCTGGCCGAGAAAGGCCGGATGAGTGAAGCCGATGACGCACTGCGACAGTTCGAAGCCAGGGCAAAGCAACCGCTTGCACCGGTGGGAGACACGTCCCGCTTCGACGCGATGGGCAAGCATCCGCGCCGTCGTGTGCGTGACCTTGTTGGCAAGGCGTACCTGGGCCGCACGCTCGCCGTGTGGATGCTGTGGGCCACCTGTGGATTTATCCAATACGGCTTGTCCACGTGGCTGCCGACTGTTTACAAGACCGTCTATCACGCGCCGTTGCAACTGGCGTTGAACCTGGCGGCCGGCGCCTCAGTGCTTGGCGTGGTCGGCTCGCTCGTGTGTGCGATGGTGGTGGACAAGGTCGGCCGCAAGCCCGTGATCAACGTGTCGTTCGTGTTGTGCGCGGTATCGCTGGTCCTGGCTGGCGTGTTCCACGCATCGACGGTCTACGTCGTGGCCACCTTCTGTGCGCTGGCAATGGGCTTCCTGGCCTGCGGGTTCATTACGGCCTATGTCTACACGCCGGAGCTGTATCCGACGAGCATCCGCGCGATGGGCTGCGGGCTTGGGGGTGCCTGGCTCAAGGTGTCGGCGATCTTTGCGCCGGGGATCATCGCGTCCACGATTGGGTCGGGCAACCTGAGCGTGGCGTTCTATGGGCTGGCGGTGGTACCGCTGCTGGCGGCCGCCACGGTGTACTTCCTCGGCATCGAGACCAAGGGGCAGGTGCTGGAAGAACTCGAAATCTGAGCGGCGTATCCTGTCGTCGCCATTGGCCCTGCCACCGTTTTTCCCGGTGCGCAGGGCTTTTTTGTTACGGCTGTATGCGGCCATAATGCGTGCTGTCAAATCACGAGGAGAGAGGAAGACATGCGCACCCCATCCACCATCCACGCCGTCGCCGGCAAACTGACTTTGGTTGCTTCGGTCGCGGCGATTGCGCTGGCAAGCCACGGCGCTGCCAGTGCCGCCACACTCGACCGTGACCAGCTGGCGCAGGCGGCCGATCGAGCCGCGGCGGCCAGCTACAAGGAGTGGGTGGAGTTGCTGGCGATTCCAAACGACGCGACGGTGCCGGCCGATATCCAGAAGAATGTGGACTACCTCGTCAAGGCATTCTCGCGGCGCGGATTTCAGGCGCGCGCGCTCTCGAATGGCGACAAGCCAATGGTCTACGCCGAATATTCGCCGCCCGGCGCAACGGCTACGGCCCCGCGCAAGACCGTGCTGTTCTACATGCACCTGGACGGGCAGTCGGTGACGCCGTCTCAGTGGGCGCAGAAGAGTCCCTGGGAGGCCACGCTCAAGGCGCGCACATCGGATGGAAAATGGGAGCCGTTGCCGCTGGATAAGCTCTACGCCGGCCCGGTGGATCCCGAGTGGCGCCTTTTCGCGCGCTCCTCATCGGACGACAAAGGACCGATCGTCATGATGCTGGCCGCCATCGATGCACTCAAGGCCGCTGGCGTCGAGC
>DAIOET010000249.1:0-6130 GCA_036746135.1 Cupriavidus sp.
TGGTGTCACGCATCACGCCTCCGCCCGCCTGTGCTAGCCTGCGGGCTTTTTTTTGCCCTTTTATAATCGATGCATTCCATTTTATTGTGAATGCGTCGGTGTTGATTTTTCCCGGTAATGAATTGAGTTTTCCGGCATGGTGAAAACCCTGCCCGTTCTTTATCTTGACTAACCTGGTATATCACATACCTTGTAACCATCGCGTCTCTCGATTACGCCAACATTACGCCGAACATTACAAATCTGTAATTCATTCGGCGATTTTTAAAATGGAGGGGATTTAAGATGAAGAACGAATAGCCAGTTGAGAAACTGCCTGGAAACCAAGGCTGCAAAAGGGTTTCGGCGCGCATTCGGTACCTACTCGTGGTTTGAGCAATGGCGGTCCTGCGCATGGGTTTCACAAGCTCAAGAAGACCAGAACAACTAGAACGACGACACAGGAGACACGCAAATGCATGCGACCACATTAGGGTTCGAGCGCACGGTGCCCGTGTATCGAACCGCATCTCCACGAAATACAGACCATTCGATAAACGGGAGCGCGCAATGACTCATGCACCGACAGGGGCTATGCGCCCCAATTCAGATATTTCCGAAAGAAAACGCTGGTTCCAGCTAATGGTTGGCGTCGTCTGTATGGTGGCGACGGCCAATATCCAATACGCCTGGACCCTGTTTGTGCCGGAAATCCAGGACACCTTTGGCTGGTCGCGCGCAAATATCCAGATAGCCTTTACGATCTTCGTGCTGGTCCAGACCTGGCTGGCACCTATCGAAGGCTATTTCATCGACAAATTCGGGCCACGGCTGATGGTGGCGTTTGGTGCGCTTTTCATCGGCTTTGCGTGGGTGATCAATTCGCAGGCCACCACGCTGATGGGCTTCTACGTGGGCGCGGCCGTGGGCGGGCTGGGTGTCGGATCGATCTACGCCACCTGTATCAACAACGCGATCAAGTGGTTCCCCGATCGCCGCGGCCTAGCGGTGGGCCTGACGGCAGGGGGCTACGGCGCCGGCTCGGCAGCGACCATCCTGCCGATCGCCGCGATGATCGAGTCGCAGGGCTTCCAGCACACGTTCATGTTCTTCGGCATCCTGCAAGGCTCGCTGGCGTTCCTGGCTGCCTGGTTCCTGTGTGCGCCGAAGGCCAACGAAGTGAAGGCGTCGAGCAAGATCTACCAATCCACGCGCGACTACACGCTGCGCGAGGCCCTGGCGACCAAGCTGTTCTGGCTGATGCTGGTGATGTTCGTGCTGGTGGTCACGGGCGGCATGATGGCCGTGGCGCAACTGGGCGTCATCGCCAAGGACCTCGGCGTGAAGGAGTTCAAGGTCGACCTGTACTTCTTCACGATGGCCGCGCTGCCGCTGGCCCTGATGCTGGACCGCGTCATGAACGGTATCTCGCGTCCGCTGTTCGGCTGGATTTCCGACAATATCGGGCGAGAGAAAACGATGGTGATTGCCTTCTCGCTCGAAGGCATCGGGATCATCGCGCTGGGCTACTTCGGCAGCAACCCGTATGCGTTCCTGATCCTGTCGGGCGTGGTTTTCCTGGCATGGGGCGAGGTCTACTCACTGTTCTCGGCCCTGGCCGGCGATGCATTCGGCACCAAGCACATCGGCAAGATCTACGGCGTGCTGTACACGGCCAAGGGTATCGGCGCGCTGTTCGTGCCAATCGGCAACCTGATGATGGAAGCCACGGGCACGTGGTCCACCGTGCTCTATACCGTGGCCACGATGGACCTGATGGCCGCGTTCCTGGCGTTCACGGTACTAAGGCCCGTGTTCACCAATCACGTGGCAGCGGCCAAACGAAGGATTGCCGACGAGCAGGGCAGCGGCACGACTCAGGTGCCAGCCTGATGCAGGCATAGGAGACGCCCGGAGCAAGGGCCGATTCCTGATGGCACGGCACGGGGCGCTTCTCGGCGCCCCGTTTTCATTGCACCCAGCTCAGGCCAGTTCGCGCTCCGCGACGGCGGCCTGGCGGGTTTCGGCGGCACGGCGTGTCTGCGTCAGCCGCCGGTATCGCCCCAGCGCCCACAGCGGAAAGTACGCCGTGTACCCGTGGTACTTCAGGTGGAAGATGCGCGGAAAGCCGGGCGCGTTGTGGAAAGGATGGCTCCAGAATCCATCGTCGCCCTGCGCGTCAACCAGATAGGCCACGCCGCGCTTCACCGATTCGGATTCGTGCTCGCCCAATGCCAGCTGTCCCAGCAGCGCCCAGGCCGTATGCTCGGACGTGCTGCCGGCGGCATGGGTGCCCGCCAGCTCGGGATGCAGATAGCTGTCGTTCGTTTCGCCCCAGCCGCCGTCGGCATTCTGCTTGCCGCGCAGCCAGCCCACGGCATTGCGCACCATCGGCACGCCGCGGTCGACGCCCGCCAGCGCCAGGCCGGCCAGCACGCTCCATGTGCCGTAGATGTAGTTGGTGCCCCAGCGGCCCCACCAACTGCCATCGGCTTGCTGGGTCTCGCGCAGATAGCCGATGCAGCGCTCGCGCGACGAGGCGTCCTGCGGACGGTTCGTGACACCCATCGCCAGCAGCACGCGGCCCGACACATCTTCGGTAGGCGGATCGAGCAGGGCGCCGTGATCCGCGAACGGAATGGCGTTCAGGTACTGGCGGTCGCAATTGGCGTCGAAAGCGCCAAAGCCGCCATTCTTCGATTGCAGGCCGATCGACCAGTCGAGCGCGCGGTCGACGTGAGGCTTGAACCGAGCAGCCTGTCCCGTGCGCTTGCCGTGCGCATGCAGCATGGCAAGCACCACGGCCGTATCGTCGACATCCGGGTAGTACGGATTGGCGTACTGGAACGCCCAGCCGCCCGGCTTGGTTGCCGGCGCCGCGTTGTGCTCCCAGTCGCCGGTCAGGTCGAGCACCTGGCGCTCGGCGAGCCAGTCATAGGCGCGCGCGATGGCGGCCGACGACCGCTCGCTGGCCGGTGCCTGTTCCAGCGCCATCAGGCTCCATGCCGTGTCCCAGACCGGCGACAGGCAAGGCTGGCAATACGAAATGCCATCGTCCCGATGCACGATCAGCTTCTTCAGCGCATCCATGCAATCGCGGCGCATCGGATGGTCCTTGGCATAGCCCATCAGCACCATCATCTCGTAGGCATAGACCATCGGCGGGAAGATGCCGCCAAAGCCGTCCTCGCCGTTCATCCGTTCCTCGCTCCACTGCACGGCGCGCTGGATTGCCTTGCGGCGCAGCGCGCGCGGAATCAGCGGTTCCGCGTGGCGCACGACACGGTCGAGTTTCAGGAACAGCCCCTGCAAGCCACGCTTGCGCGGGAAGTACTCGGTTTCCAGCTCGGGGGCCGTCACGAACAGTTCCTGCACATGGATGCCGAGCGGGTTCTTCGCCCGGGCACGCATCGAGCACAGCACCAGCAGCGGCACCATTGTCGTGCGGGCCCAATAGGCTACCTTGTCCATGTGGATCGGCGCCCAGCGCGGAAACAGCATGAACTCCACCGGCATGAACGGCGTGGCGCGCCAGGGCACCTCGCCGAATGTTGCCAGCAGGATGCGCGTGAAGACGTTCGATTTCGCGGCGCCGCCGTGCTGCAGAATCGCATCCCGCGCCTGCACCATGTGGGGCGCGTCGGGCGAATCGCCAGCGGCCTTCAACGCAAAGTACGCCTTGACGCTGCACGAGATATCGAGCGCGCCGCCGTAGTAGAGGTCCCATCCGCCATGCCGGTCACGCCGTTGCAGCGCGCGCAGGTACTTCGCCATGCGGGCCTGGAGTCCGGTGTCGATCTCATCGACGAAATGCATCATGAGGATGTATTCGGCGGTGATCGTGGCGTCGGATTCGAGTTCGAAGCACCAGTGTCCGTCGGCGTGTTGCAGGTCCAGCAGTGCGTCGCGCGCACGTACCAGCGCGGCATCGATATCCGATGCCGAAATGTCTTGTGAGGTCATGCTTGTTCTGTTTCCGGGCGCGGCTGGGTCAGTTGTTCGAGCTGGCGGACCAGCGCCGCGCGTTGGGCGGGATCTATCGTGCGATGGCCGAGCAGGTCGGCCAGCCAGAGGCCATCGGCGGCCAGGCGGCACAGCAGGAGCCGCGCCGTATCGTCGCACTGCGCGGCGTCATGCTGTAGCGACGCCGCTTCCCATTCCTGATAAGGCATGCGGAATTCCGGGCGGGCCATGACCAGCATCATCGCCGCCTTCCAGAGTTCGCGTTGGCCTGCTTCGACAAAGCCGTCGGCCGAGGCCCGCAGATAGGCGCGCGTATTGCGGCCGTGCGGTTCGGTATCGGACGCGGCCACCGTGTCCACCTGGCGCTTGAAATGGCCAAGCACTTCGCTTGACAGCGCCTCCAGCAATTCCTGCTTGCTTGAAAAGTGGTGCTGCAGTCCGCCTTTCGATACACCGGCGCGGGCTGCCACGGCATTGAGTGTCACCGCGCCAATGCCTTCCTCGACCAGCAGGTCGATGGTTGCGGCAATCAGGCGGTCGCGTATCAGCTGCGGCTGTTTGGGGCGGCGATGGGCTTCACTCATGGCGCCGGAAGATACCATCCGGACGGATTGTTTGCAATGTCGTCTCCGCGCCGCTTTTGCGCGGCCGCCAATGTCTACATATGTCTACATGCGGTGCAAACACTTCAGTCAGCCGTTTTGGCAACCGTTAGTGCGCTGCAGCATCGACTACCAGTTCTTCCAGCCATGCCAAGCAAACTCTCGATTCGATTCCGCCTCAACGCGGCCCTGGCCGTACTGGCCGCTCTGCTGACCCTGATCGGTGTGATCGGTGTGTTCGGGATGCGTGCATCCATTGCCGACATCCAGGAGATCTATACGAACCAACTGGCGTCGACCAGGTTTGTCGCGGCCTCGCAGCTCAATGCGGCGGTGGTGCGTACCACGCTCGATCGCGCCGTGTTCCATCCCGATGCCGCCGATGTGCCGGCGACGATCGATAAGGCCGCCGCGTATCGGGAAAAGTCGGAGAAGGCGTGGGGTGCCTACCAGGCGCTGGCCAAGTCCGCGGAGGAGAAGGCGCTGTCGGACAAAGTGGAAGCGCTGCGCGCCAGGTTCTTCAAGGAAGGCGTGGAACCGCTGGTGGCGGCGTTGCGCGCGCAGGATGCCGCGGCCGTCGACCAGCAGGTGATGGCCCGGATTCCGCCGATATTCGTGGAGCTGACCGCCGCCGTGAACGCGCTGGAGCGTAATCAGAGCGATCAGGCCCAGGCCATGTACGAAAACGCCACGGCGCGTTCGCAGCGCTTTCTCTGGATGGTGATTGGCGCCGTCGGCGTTGGCATCGTCGGCGCGGTGGCCTGCGCTATCGGTTTGCGCCGCGCCATCTCCGAGCCGCTGGTCCGCATGCTGGAAAGCTTCGGGCGGATTTCGCACGGTGACCTGACGGAACGCATCCGCGTGACCAGCCATGACGAGATGGGCGACCTGACGCAGGGCCTGCAGCAGATGCAATCGGGCCTGGTCGACGCGATTCACACGATGCGCGGCGGCAGCGATGCCATCGCCACGGCCACGCGCCAGATCGCGGCCGGCAACCTGGACCTGTCGCAACGTACCGAGCAGCAGGCCAGCGCGCTGGAAGAAACCGCCGCCAGCATGGAGCAACTGACAGCCATCGTGCGCCAGAACGCCGAGAACGCCCACCAGGCCAATCTGCTGGCCGCGGCCGCGTCGGACACCGCGTCACGCGGTGGCGAGGACATGCGCAATGTGGTGTCCACCATGAGCGGCATCCAGCAGGCTTCGCGCAAGATCGGCGAAATCACGGCGGTGATCGAAGGCATCGCTTTCCAGACCAACATCCTGGCCCTGAACGCCGCCGTCGAGGCGGCTCGCGCGGGCGAGCAGGGCCGTGGCTTTGCCGTGGTGGCTGGCGAAGTGCGCGAACTGGCGCAGCGCTCGGCATCGGCCGCCAAGGAAATCGTGCAATTGATCAACGACACCGTGAATCAGGTGGAGGCTGGCACCGAGCAGGTGGACAAGGCCGGTACCACGATGCACGACCTCGTTCAGGCCGTGGGCCGCGTCACGTCGATCATGGGCGAGATCAGCACGGCGTCGCGCGAGCAGAGCGCCGGCATCGACCAGGTTGGCAAGGCCGTCACGCAGATGGACCAGATGAC
>DAIOET010000250.1:0-6123 GCA_036746135.1 Cupriavidus sp.
ACCAAACCGCCTATACTGCATGCGTCTCTTCACCCAGTGATGAACTATGGAATACGCTCCAGGCATCAGCCAGCTGGCTGGCCTGCTTGCCGACCCAGGGCGCGCGGCCATGCTGTGGGCCTTGATGGATGGCAGCGCGCGGCCCGCTGGTGAGCTTGCGTTAATTGCCGGGCTGTCGGCGTCGTCCACCAGCGGCCACCTGGCGCGGCTGTCGGAGGGCGGGCTGCTGGCGGTGGAATCGCGCGGGCGCAATCGCTATTACCGGCTGGCCGCGCCCGAAATTGGGGTTGCCATCGAGGCACTGGCCACCGCATCGCTGGCCAGCCGGCCGGCGCGCATGCGGGCCGTGCCGGTTTCGCGCGCCACGCCACCGGCGCTCAGGCAGGCCCGCACCTGTTATGACCATCTGGCCGGGGAACTTGCGGTGGGTCTGTTCGAACGAATGTCGCAGGCTGGCTGGCTTGCCGTGGACGGCACGCGGGTCGACCTGACCGGCAACGGTGCACAGGCGTTGACGCAGCTCGGCATCGACCTCGACGCCACGCGGCGCAAGCGCCGTCAGTTCGCCTGCACCTGCCCCGACTGGAGCGAGCGCAAGCCGCATCTTGGCGGGGCGTTGGGCGCGGCGTTACTGGAAACCATGCTGGAGCGGGGCTGGATCGAGCCTACCCAAACGTCGCGGGCGCTGCGCGTGACGCCGCGGGGGCATCGTGAGATTGGAAAAATGGCCGCATGAACGGAGCATCCGGGCCACAAAGGAGCAACCGATGGCAATAGAACTGGACGACGACGCGCAGGACGCCGTGAGCCGGCTGTTTGCGCTGATCAATCTGGGAGACACCCAGCAGACCACGCGGCACCTGGCATTGTTCGAAGAGGCGCTGGAAGACGCCGAAGAGGACGACGCCGACGCCGAAATGCTGCTCTTCCAGATCAAGGAGATCATCGACTGGGAGGCGGGCTTTTACGTCGACTGGAAGGATGCCGAATCCTTCATCGGCTGCCTGAACCAGCTCTGCGAGCGCGTCGATCTGGAGATCGACTGGGGTACCGACGACCCCGAGGATGAGGATTTTCTGGAAGGCACGAGCGTGCCCGAGCTGATGGAACTTGCCACCGACCAGTTGCGCGTGGCCGGCTACACGCTCTGGAACTGGGATACCGGTGGCGACGCCTATGCGGGCTGGATCACGCGCAGCGAAGACGACGACGAGATGCTTGAGATCGCCGATACGCTGGCCTTCGACGTGCGCAGCGGCGACCAGCCCTACTGAGCGGCATCGCGCCCGAGAGCGACCCCCGGCCGCTCAGTCGAGCGTCAGGACCGTGGGCTCGCTGTCGTCCTCGGTCAGCGCCTCCTCGGCATTCGGCAGCAACGTGCCATTCAGACGCGACATGGGGCGCCGCGTCTCCGGTACGCCCAGCGTTTCCTCCAGGGCGTTCAGGAACGCGCGCACGCTTGCGGGCATCAGCTTGCGCGCGGGCATCAGCACGTAGACCTTGAGCGGCGATGAGGAATAGCCTGGCAACACGCGCACCAGTTGCCCCTGCACCAGTTGTTCGTGCACGAAGCGCGGCGACAGGCGGGTGACGCCAAGCCCATCGACCGCCGCCTTCAGCCGGACTTCGGCGTTGTGCGTGCAGATACGCGGCTGCACGTCGAGCGAGAACGTCTCCACGCCGTCGCGCAAAAATTCCCAGTGCGAATCGTCCAGATTGCCGACCGTGGGCCAGCCTTGCAGGTCTTGCGGCGTGCGTGGCAGGCCGCGCTCGCGGATTAGCGAGGGCGCCGCGTAGTACGCGCGCTCAATCAGCACCACTCGCTTGCTGGCAAACGAGCTGTCGTGCAGGCCCGTATCCGTCATCACAAAGGCAAGGTCGTAGCCGTGGCGGATCAGGTCGGGCTGTTCCCAGTTCATGTCGAGCTGGACGCTCAGCGCCGGATGCTGCTTGAGCAGACGGTTCACCGTCGGCGATAGATGCTGCGAACCCACTTCGTACGGCGTGGCGATGCGGATGGTGCCACTGACTTCGGCGCTGACCGAAGCCGCTTCGGCACTGATCTCTCGCAATGCGCCAAACAGCGGCGCCACACGGTCGTAAAGCTGCTGGCCACGCTGCGTCACGCGCACGCGCCGCGTGGTGCGCTCGAACAGGCGCACGCCAAGCTGCCCTTCCAGGCGTGCCACCCCGGCACTCGCCGATGACTTGGGGACTTCCGCGAGTTCGGCCCCCTGTGTGAAGCCGCCGCCTTCCACCACACGGCAGAAAATTTCCCAGTCCTTCCAGTCAATCGTTTTCATGCGAAACCCTTCGATGCGAGGCATCGGGAAAACCCTTACCCGATGGGCCGCGATTGTCCCACATCACGAACAATGATGAAGTCCACGTTCAGCGTAGGGACATTACGAGGGAGTGACAGCGACATTACATCTGCGGCCGCAGTGCGCTTAAAACCACGAATGCCCCACGGTTAACCGGGAAAACCAACATTGAGAATCAATCTCAATAGACTCTAGGATTCATAGCATTCGCCCTGATGGGCTTTAGACGAGGAGTTGAGCCATGTTCAAGAAGATCGCCGCCGTTGCTGTCGCAGGTCTGTTCTCAACCGCCGCATTCGCAGGCGCCAACTGCACCAAGCATCCCAAGTCCGACTGGATGCCCGAGGCGGACGCCAAGGCCAAGATCGCGGCCCAGGGCTACAACATCAAGAAGTTCAAGGTCGACGGCAACTGCTACGAGATCTACGGCACCACCAAGGACGGCAAGAAGGCCGAGATCTACTTCGACACCAAGACGCTGGACATCGTCAAATCGGAAATCGAGAAGTAAGCATGGCAACCCCCGCGGATCGCGTGCACCACCCTGACACGGTTCGCGTGTGGGATCTGGCCGTCCGCTTCACGCACTGGAGCGTGGCGGCCATCGTTCTCTATGACCTGGTCGATGATTCCGGCGACCAGTTGCATCGCGTGCTCGGCTACGTCGCGGCGGGCCTGGTGCTGTTCCGCATTCTGTGGGGCTTCGTCGGCACCGAGCATGCGCGTTTCAGTGCCTGGCTGCCGCGTCCCGCCGGCGTGCTGGCCTACGGCCGTGCGCTGCTGCGCGGCCGTGCGCCACGGTTCATCAGCCACACACCGCTGGGCGCCGTCATGATGCTGGCGATGTGGGCGCTGATCCTGTCGCTGGCCATCACGGGCTGGATGTCCCGGCTCGATCCGTTCTGGGGCGAAGACTGGCCCATCGACATTCATCGCTGGCTGTCGAATACGCTGCTTGGCCTTGTGGCCGTGCATGTCGTGGCGGCCATCGCCATGAGCGTCAAGGGCCGCGAAAACCTGATCGTCTCGATGATCACGGGCTACAAGCGACGCAAGCGCGACTACGACAAATGATTGGGGCGCCGCCCCATGTTCGGACTTTCAATTTCGACCTACCCGGATACGGAACCGGTGACTAGGATTGATGCCATCGCCGGCGTCATCCGGCCGCTGGCGTCACCGCACCGGAGAACGAGAATGAAGATCCTGATGGTACTCACCTCGCACGACACGCTCGGCAATACGGGCAAGAAAACCGGCTTCTGGCTGGAGGAATTCGCGGCGCCCTACTACGTGTTCAAGGACGCGGGCGTGGACGTTACGCTGGCAACGCCCAAGGGCGGCCAGCCACCTATCGACCCCAAGAGCGACGAACCCGATTTCAAGACCGATTCCACGCGCCGCTTTCAGGGCGACCCCGCTGCGCAAAAACACCTGGCCACCACGCTGACGCTCGACCAGGTCAAGGCCGACGACTTCGACGCGGTCTTCTATCCCGGTGGGCATGGCCCGCTGTGGGATCTGACCGAAGACAAGCGCTCCATTGCGTTGATCGAGGCATTCGATCGCGCGGGCAAGCCGATGGCGCTGGTGTGCCACGCGCCCGGCGTGCTGCGCTACGTCAAGCGTGCGGACGGAGAGCCGCTGGTGAAGGGCCGCAAGGTCACCGGCTTCACCAACACCGAGGAAGAAGCCGTGCAGTTGACCAATGTGGTGCCGTACCTGGTGGAGGACGTGCTGAAGCAGAACGGCGCCCAGTTCTCGCGCACCGATGACTGGGGCAGCTATGCGGTGGTGGATGGTCTGCTGGTGACGGGGCAGAACCCCGCATCATCGGAAGCCGGCGCGCATGCGTTGCTGAAACTGCTGAAGTGATCGCACTAGCGGGTGCGGCGCGGCTTTGCAGCGTGCCGCACCTCGCGCGTGAATTGCGCGCAGGCATGCGTCATCATGTCTTCGGACCGATAGACCAGGAACACTTCGAAATCGGGCAGTTCATCCAGGATGGGCAGCCGCACCAATGCCTCCGGGTCCAGCTTCAATGGCCCCGTGCCATCGAATACGTATTTCGACCAGACGCTGATCAGATCGGTCTTGGTCGCCAGTTGCAAACCCAGCAGGTTCGACGCGCTTTGCACGATGCGCTTGGGCATGTCCAGCCGGTGCAGCCGCATCAGGCTGGCGAGCGGACTGCCCGGATCGTCGAGCGGATCGAGCGTCAGCCAGTCGGCATCGAGCAGCGCGCGCAGACGCCGGGCGCGGCGCAGCGGATGACCGGGCCGCACGGCCAGTCCCATGCCGACTGAGAACAACGGTTCCCACTGCATGCCACCGCCGCCGGGGCCGCCGTTGGTCGAGATCAGCCCCAGGTCGAGCCGCCCTTCACGCAACCCCTCCATGATCTGTTGCGGCCGCAGTTCCTGCGCGCGAAGCGTCACGTTCGGATAGCGCTGCCGGTAGGCCGCCACGGCGTCCGGCAATGCGCCGCTCGATGCTACCGCCGTAAAACCGATATGAAGCTGCGCCTCGGCGTGGCCGCGAATCGATTCGATGTCTTCCAGCGCATGCCGCAGCTCCTGCTCCACCACGGTGGCGCGCCGAACCAGCGCCAGGCCGTAGGCCGTCAGGCTCACGCCGCGCACCGAGCGCGACATCAGCGTGACACCCAGCTCACGTTCAAGCTCGGCAATCGCTTTCGACAGCGCCGGTTGGGACGTATGCAGGCTGCGCGCGGCCTCATGCATGCTGCCGTGCTGGGCCACCGCCAGCAGCACGCGCAGTTGTTGCAGCTTCATCGGGGTTTCTCCTGATCGCCCGTTTCCCCCATGCCTTGCCGTGGTGCGCGCGTGCGCATTTGCCGTGCACGCCACCTGCGAATGCGCCGCGTAGGTACTAGTCCTGATGGCATGCGGCCGGGGTTGATGACGGTGATTCCATTTCGTTATCACGATGACAATAAATGATTTTCGGTGCGCTGTGTTTGCCGGAATACTCCATCGCCAAGGACGTACGACTTAAGCGATGGATGCCGGGAAGCGCGGCTCCACGATTTTCGAAACCCGGTTCGTGGAGCCCCCGACATGAACAACGCAACCTTGCCCGCGGGCACACCGCTGTCCGCTGACGTAGCCGCCGCGCCCGCCGTCCATGCCGCACGGCCAAGCCAGTTCCGCCTCATCGCCGCGTGTTCCATCGGCAATGCGCTGGAGATGTTCGACTTCACGGTCTACAGCTTCTTCTCGCTGCTGATCGGCAAGCTGTTCTTTCCTTCGGATAGTCCGTACGGGTCGCTGCTACTCGCCGTCGCCACGTTCGGCATCGGTTTCGTCATGCGTCCGCTGGGCGGCGTGGTGATCGGCAACTATGCGGATCGCCGTGGCCGCAAGGCGGCCATGACGCTGACGATCGGGCTGATGGTGATCGGTACGCTGTGTATTGCGCTGGCACCCACGTACGCCACGGCGGGTGTGTGGGGATCGTTGACGATCCTCGCGGGCCGCCTGCTGCAGGGCTTTTCGCTTGGCGGCGAGATCGGCGCATCTACCGCGATGCTGATGGAAGGTGGCGACGTGAAAAGCCGTGGCTGGCGCGTAAGCTGGCAAATCGGCAGCCAGGGTATTTCCGCGCTGGCTGGCGCTGCCACCGGCGCCACGCTCTACGCGCTGCTGTCCACCGACGCGCTGGAAAGCTGGGGCTGGCGTGTGCCGTTCCTGCTGGGCCTGTTGATTGCACCCGTGGGCCTTTACATCCGCGCCAATCTCGATGAAACGCACGAGGCCGACGCGCACGCGCCAAGCCC
>DAIOET010000251.1:0-6120 GCA_036746135.1 Cupriavidus sp.
GCACGTTCGGGTAGACATTCGAGAACTGGCCGTTGATGCGCACGTACTCGCGGTCATAGAGCGCATAGGCGTCGGCGAACAGGCCGTTGGCGTGCAGCGGGCTGAAGCGGGCGTCCAGCACGCGGCGGATCAGGTTCTCAGACCCCTTGCCGACGAAACTGACGATCTCCTGCTCGGACATCGGCTCCACCGGCCCGAGGTGCGGATGCTGGTGCACCAGCGCCAGCAGCATCGCATTGACCGACGCATGGAAGTCGCCGGCCGTGTCGATCATGGTGCCGTCGAGGTCGACGATCACCGCCCGGATGCCGCTCCAGTCCGTGCGGCGCAGGATTTCGTTGCTCATTCCCGGGCCCCTTACTTGCCGACCTTGGCCAGCACGTCGCGGAATGTGCTGATGATGCCCTTGTAGCCGCCATCGGCGTCCGGCTTGCCGAACACGGCGGAACCGGCCACGAAGGTGTCGGCGCCGGCCGCGGCGATCTCGGCGATGTTGTCCGGCTTCACGCCGCCATCGACTTCGAGCAGGATCTGGCGGCCGGTGCGGGCCGTGTATTCGTCGATGCGGGCACGCACGGCGCGCAGCTTGTTCAGCGTCTCGGGGATGAACGACTGGCCGCCAAAGCCCGGGTTCACGCTCATCAGCAGGATCACGTCCAGGCGGTCCATCACGTGGTCCAGGTGATGCAGCGGCGTGCCCGGGTTGAACACCAGGCCGGCCTGGCAGCCGTTGTCGCGGATCAGGGCCAGCGAGCGGTCGATGTGATCGCTGGCTTCGGGGTGGAACGTGATGATATTGGCGCCGGCCTTGGCAAAGTCCGGAATGATGCGGTCCACCGGGCGCACCATCAGGTGCACGTCGATCGGGGCGGTCACGTGCGGGCGGATGGCCTCGCAGACCAGCGGGCCCACGGTCAGATTCGGCACGTAATGGTTGTCCATCACATCGAAGTGGATCCAGTCCGCGCCTGCCTCGGTGACACGGCGCACTTCCTCG
This sequence comes from Cupriavidus sp., assembly GCA_036746135.1. Classification (GTDB taxonomy): domain Bacteria; phylum Pseudomonadota; class Gammaproteobacteria; order Burkholderiales; family Burkholderiaceae; genus Cupriavidus. The sequence continues at coordinate 998 of DAIOET010000251.1, forward strand.
CCCAGGCGGGCAAAGTCGGCGGACAGGATGGACGGGGCGATGCGGTAGGTGGGCTGGCTCATGGCTGTTCTGGCGCTGGAGTGGGGCTCTGAAGGCGTCGGATACGGGTCGATCCGCGAGAATGGCGCGTATTTTACGCCGGTTGGCCCGGGCGCCGCCGGAATCCGCACGCTTGCCGCTGCCAAGGGCTTGACGCACAATGCGACACACCCGGCCGCGCCCCCTCGGGCGGGCAGCCGGCCTGCCGACCATCCTCATCTGTCGAACAATGAGCGAGTACGCTTTTTCCGTGGCCGTGCGCACCCAGTACATGGCCGACCAGTCCGACCCGGACCGCGGACGCTACGCGTTTGCCTACACCATCACCATCCACAACACCGGCGAAGTGGCCGCGCAGCTGATCTCGCGTCACTGGATCATCACTGACAGCGACAATGCCACCCAGGAAGTGTCCGGGCTGGGCGTGGTGGGTCACCAGCCGCTGCTCAAGCCGGGCGAGCATTTCGAATACTCGAGCTGGGCCACGATCTCGACGCCCGTCGGGTCGATGAAGGGCGAGTATTTCTGCGTGGCCGAGGACGGTCACCGCTTCGAGGTGCCGATTCCCGAATTCGCCCTGGTGCTGCCGCGCATGCTCCATTGAGCCGCGCGGCCGGACGGCATTGCGGGGAACCTAGGCGTCCGGCGCCTTGTCGGTGTCCTGCGGGGCCTGGGCGGCCCGTGACGGATGATCCTTCGGCGCGCGCGTGGGGCGCGGGTTCTTTTTGGCCGTGCCCATCGTCCAGACCACGATGAAGATCAGCAGCAGCAGCGCCACGCCGGCCTCGGCGGCCAGCAACAGGGTGGGATGGTTTTCGAAGAACTGGCTCATCGCGATGGGGGCGCCTATGGGCAGGCTGTGGGCAGTCGACGGATCGGGTTGAGATTGTAGGCAAAGAACGAACAAGATGGCATATCAGTATTCCCTGCGCGCGTCGCGCGCGACTTTCCGTGGCTGGCTGGCGCTGGCCGGCTCCGCCGTCGGCGCCGCGCTGCTGGCTGGCTGCATGAGCGGCGGCCCGATCCGCGTGCAGCCGGGCGGCACCGCGGGCACCCCGGCGCCTTCGACGTCGCCGACGGCCGGCAAGCTGCAACCCGCCACCTGGGCCGATATCGGCGGCTGGAGCCAGGACGACGTCCGCGCGGCATGGCCCGCGCTGCAGGCCAGTTGCCAGGCGCTGAAGAAAAAGCCCGAATGGAACCGCGTCTGCGCGGTGGGCCTGATGGTGGATGCAGGCGACCTCGTTGCCATGCGCGCCTACTTCGAAACCAACTTCCAGCCGTACCGCGTGGTCAACGTGGATGGCACCGATAGTGGACTGATCACCGGTTACTACGAGCCGATCCTGCATGGCTCGCGCAGCCGTCAGGGCCAGTATCAGGTGCCGCTGTACCGCCGCCCGCCGCAACTGCGCGGCGCACTGCCGGCGCGCGGCGAGCTGCTGCAGATGCCGGCGATGCGCGGCAATGAAATCGTCTACGTCGACGACGCCGTGGAAGCGGCTTTCCTGCAGATTCAGGGCTCGGGGCGTATCCGGCTGGCGGATGGCACGATGATGCGCGTCGGATATGGCGGTACCAATGACCAGCAGTTCCGCTCGTTCGGCAAGTGGCTGCTGGACCGGGGGGAGATCACGCCGGCGCAGGCCACGATGCAGGGCATCAAGGCGTGGGCGCGCAACAACCCGGCGCGCGTGGAGGAAATGCTCAACGTGAATCCGCGCTTTGTGTTCTTCCGCGAGCTGCCGCCGAATAACGACGGACCGCTCGGCGCGCTCGGTGTGCCGCTCACTGCGGAACGTTCGATTGCCGTGGACCCGGCCACGATCCCGCTGGGCGTGCCCGTATTCCTTTCGACCACGCGTCCCCTGTCCGCCGAACCGATCCAGCGCCTGATGTTCGCGCAGGACACCGGCTCCGCCATCAAGGGCGGCGTGCGCGCCGACTTTTTCTGGGGCGCCGGCGACGCGGCGGGCGAAACGGCCGGCCGCATGAAGCAGGGCGGCCGCATGTGGGTGCTGATGCCCCGCAGCTGATCGTTCCCGTAGATTGACGCTCCTCTCCCGCGCGGGAGAGGAGAGCAGGCCGGCAGCGATCCATTGCCGGCCGCATCCATATCCTCTCGACGCATAGGGTCTTTACCCTTATGACGCGTCCATTTCGCGTTTCTCCAACGCTCAGACGGCGTTACCTCACGCTGTGACGCAATCCGCAGGCCGAGTTCCATGTGAACTGTCTCTGGCTTGACTGCCATCAATCCTTGGCCATCGCAATTTCACGATGATGGGCACATCCGACGTGCACCAGCACGCCACCGCATTCCCCACTCTCGCTGAGCAGAGAAATGAAGGCGAAACCCAGGATGTTCCCCGCGTTGGCGGCATTGCCGCTATTCCTCTGGATGGCTCATGGCCAGGCAGAAACCGCACCACCGCAGAACCCGGTGCCCACGCTGACCGCCGATGAATTCAATCATGCGCGCCAGATCTACTTCGAGCGCTGCGCCGGCTGTCACGGCGTGCTGCGCAAGGGCGCCACGGGCAAGGCGCTGACCCCGGACATCACGCGTGCACGCGGTACCGAGTACCTGAAGACGTTCATCAAGTACGGCAGCCCGGCCGGCATGCCGAACTGGGGCACCTCGGGCGACCTGTCCGATAACGAGGTCGACCTGATGGCGCGCTACGTCCAGCTGGAGCCGCCGACACCGCCGGAATTCTCGCTGGCGGATATCGAGAAATCGCGCAAGGACATCGTGCCCGTGGCCAAGCGGCCCACGCGCAAGATGAACAACTACAACCTGGACAACCTGTTCTCGGTGACGTTGCGCGATTCCGGCGAAGTGGCGCTGATCGACGGCGATTCCAAGAAGATCATCAATATCGTCAAGACCGGCTACGCGGTGCATATCTCGCGCATGTCGGCGTCGGGGCGCTACCTGTATGTGATCGGCCGCGATGCGCGACTGAACCTGATCGACCTCTGGATGCCGAAGCCCGACAACGTGGCGGAAGTCAAGATCGGTCTTGAGGCCCGTTCGGTGGAGACCTCGAAGTACAAGGGTTACGAAGACAAGTACGCCGTGGCCGGTTCCTACTGGCCGCCGCAGTACGTGATCATGGAAGGCGACACGCTCAAGCCGCTGAAGGTGGTCTCCACGCGCGGCATGACCGTCGACAACGAGTATCACCCCGAGCCGCGCGTGGCATCGATCGTGGCCAGCCACTTCCGTCCCGAGTTCGTCATCAATGCCAAGGAAACCGGCAAGATCCTGATGGTGGACTACTCGGACCTGAAGAACCTGAAGACCACCACGATCGATTCGGCCAGGTTCCTGCATGACGGCGGCTTCGATTCCACGGGCCGCTACTTCCTGGTGGCCGCCAACGCGTCGGACAAGATTGCCGTGGTCGATACCAAGGAAGACCGTCTGGCAGCGCTGGTCGACGTGGGCAAGACGCCGCACCCCGGCCGTGGCGCCAACTTTGTCCATCCGAAGTTCGGTCCGGTCTGGGCGACGAGCCATCTTGGCGACGAAACGGTCAGCCTGATCGGTACCGATCCGGTGAAGAACAAGGCCAATGCGTGGAAGGTGGTGCAGACGATCAAGGGTCAGGGTGGCGGCTCGCTGTTCATCAAGACGCATCCGAAGTCGCACAACCTGTGGGTCGATACGCCGCTGAATCCCGACACGAAGCTGAACCAGTCGGTGGCCGTGTTCAACACCCAGAAGCTCGACGCGGGCTTTGAGGTGCTGCCGATTGCGCAATGGGCCAACCTGAAGGGCGAAGGTGCCAAGCGCGTGGTGCAGGCCGAATACAACAAGGCCGGCGACGAGGTGTGGTTCTCCGTATGGGGTACCAAGGATCAGGAATCCGCGCTGGTGGTGGTCGATGACAAGACGCGCAAGCTCAAGACCGTCATCAAGGATCCCCGCCTGATCACGCCAACCGGCAAATTCAACACGCATAACACGCAGCACGACGTCTATTGATTAGCGGGCAGGCCGGCGCAGTAGCGCCGGCCGTTCGCCGACTTTCGTCTTTCAGGAGATCTACATGCATCCCGCAAAAGTGATTGGCGCCGCCGTGCTGGCCGCCGCACTGCCCCTGGCCGCCCACGCCAATGCCGACCTGGCCAAGAGCAAGAACTGCATGGCATGCCATAGCGTCGACAAGAAGCTGGTCGGGCCGGCGTTCAAGGACGTGGCCGCGAAGTACAAGAGCGACAAGGAAGCCGCTGCAAAGCTGTCTCAAAGCATCGAGAAAGGCAGCACCGGCAAGTGGGGTCCGATTCCGATGCCGCCTAACGCGGTCAGCGACGCGGATGCGAATGCGCTGGCCAAGTGGGTGCTGAGTCTCTGACCCATGCCCCGGCATATCGCATGGCACCTGGTGCTGTTCGGCTTGCTTGCCACGCCGGGCGCGCTGGTGCACGCGGAACCGCCAGCAGCGCGCCAGGCGCAGCTGGCCCGCTGGCTGCGCGATGACTGTGGCGCGTGCCACGGCATGACGCTGCAGGGCGGACTAGGTTCGCCGCTGACGGCCGAAGCCCTGGCCGACAAGCCGCGTGACGGGCTTGTCGCCACCGTGCTGCAGGGCCGGCCCGGCACCGCGATGCCACCCTGGCAACCGTTCATGACGCAGGAAGAAGCCCAATGGTTGATCGATCGACTCCAGGCAGGCAAGCCGCCGCCCGTGATTCCCTAACCATCCGACAACGGCTCGATCGACTGATCCGGTTCACCGCTGTCGCACTTGGCTCCGTATGGCTGGCATCGGCCTGTACCGGCGTGCCGGGCACCACCCCGCGCGGTACCGGCGACCTTGGCGTCGTCATCGAGCGCGCCAGTGGCCGCCTGCAAGTGGTGGAGACCACGGGCATGAAACGCCTGGGCACCATCGAAGGACTTGGCGATCTTTCGCACGCGAGCGTGGTGTTTTCGCGCGACGGTCGCTATGCCTATGTCTTCGGGCGCGATGGCGGGCTCACGCGCGTGGACCTGCTCGCGCAACGCATCACGCAGCGGGTGAAGCAGGCCGGCAACAGCATCGGCGGCGCCATCCTGCAAAACGGCAAGGTGG
>DAIOET010000252.1:0-4740 GCA_036746135.1 Cupriavidus sp.
GATACGCCCCTGGTTTTCTCCCCTCTCCCGCATGGCGGGAGAGAGGGCAGGCGCCATTCAACAGCGCGATCGCACAATCAAAGTCAAAGCGCGATTCCCGCATCCTCCGCATAAGCGCGGATCACGGAATCAAAATCCGCGTCACTGACAAAGCCAAGTTCCAGCGCGCGGGACGGATTCCATGCTGCCGGCCACGTGCCGACGATCTTCTCGATGCGCTCCTCGCGCTCCCATGTCACGCGGTCTGCCACCGCATCGCCGGCCACGCGACGCAGGGCTTCCACCATCTGGGCCGCCGTCACCGACAGCCCTGGCAGGTTCACCACGCGACGGTTGCCAAAGCGCGCGCCGGAGAGTTCGAGACCATTGACCAGCGCCTGGATCGCGCCGCGCGGCGACAGCAGCCACAGCGCGGTATCCGGGTGAACCGGGCAATTGGCAGCCACGCCCGACAGCGGTTCGCGGATGATGCCGCTCGCAAACGACGATGCGGCAGCATTGGGCTTGCCCGGGCGCACGCTGATCGTCGGCAGGCGCAGCACGCGGCCATCGACAAAACCCTTGCGGCTGTAGTCCGACAACAGCAGCTCGCCGATGGCTTTCTGCGCGCCGTAAGACGATTGCGGGTTCAGCGCGGTATCGTCCTGCACCACCGGCGGCAGCTCGCCGCCATAGACGGCCACCGAGCTCGTGAACACCACGCGCGGCGCGTGGCCGAGCTGGCGGCAGGTTTCCAGCAGCGCATGCGAGGCATCCAGGTTCACGCGCATGCCCAGATCGAAATCGGCCTCGGCCTGTCCGCTGACCACGGCGGCCAGGTGGAAGATCGCGCCGGTGTCGCGGTCGATTGCCTGCGCCAGCACGGCGGGGTCGGACAGATCGCCCGTCACCACGCGCACGCGGGCATCGTCGATCTGCGGGGCCACCACGTCCAGCAGCGTCAGTTTGTCGATGGTGACGGCCTTGCCGTCCAGGTTCAGCGTCCCGCGCTTGAGCAGGAAGCGGGCCAGTTGCAGGCCCAGGAAACCGGCGCCGCCGGTAATCAGTACGTTCATGGTTGCAGCAGTCCTGTGATTAGCGCTTCAGGTAGGGCTTGAGCCAGCCCAGGCCCGCCGATGTGCCGGCGCGCGGCCGGTACTCGCAGCCGATCCAGCCCGTGTAGCCGAGCCGGTCGATCACGTCGAACAGGTACGGGTAATTCAGTTCGCCGATGTCCGGCTCGTGCCGCTCGGGCACGCCGGCAATCTGGATATGGCCGATGCCGGCAAAATCGCGCTCCAGCTTCTTCGCGATGTCGCCTTCCACGATCTGGCAGTGGTAGCAGTCGAACTGCACCTTCAGGTTGGCGGCGCCCACCTGCTGGCAGATGGCCTGGCCGTCGTCCTGGCGGTTCAGGAAGTAGCCCGGCATGTCGCGCGTGTTGATCGGCTCGATCAGCACCGTGATGCCGTGCGCGGCAGCCGAAGCGGCGGCGTAGGCCAGGTTTTCGAGGTAGACGGCGCGGCAGCGGGCACGATCCGCGTCGGCCGGCACGATACCGGCCATCACGTGCACGCGGTCGTTGCCGATCACGCCGGCGTATTCCAGTGCCTTGGCAAACGCGTTGCGGAACTCCGTCTCGCGGCCGGGCAGGGCGGCGATGCCGCGCTCGCCAGCACCCCAGTCACCCGGGGGCGCGTTGAACAGGGCCTGGGTCAGGCCGTGGTCGTCAAGCCGCTTGCGGATCTCGGCGGCCGGGTGATCGTACGGGAACAGATACTCCACGGCCTGGAATCCGTCCTTCGCGGCCGCGGCAAAGCGGTCCAGGAAGTCGTGCTCCGTGTACATCATCGAGAGGTTCGCGGCAAAGCGCGGCATGTCAGTTCTCCTTGAACAACAACTGCGACGAGAATGGATTTCAGCGGTTGACCAGCTTCGCCGGGGTCAGCCACACCAGCAGCGCACCCACTACCAGGATGGCCGACAGCACATACATCGGCAACTGCGTGCTCTGGGTCAGATCCTTGAGCGCGCCCACCATGTACGGGGACACAAAGCCTGCCAGGTTACCCACCGAGTTGACCACGGCGATGCCCGAGGCAGCGGCAATCCCGCTCAGGAACGAGGTTGGCAGCGACCAGAACAGCGGCGCGCAGGTCAGCACACCGGCGGCAGCCAGCGACAGCGCCGCGATGGCCACGGTCGTATTGTGGGTGAACGACGCGGCAATCGCAAAGCCCGTGGCACCCATCAGTGCCGGCACGATCAGGTGCCAGCGGCGTTCGCGGCGCGCATCGGCGCTGTGACCCAGGATGTTCATGACCACGATGGCGCAGAGGAACGGGATGGCCGACAGCAGGCCGATATTGAGGTTGCCGGTGACCCCGCTGGCCTTGACCAGCGTCGGCATCCAGAACGTCAGCGCGTATTGGCCGGTCACAAAGCAGAAGTAGATCAGGCACATCCACCAGACACGGCGGTCGCTGAACACGGCGCCCAGCGAATGCACGTTGCGCTGGCCGCCCGTGGTGGCGGCAGTGGATGCGGCGCGTTCGTCTTCTTCGATATTGCGCTTGAGCACGCGCTTTTCATCGCTGCTGAGCCAGGGCGCTTTGTCGATGCCATCGCGCAGCACGAAAATCGTCACGATACCGATCGCGAACGCAGGCAGCGCTTCGATGAAGAACATCCACTGCCAGCCGGCCCAGCCGTGCGTGTCGTGGAACGCATCCATGATCCAGCCCGACAGCGGATTACCGAACATGCCCGCTACCGGAATGCCCGACATGAACAGGGCAATCATCTTGGCGCGGCGGTGCGACGGGTACCAGTACGTCAGGTACAGGATCACGCCCGGATAGAAGCCCGCTTCGGCCAGGCCCAGCAGAAAGCGCATGACGTAGAACTGGGTCGGCGTCTGCACGAACACGAATGCGGCGGAAATGATGCCCCATGTGATCATGATCCGCGCAATCCAGATGCGCGCGCCGATGCGGTGCATCAGCAGGTTGCTTGGCACTTCGAACAGGAAGTAGCCGATGAAGAACAGCCCGGCGCCAAGACCGAACACGGTTTCCGAGAACTGCAGGTCCTGCGCCATCTGCAGCTTGGCAAAGCCGACGTTGACGCGGTCCAGATACGCGATCACGTAGCACAGCATCAGGAACGGCATGATGCGCCAGAACACCTTGTGATAGGCGCTTTTTTCGGTCGCGTGGTCGGCATTCAGCCGTGCGTCGGCGGCAGGTGTCCCCACCGCGGGGTTGGATGCGGTCATGGATAAGTCTCCTTGGTCTTGAACCGGCTGAGGGTGGTCTCCCTCTCCCGCGCGGCGGGTGAGGGTTGGGGAGAGGGCAGGGCTTTGTTGTTCGACGTCGCCGGTTAAGGCGCTAGTCCTCTCTCCGAAGCCCCTCTCCCGCATGTGGGAGAGAGGAGTCAAGCATTCGGGAATTGTTGCGGTCTACCACTTCGCCTTGAACGTATCGCGTAGCTCCAGCAGCGCGTTCTCGTCGAGCGGCGCGGGTTTGTCCCTGAGCATCATCCAGAGCTTCGCCGTTTCTTCGAGCTCTTCGAGCGCCCAGGCTGCACGCGACACGCTGTCTTCCCACACCACCGGTCCCAGGCGCGCCAGCAGCACGCCGCGCACGTCGTTGGCCAACTGCGCCACGCGCGCGGCCACGGCCGGATCGCCGGGGCGATGGTACGGAATCAGCGGGATATGGCCGACCTTCATCACGTAGTAGGGGGTGATCGGCGGCAACACGTCATCGGGTTGCCAGACGCCTGCCAGCGTGAGCGCCACAAGGTTGGTGGAATGGGTGTGGACCACACCGTGCGCGTTCGGGTTGTTGTCGTAGACACAGCGATGCAGCGTCAGTGTTTTCGACGGCTTGTCGCCGGACACCCAGGTGCCGTCCGTCGCCACCTTGGCCACCTTGGCCGGGTCAAGCGTGCCCAGGCAGGCATCGGTCGGTGTAATCAGCCAGCCGTCTTCGAGACGGGCGCTGATATTACCGGCCGTACCGACCGTATAACCACGCTGGAACAGGCTCGCGCCGACGCGGCAGATCTCTTCGCGTAGTGCGTTTTCGTTCTGGCTCATCGTGCTGCTCCAAGCGCCTGCAGCGCTTCGTCGAAGAAATTCTCGCCGCCGAAGTTGCCCGATTTCAGGGCCAATGCCAGCGGTGCCTGGTCCAGGGTGACCGTGGCCGGCACACCGGGGGCAATCTGCTTGCCGATGCGCAGCGACTGCACGCCCAGCGCCTGCACCACGGCGCCCGACGTCTCGCCGCCCGCCACCACAAACCGCCGCGTGCCGCCCGCCTTGAGCGCGGCTGCAATGCCAGCCAACGCATGTTCGACGAGTTCGCCGGCACGTGCCACGCCCAGCTCGGCCTGCACGGCCTTCACCTGTTCGGGTTGCGCGGTGGCGTAGACCAGAACCGGTTCGTCGTGATCGCGCACGAAGGCCAGCGCTTCGTCGACCACGGCTTCGCCGCGCGCCAGGCGCAGCGGGTCGATGCGAAGGGCGGGGCGCTTCTGCGCAATCCAGTGCGCGACCTGTCCGTTCGTCGCGCGCGACGCGCTGCCAGCCAGCACGACGCCATGCCCGTTGACGGCCGGCACCTCGGCGGCGTCCGTGCGCGCAGGCAGCAGCCCCGCGCGGCGGAAATTCTCAGGCAGGCCCAGTGCAATGCCGGAGCCTCCCGTGATCAGCGGCAGCGAGGCGCAGCCCTCGCCCAGCGCGAACAGGTCGGTATC
>DAIOET010000252.1:4840-6097 GCA_036746135.1 Cupriavidus sp.
ATCGTGCGTCCGTTTTCGGGGAAGGCGGGGCAGGCGATGGTGAAGTCGCTGCCCAGCGCGTCCAGCAGGGCCTCGGCCACCGGGCCGATGTTGCCCTGGTCCGTCGAATCGAACGTCGAGCAGTACTTGAATACGAACTGGCGGCAGCCTTGCTCGCGCAGCCATTCCAGTGCGGCCAGCGATTGCGCCACGGCATCGGCAGCCGGAATCGTGCGCGACTTCAGCGCAACCACGATGGCGTCGGCATCCACTGCGGACTTCGGCACGCCAATCGTCTGCACCGTGCGCATGCCGTTACGCACGAGCGTGTTCGCCAGATCGGTGGCGCCCGTGAAATCGTCCGCGATGCAGCCAAGCAAGGGTTGATTCGTGGCCATCTGCTTACTCCTTGGCCTTCGGCAGCTCGATTCCGGGGAAGATCTTGATCACGGCCGAGTCGTCTTCGCCGCCGTGTCCGGCGGTGGACGCCATCATGAACATCTGATGCGCGGCGGCCGAAAGCGGCAGCGGGAATTTGCTGGTGCGCGCGGTGTCGAGCACCATGCCCAGGTCTTTCACGAAAATGTCGACGGCGGACAGCGGCGTGTAATCGCCAGCCAGGATGTGCGGCACGCGGTTTTCGAACATCCACGAGTTGCCGGCACTGTGCGTGATGACGTCGTAGAGCGCGTCGGGGTTCACGCCTTCACGCAGGCCCAGTGCCATTGCCTCGGCCGCCGCGGCGATATGCACACCGGCCAGCAGCTGGTTGATGATCTTGACCTTGGAGCCGGCGCCATGCGCGTCGCTCAGTCGATAGACCTTGCCGGCGATGGCGGCCAGCACGTCTTCGGCCAGTGCATAGGCTTGCGCCGGGCCCGACGTCATCATCGTCATTTCGCCGCTGGCAGCGCGTGCGGCGCCGCCCGAAACCGGGGCGTCGAGCATCAGCAGGCCCTTTTCGGCCAGCCGTTCGCCAAGCGATTCGGCAAAGCCGGGCGGAACGGTGGCGCTGGCGATCACGAGCTTGCCGGCAGCCATTTTCGAGACGGCGCCCTGTTCGCCGAACAACACCGACTCGGTCTGCGCGGCGTTGACCACGAGCGTGAGCACCACGTCGCAGCGCTCGCCCAGTTCGGCCGGGCTACCGCATGGCACGCCTCCGGCTTCGGCAAAGCGGCGCAGCACTTCGTCGCGGAGGTCGAAAGCATGGACTTTGAAACCGGCGCGCAGCAGCGACTGCGCCACGCCATAGCCCATCGCGCCCAAGCCGATGAC
>DAIOET010000253.1:0-6075 GCA_036746135.1 Cupriavidus sp.
GCGACACCGAACGGCTGTTCACGTACGGCGCGCGCGGCAATCCCACCAACTTCGCCCTCGAAGACATGGTGACGATGCTCGAAGGCGGCTATCGCACGCGGCTGTTTCCATCGGGCCTGGCCGCGGCCGCGATGACGATCCTGGCCTACGTCCGCCCCGGTCAGCACGTGCTGTTGCCCGACTGCGTCTATGAGCCGGTGCGCAATCTGGCCAATGGCTTTTTGCGTCAGCACGACATCGCCGCCGACTTCTATGCCGCCGATGGCTCCGACCTCGACGCAAAACTGCGGCCGGAGACGCGGCTCGTCTATGTGGAAGCGCCCGGATCGCTCGTCTACGAGATGTGCGACCTGCCTGCGATCGCCGCGCGCGCGCACGCGCACGGCGCGCTCGTCGCCGCGGACAACACATGGGGATCGGGCCTGCTGTATCGCCCGCTCGAACTCGGTGCCGATATTTCGCTGATGGCCGCCACCAAATACCTGGGCGGCCATTCCGACGTGATGATGGGCACGGTCTGCACCAACGAGGCCGCATGGCAGCCGCTGGCGACGATGGCCGATGCATTCGGCATGACCGTCAGCCCTGACGACGCCTATCTGGTACAGCGGGGCATCCGCTCGCTCGGCGCGCGCCTGGCACAGCATCAGGCTGGTGCGCTGGAGGTTGCGCGCTGGCTGCTCGATCGTCCCGAAGTGGCCGAGGTCTTCTGCCCCGCCCTGCCCCACGATCCCAATCACGCGCTATGGCTGCGCGACTGCCACGGCACCAATGGCCTGCTCTCGTTCACGCTGCGCTCGCAGGCGCCAGTGGCACCCGAGCGCTTTGTCGACAGCCTCGAACTGTTCGGCATCGGCGCGTCGTGGGGCGGCTTCGAAAGCCTGGCCGTGCTGGCCGACATGCGCCGCGCGCGCAGCGTCACCGACTGGTCGGCGCACGGCACCGTGATTCGCCTGCATATCGGGCTGGAGGCGGTATCCGACCTGCTGGCGGACCTCGACAACGCTTTTGCCGCCATCGCTCATCTCGAATCGACAGAAAGGGACCCTTCTCATGCCTATCATCGGTGACTGGCTGCGCCAGCAATCCGGCCCCGCCCGCACCAGCGGCCAACTGCCCGTGGGGTCGATGGCCTCCGGCATGTCCGTCACGCTGCCCTATGTAGCGGTACGTGGCGCGCGGCCGGGCCGTACGCTCTGGCTGCACGGCCAGGTCCACGGCGATGAAATCAACGGCATGGTGGCCGCGTTGCGCTTTGCAAGAAGCCTCGACCCCGCCACCATGCGCGGCAACGTGGTGGTAACGCCCACCGGTAATCCGCACGCGCTCGACGCGCGCCGCAAGCGCAATCCTTACGATGAGCTGGATCTTGACCAGACCTATCCGGGCAACGCGGGCGGGCTGGTGTCCGAACGTCTGGCGCATGCGCTGATCAGCGAAGTGCGCGGCGTGGCCGATGTGCTGATCAACCTGCACACCATGAATCCGCTGTTCGATGCCAGGCCGTACACGGTCTACAAGGTGCATCCCGACAGCACCGTGACAGAAGCCGACGTACTAGCGGCAATGGCCCCGTTCCACCCGCACGTGGCGTGCCAGCAGGATGTGGGCGGCAAGGGCGAGCTGCCGGGCAATATCTCCGGCGCGCTCGACTACCAGTGCCTGGCCGCCGGGGTCTGCGCGTTCATGCTCGAACTGGGCAGCGGCAGCCGCTTCGAAGCGGACAACATCGCCGTGGCCGAGACCGGCTTCCAGGGGCTGGCCGTACAGATGGGCATTCTCGAAGGCCCCGCCCTGAAACCGGCCGCCACTTCGCTGCGCCGCGTGAAGCGCCGTGGCTGGATCACCGCCGACGAAGGCGGCCTGTTCATCCCTGCCGCGCGAGCGGGCGACCATGTCCGCGAGGGTGCGTCGATTGGCGACACGCTCAAGCTCGATGCATCGCTCACGCCCGTCAAGCCACTCGCGCGCGACGGCGTGCTGATCGGCCTGCGTAGCGATCCCGTGGTCCACACCGGCGAACGCCTGGCGTTCGTGGCGTGGGAATGGGACACCGCGTCGATCTAGTTTCTGTCGTTAAGCCCTTCGGAGTCTCACCATGTTTGCCCGCCGCGCCCTCGTTCTCAGCCTTGCCCTACTGACACCACTGGCCCATGCCGCCTGGCCCGATGCATCGAAGCCGATCCGCGTGGTCGTCGGCTTTCCGCCCGGCGGCGGCGCCGATGCGCTGGCACGCGCCATTGCACCCGCGCTGTCAGACCAGCTCAAGGCCAACGTCATCATCGACAACCGTCCAGGCGCCGGCGGCCTGATCGCCACCGAAATGGTGGCCAAGTCCGCGCCCGACGGCTACACGCTCTACATCGCCACGCCCGGATCGTTCACGATCTGGCCGAATCTGCGCAAGCTGAACTACGACCCCCAGAAGGACTTTGCACCGGTCAGCGTGCTGGTGACGATGCCGAACGTGCTGGTGACCGGCGCCGATACGCCGTACAAGGACGTGCAGGGGATGCTGGCGGCCGTGCGCAGCGCCAATGGCAAGTTCTCATATGCCTCGGGTGGCAATGGCACGATCGGCCAGATCGCGGCCGAGCAGTTCAAGATGCTGGCGGGCGTGCAAATGCAGCACGTGCCGTACAAGGGCACCACGCCGGCGCTGACCGACGTGATGGGCGGCGTGGTGCCGATCACGTTCTCCGATCCGTCGGCCAAGCCGTTGATTGCTTCCGGCAAGCTGCGCGCGCTGGCCGTGACCACCGCCACGCGGTCGGCGCAGTTTCCCGGCGTACCGACGGTGGCTGAAGCCGGTGTGCCTGGCTATGAAGTCACCAACTGGTATGGGCTGGTCGCGCCTGCCGGCACGCCCGCCGAGATCGTCGCCACGCTGAACAAGGCGCTGGTCAAGGTCATGGCCGACCCCGAAATCCGTCATCGCCTGGCCGTGTCCGGCATGGACGCGACGTCCGACACGCCGCAGCAGTTTGCAAAGCTGCTGAACACGGAGCGCGCCAAATGGGGCGACCTGATCCGCAAGGCCGGTATCCAGGGCGACTGATACCGTGACCGTTCGCCGCTATCCGCAACTGGCGCACTGGGGCGCCTTCACGGCAGTCGTCGAAGATAAACGGCTGATTCGCTGCGAACCGTTCGCGGCAGACCCCCATCCGTCACCGCTGCTCGATTCGATCGTGCCAATGGTGTATTCGCCGACGCGCATCCGCACGCCGATGGTGCGGCGCGGGTGGCTTGCACGGCGCGAAGCCAGCGACGGCCATGCGCGCGGGCGCGACGAATTCGTCGAAGTGTCCTGGGACGTGGCGCTCGACTTCGTGGCCAGCGAGATCGCGCGCGTGCGCGACACCAGTGGACCATCCGGTGTGTTCGGCGGATCGTATGGCTGGTCGTCCGCCGGGCGGCTCCACCACGCACGTTCGCTGATCCGCCGCTTTCACTTTGCCGGCGGCGGCTGCGTCGATCAGGTGGGCAACTACAGCTGGGGCACCGCGCAGTTTCTGCTGCCGCACGTGATCGGCACCGACCGTCCGCTGACGGGCCGCGTAACCGCCTGGCCCAGCCTGATTGCCCATACCGAGGTGTTTCTCGCGTTTGGCGGGCTGGCGCTCAAGAATGGCCAGGTATCGTCGGGCGGCGCGGCCGAGCACACGCAGGAGCACTGGCTGCGCAAGCTCGCCGGCAGTGGCGCCACGGTCATCAACATCAGCCCGACGCGCGATGACTGCCCGGGCTTTCTCGACGCGGAATGGATTCCGATCCGTCCAAACACCGATGTCGCGCTGATGCTGGCGCTGGCCTACACGCTGCGCCGCACCGAAGCGCACGACGCGGCGTTCCTGCGGTCGCATTGCAGCGGCTGGGAGGAACTCGAAACCTATCTGCTGGGCAAGGGCGACGGCATACCCAAGACGCCAGGCTGGGCGGCGGCCATCACCGGCGTGCCGGCCGAACGCATCGAACGGCTGGCCGCGCAACTGGCGGGCAAGCGCAGTTACATCACGTGCAGCTTTGCCGTGCAACGCCAGCACCGTGGCGAACAGCCATACTGGATGGCGATTGCGCTGGCCGCGATGCTCGGCCAGATCGGCCTGCCCGGTGGCGGGTTCGGCTTCGGGCATGGTTCGATGAACGGCGTGGGCAATCCGCGCGTGGCCACGCCCGGCCCCGAAATGCCGGTGGGCCGCAATCCGGCCAATCTCGATATTCCGTGCGCGCGGCTTTCGGACATGCTGCTGAACCCCGGCACGCCATACCGCTTCAAGGGCGAAACCCGCCACTACCCGGACATCAAGCTCGTGCACTGGGCTGGCGGTAATCCGTTCCACCACCATCAGCAACTGGCACGTCTGCGTCAGGCATGGGCGCGGCCGCAGACGGTGATCGTGCAGGACATCTGCTGGACCGCCACCGCCCGTCATGCCGATATCGTGCTGCCGGTGACCACGGCGCTCGAACGCAACGATATCGGCGGCTCCTCGCGCGACCGCTATGTGCTGGCCATGCATCAGGCCATCGCGCCGCTGCACCAGGCGCGCAGCGATCTCGATATCTTCACGGAGCTGTCGGCGCGGCTCGGCTATCGGGAGGCCTTCACCGAAGACCGCAACGAACGCGGCTGGATTGCTTCCATCTATGCCCGCTGTGCCGAAGCCCAGGCGCGCGCCGGTATCGAACTGCCGCCGTTCGAACAGTTCTGGAAAGCCGGCCATGTCGCCCTGCCCTCGCCCGCCGAGGATTACGTGCTGTTCGACGACTTCCGCCGCGATCCGCTGGCGCATCCTTTACGCACGCCGAGCGGCCGCATAGAGATATCAAGCGCAGCGCTGGGTCGCCTGTCCGACGATTGCGGCACGCACCCGAACTGGCAGCCGCCGATCGAATGGCTTGGCGCGGCGGAAGCGCGCCGCCATCCGCTGCATCTGGTATCGGTCCAGCCCGCCGACCGGCTCCATAGCCAGCTCGATGCCGCACCGCTGGCGCAATCGGGCAAGGTGGCCGGCGCCGAGCGCATTACGCTGCATCCGGCGGACGCTGCGGCACGCGGCCTGCATCCCGGCATGCGCGTGCGCGTGCACAACGCGCGTGGCGCGATCGCGGCGGGGCTGGCAGTCAGCGACGGCATCGCACGCGGGGTGGCGATGATCGCCACCGGCGCCTGGTACGACCCCGACGCCGAGGGCGTCGACCGCGCGGGCGCCGCCAATACCTTGACGCTCGACATCGGCACGTCCGACCTGACGCAGGGGCCGAACGCGATGAGTTGCCTGGTTGAGGTGTCGCGGGAAGCCTAGCGGCTCATGACGGAAGCGCCGTCGTTCGCGCCAGTCTTCTGTCGCTGGCGGCGCAATCCCGTCGATTCGGCATATCGGCCTCGCATGTGCGCCTATCGTGGCTTATACCTTACGCATCGCAACGATATTCACGATGAGGAACCGAGCCATGCGACATATGCATCCCCCCTTTCCCAAATCCGACGACGACCAGGCCTGGGCCTACTGGCGCGCCCGCCGCATGGTGCGGGCGCTGCGCGGCTGGTATATCCATCTGCTGGTCTACGTGGTCGTGAATAGCTGGGTGTGGCTGCGCTTCTTCTACTTTCCGTCGCCTTCGTGGGCGATGCGCGCCGACATGGGCTGGCCGGGGCCGCTGCCCATGACGCTGGGGTGGGGGCTGGCGCTGGGCCTGCACGGCATCCTGGTCTGGATGCGCCTGTCGCGCTGGGGGCGTGACTGGGAAACCCGCAAGATCCAGGAGTTCATGGACCGGCAGTAAGCCGCCGCGGCGGCCGTTACATCTGCCGGAATCTGTGGACGTAGGCACGCGACACCGGCAGTTCGGTGTCGCTGTCGCGCATCCGCACGAACAGGCGGCCCGAGTCGTCGCGCCGCGTCCCGGCCACGTGCTCCATGTTGACGATGGTCGAGCGGTGCACCTGCCAGAAGACGTCCGGGTCCAGTCCATCGATCAGTTCCTGTAGCGGCGTGCGAATCAGGTGCTCCCCGTCGCGCGTATGCACCACCACGTATTTGTCGTCGCTCTGGAAATACAGCACGTCCT
>DAIOET010000254.1:0-6055 GCA_036746135.1 Cupriavidus sp.
GCATATGGCTCAGCAGTTCCTGCAGCATCACGCTGAGGTGATCGGCCAGGCCCACGGGGCATTCGGGACGGTCGCCGTGGACTTCCTCCACGCGCCGCGCCAGGCGGATCAGTTCAGGCAGTTGCTCGCGGTGGCGCTCGTGAAAGCGGGCCAGGATGAAACCGATCAGTTCTTCGGCGGGCGCGTCGCCCCAGTCCTGCGCATCGACGGGTGCCTCGGCCTGCAATGCCTGCAGGCGTGCCTCGATCGCGGCGCCATCCAGGCCCTTGGCCAGGGCCGCGTCACGCAATGTGTGTGAGCCGCCACAGCAGAAGTCGAGGTCGTAGTCGTGGAAGATTTTGGTCGCGCCGGGGATCCGACGAGCCAGTTGGCCCAGAGACTGGTCTTGCATGCTCATGATTTGCTCCTTCTCAATAAATCCAAGCGTCTCTTGTGCGAATCTCGTGCCCAACAGAAATCTTCAAAGATTCAATGATTTACCTTTTGGTAGGGTAATTGTGACCCTGGCAATACGTGGTGAATCAAACCTGATTGGGGTGTTTTTAACCATGATTGGCGAGCTACTACTGGCTGACCTTTGCGCGGATCTGCCGCAAGCCGTGCGCATGCAGAGACTGGTCGGCAGCCTGCGGGCGCATTTTCGTTGTGGCGCCGTGGCGCTGCTGCGGCTGGAAGAGGACCAATTGCGGCCGCTGGCCGTCGATGGGCTGGTGCGGGATACGCTGGGGCGCCGCTTCGCGGTGAGCCTGCATCCGCGGCTGGCAGCCATTCTGGCCAAGCGCGGCGTGACCTGCTTTCACCACGACAGCGCGTTGCCCGATCCGTACGACGGGCTGATCGACGAACACGTGGGCGAGCCGCTGCCAGTGCACGACTGCATGGGTGTCAGCCTGCAGGCCGAGGGCAAGCCCTGGGGCGTGCTGACGCTGGACACGCTGGAGGTGGGCACCTTCACCGATGCCGCGCAGGTGGAGCTGCAGCGCCTGACGCCGGTGGTGGAAGCAGCCATCCGCATCACGCGGCTGGAGGCCGAGATCCGGGCGCTGCGGCAAGGGCGTATCGACGAGCCGGCCGGCGACGTGGTGCGCGACGAAGGCGAGATCATCGGACAGAGCCAGGCCATCAGCCATCTGCTGCATGAATTGCGCGTGGTGGCCGATTCGGAGTTGCCCGTGTTGCTGCTGGGCGAAACCGGCGTGGGCAAAGAGCTGTTCGCGCACCGTCTGCACCGGCTGTCGCGCCGGCGCAACCGGCCGCTGATTCACGTGAACTGCGCGGCGTTGCCGGAATCGCTGGCCGAGAGCGAATTGTTCGGCCATGCGCGCGGCGCCTTCTCGGGTGCCACCGGCGAGCGGCCGGGCCGCTTCGAAGCCGCCGATGGCGGCACGCTGTTCCTCGACGAGGTGGGCGAACTGCCGCTATCGATTCAGGCCAAGCTGCTGCGCACGCTGCAGAATGGCGAGATCCAGCGGCTCGGGTCCGACCGGCCGCGCCGCGTGGACGTGCGCGTCATTGCCGCCACCAACCGTCACCTGCGCGAGCACGTGCGCGACGGATCGTTCCGCGCGGATCTGTATCACCGGCTGTCTGTCTATCCAATCCCCATTCCGCCGCTGCGTGAGCGCGACAACGATGTCCTGCTGCTGGCCGGCCACTTCCTGGAACTGAACCGGGCGCGGCTCGGGTTGCGCAGCCTGCGGCTGTCGGCGGCCGCGCAGGATGCGCTGCGGCGCTATCCGTGGCCCGGCAATGTGCGCGAGCTCGAGCACGTAGTCAGCCGCGCGGCATTGAAACTCGTGAGCCGTGGCGCCAACCGCAACGACATCCTGACGCTCGACGCCGATCTGTTTGGCGATCTGTTCGATGGAGAGCGGGAAGGGCTGGCGCTGCCGGCCGTAGCGACCGGATCGGCCCCGGCGGCGCCGGTCGTGGTGCCGGAAGTCACGCTGCGTGAAGCCGTGGATTCGTGCCAGCGCCGCTGCATCGAACAGGCACTGCTCTCGCAGGACGGCAACTGGGCGCAGGCTGCCCGCCAGCTCGGCGTGGATGCCAGCAACCTGCACAAGCTGGCGCGCCGGCTGGGGTTCAAGCGGGATGACCGGCGGCGCGTCGTGCGCTCGGCATAGCGCGGCGAGCGGCGGCCAGCGGTGCGCTAGCGCGGACGGTTGTCGACGATACGCCGTGCCTTGCCCACCGACCGCTCCACGCCGCCCTCGGGCAGGATCTCGATACCTGCCGTCACGCCGATGTAGGACTTGATGTCGTGCGCCAGTTGCGCGCGCGCCTGGCCAGCCACGCCCGGCTCCGCACCGTGGGCGCACTCCACGCGCACGGTCAGCGTGTCGAGCGGGCCTTCCTTGCCGAGCACGCACTGGTAGTGCGGCGCCAGCTCGGTGTGCTTCAGGATCAGTTCCTCGATCTGTGACGGGAACACGTTCACACCGCGCACGATCATCATGTCGTCGGTACGGCCCGTGATCTTCTCCATGCGGCGGAACGCGGCGCGCGCGGTGCCGGGCAGCAGCCGGGTGAGATCGCGGGTGCGATAGCGGACGACGGGCATCGCTTCCTTCGTCAGAGACGTGAAGACGAGCTCGCCGAATTCGCCATCGGGCAGCACCTCGCCCGTATCGGGATCGATGATTTCGGGGTAGAAATGGTCTTCCCAGATGGTGGGGCCATCCTTGGTTTCCACGCATTCGTTGGCGACGCCCGGACCCATGACCTCGGACAGGCCGTAGATATCGACCGCCGAGATACCCATGCGCTTTTCGATGGCCTGCCGCATTTCAGGGGTCCACGGCTCGGCGCCGAAGATGCCGACGCGCAGCGACGTCGAGGCCGGATCGATGCCCTGGCGCTCGAACTCATCGGCGATCGCCAGCATGTAGCTCGGCGTCACCATGATGATCTCGGGCTTGAAGTCCTGAATCAGCTGAACCTGTCGCTCGGTCTGGCCGCCGCCAAACGGAATCGCCGTAAGGCCGGCCTTCTCCACGCCATAGTGCGCACCGAGTCCGCCCGTGAACAGCCCGTAGCCGTAGCTGATGTGCACCTTGTCGCCGCGCCGGGCGCCCGACGCACGGATCGAGCGCGCCATCACGGTGGCCCAGGTATCGATGTCCTGCAGCGTGTATCCGACCACGGTCGGCTTGCCCGTGGTGCCGGACGATGCGTGCACGCGCGCGATGCGGTCCTGGGGCACCGCGAACATCCCGAACGGGTAGTTGTCGCGCAGATCCTTCTTGGTCGTAAATGGAAAGCGCGCGAGATCGGCCAGGGACTGCACCTGGCTGGGGTGCACGCCCGCTTCGTCAAACTTGCGCCGGTACACGGGCGAATGCTCGTAGGCATGGCGCAGCGACCATTTCAGGCGGTCCAGCTGCAGCGCCTGCAGCTCTTGCCGGCTGGCGGTCTCGATCGGCTCCAGGGGCAGATCGGTCAGGGGCGTACTCATGTTGTCTCCACGTTTCCGGGATGGTTGCGCTACGTTGGCGCGGGGTACGGCGTTATCCGGCGGTCAGGACTCGGCAGGCGGAACCACGTGACCCTTGATCTGGGCGGACTTGCCGCGGAACATCGCCACGGGTTCGCCGGCGCGGTTGGTCACCTTGATGTCGTACACGCCATGCCGGCCGGACAGGATCTGTTCCACGGCTTCGGCGGTCAGCACATCGCCACCCTGGACGGGCCGCAGGAATTCGATCGTGCAGCCCGATGCCACGGTATTGATGTTATGGCTGTTGCAGGCGAATGCGAAAGCGGAATCGGCCAGCGTGAACATCAGGCCGCCGTGACAGATGGCGTGGCCGTTCAGGAATTCCGGCCGCACCGTCATCGACAAGCGCGCATATCCGGGTCGCACCTCCTCGATCGCCATGCCCAGCCAGCGGCTGCAGGCGTCGGATTCGTACATGGCGTGCGCGGCGGCCTCGGCCAGCGCCTGGGGATCTTGCTTCAAGCGGCTCTCCTTGTTGCAGTGGACGGAATCAGGCGCCTTTGAAATGCGGGGCGCGCTTTTCAAGGAAGGCGTTCACGCCTTCGTTGTAGTCGTGTGACTTGCCGAGATCGCGCTGCAGGTCGCGTTCGAGATCGAGCTGGGCGTCGAAGGTGTTCGTGGCGCTGGCGTGCATGGCTTTCTTGATGGCTGCCAGCGCGCGCGTGGGCTGCGCCGCCAGGTGTGTAGCGATGGCGATTGCCTGCTCGGCGAGCAGAGGATCGTCCATGACTTCCCAGATCAGGCCCCACTTTTCCGCTTCTTCGGCGCTGAGCTTGTCACCGGTCATCGCCAGGCCCAGTGCCCGTGCCATGCCGAGGCGCTTGGGCAGGAGCCACGTTCCCCCGGAATCCGGTACCAGGCCGATTTTGACGAACGCCTGGATGAAGCTGGCCGACCTGGCCGCCAGCACGATGTCACAGGCCAGGGCCAGGTTGGCACCCGCGCCGGCCGCCGTGCCGTTGACCGCGGCGATCACCGGCAGGGGCAAGGCTTGCAGGCGGCGCACCAGCGGATTGAACCAGGTATTGATCAGTTCGCCGAGGTCGGTGGCGTGGCCCGGAGTGAAATCGAGATCGGCCAGATCCTGGCCCGCGCAGAATCCGCGGCCCGCGCCCGTCAGCAGCAACGCGCGCGCGCCGCCGGCTTCCACGTGATCGAGAGCCTGCACCAGCGCGCCGTGCATCGCACGTGTGAAGCTGTTGAGCTTGTCTGGCCGATTGAGGGTGATGATGGCCACATCGCCCTGCCAGCGCAGCAGGATGGGGCCGGCATCAAGGCTCGCACGCGGCTGGGCGTGCGCCGGGGTCGGGGGCATGGTGGTCTCCTGCGCCATGTTGTTCTCCAGGTCGGGTTTGTGGATCTGATGCCACGACGGTCGCACGGCACATTGTAGGTGGCGCGTGTGGACCGATTAAATTAACCGACCAGTCGGTCGGCAAATAGTAGTAGGGATGCCGGCAGGGCGCAAGAGGTGACCGCCCGCCTTGACCTTCCTGATGGCGGCGAGCGAGTATCGACCCGCTGATCTACAAGGCAGATCCCTTTCATCGCAAGGAGAAGACATGTCGTACGAGAACATCCTGGTGGAGACACGTGGCCGTGTGGGGCTGGTGACGCTCAACCGTCCCAAGGCCCTGAACGCGCTCAATGACGCGCTGATGGACGAACTGGGCGCGGCGCTGACCGCCTTCGACCAGGACGAAGCGGTCGGCTGCATCGTGATCACCGGCAGCGAGCGCGCTTTTGCGGCGGGCGCCGATATCGGCATGATGGCCAAGTACTCCTATATGGATGTCTACAAGGGCGACTACATCACGCGCAACTGGGAAACGATCCGCCGTATCCGCAAGCCCGTGATTGCCGCGGTGGCCGGCTATGCGCTGGGCGGAGGCTGCGAGCTGGCGATGATGTGCGACATCGTGATTGCGGCGGACAGCGCGAAGTTCGGCCAGCCGGAGGTCAAGCTGGGCACCATGCCGGGCGCGGGCGGCACGCAGCGCCTGCCGCGCGCGGTGTCCAAAGCCAAGGCGATGGACCTGTGCCTGAGCGCGCGCATGATGGATGCGGCCGAGGCCGAGCGTTCCGGCCTGGTGTCGCGCGTGGTTGCGGCGGACAAGTTGATCGACGAGGCCATTTCAGCGGCCGAGACTATTGCGGGCTATTCGCTCCCGGTCGTCATGATGATCAAGGAGTCGATCAACGCCGCCTACGAGACGACTCTCAACGAAGGGGTGCATTTCGAGCGCCGCTTATTCCACTCGACCTTCGCAACCGAAGACCAGAAGGAAGGAATGGCGGCATTTGTGGAGAAACGTGCACCTGATTTCAAGCATCGCTAATACTTGAGTCAGGGAATACCCGAGGAATGTGAAGGGGTATTGGTCGGTCCGGAAAATAATTGCCGGGCCGATTTTCCTTTCCGATCAATGGTTTGATGAAAGTTAGCAAAGATTCTCCTCATCAAATCGTGACATCCATATTGCAAAGCCTCGGGAACGGGCCTAATATTCGCCCCCTCGCAACACGAAGCGCGCTGCAAACGCAGCAGCGACAAGG
>DAIOET010000255.1:0-6055 GCA_036746135.1 Cupriavidus sp.
GCGGACCTGGCCCGCGACGGGGTGGACGGCCTGGCCCACGCGCGCGAACAGCACTATGACCTGATCGTGCTCGATGTGATGCTGCCCGGCATCGATGGCTGGCAGGTATTGCGCGAACTGCGGCGCGACAAGGACACCCCCGTGCTGTGCCTGACCGCGCGCGACGAGTTGTCCGACCGCCTCAAGGGCCTGGAGCTTGGCGCGGACGACTACATGGTCAAGCCGTTCGCTTTCGCGGAATTGGTGGCACGCATCCGCACGATCCTGCGCCGCGGCCCGCTGCGTGAGAGCGAGTACATGGAAGTGGCCGATCTGCAGATCGATACCATCCGGCGGCGCGTGACGCGCGCGGGCCAGAAGATCGACCTGACCTCGAAGGAATTCGCGCTGCTGCAGCTATTGGCGCGTCGTCGCGGCGAGGTGCTGTCGCGCTCCCTGATCGCATCGCAGGTGTGGGACATGAACTTCGACAGCAACACCAACGTGGTGGATGTATCGATCCGGCGCCTGCGCGCCAAGGTGGACGACCCCTTCCCGAAAAAGCTGATCCACACACGCCGTGGCATGGGCTACGTGCTCGATGAGTCCGAAGAAGCATGAGCGCCGTGGCATGAGGGGGCTGGTGCGAATGCGGCGTGCGCTGGAAGCGTGGATGCCCGCATCACTGACCACACGGCTGGCGCTGGCCTATGGCCTGACAACGGCCGCGATTCTGGTGGGCGTGGCCACGTACCTGTCCAGTGCGCTGGGCAATCAGTTGCAGTCGCGTGACGAGAGCGAGCTTGTCGGAGAAGTCCTGCTGGTGCGCCACCTGTTGCGCGAGGTAGCCGACGAGACCGAAATCCGCACCGATACGCACCGCTTTGCCGATATCGCGATGGGGCATGAAGGGCTGATCCTCGTCGTGCGCACGGCATCGGGCGACCCGCTGATTTCACTGAACCCGCACAACGAGACGCTGCCTCCGCTGCGCGTGCTGCCCGTGGCGACCGCGCCGGACAAGTCGTTGCTGCAAACCTGGCATCCACGCAATGGCGTGCCGTCGCGCGGCATGGCGGCACTTGGGCAGATTGGTGAAACGGGGCGGACCGTGGAAATCATCGTGCTGAGCGATGCCGGCTACCGCGTGGCGCTGATGCGCGAGTATCGCGGGGAACTGCTTGGCGCCGTGCTCTGTGGTGCGATTGTCGCGGCGGGGCTTGGATACCTGCTGGCCAGGCGCGGCCTGCGCTCGCTGCGCCGCATGGCCAGCGATGCCGCGGCAGTGACCACGAGCCGGCTGGCCACGCGCCTTGATGTGGGCGGCGCGCCAGAGGAATTGCGCGAGCTTGCCGGGGCGTTGAATGGCATGCTGGCTCGTCTGCAGGACAGCTTCACGCGCTTGTCGCAGTTTTCCGCTGACCTCGCGCATGACTTCCGCACGCCGATCAGCAATCTGGTCGGGCAGACCCAGGTCACATTGGCCCAGCGCCGCACGCCGCTCGAATACGAGACACTGCTGGAATCGAACCTTGAGGAATACGACCGCTTGTCGCGCATGATCGAGAACATGCTGTTTCTCGCGCGAGCGGACAATGCCCAGGTGGCATTGGGTGCGCGCCCGCTGGATGCGCGGGCCGAACTGGACAAGGTGGCCGAATATTTCGAAGCCGTGGCGGCGGATCGCAACCTGACGGTCATGGTGTCCGGCCAGGCCACGGTGATGGCGGACCAGACCCTGCTGCGGCGAGCCATCATCAACCTGCTCGACAACGCGTTGCGCCATGCGCCGGCCGGTAGTTCGGTGCATATTGGCGTGGTGCGTAACGGCGCGGAAGCGACGTCGATCCGCGTGACCAATGGCGGCCCGGCTATCGAGGCCGAGTCGTTACCACACCTGTTCGGACGCTTCTACCGGGCCGATCCGTCGCGGCGCAATTCGGCGAGTTCGACCGGTCTTGGCCTGGCAATCGTGGACACGATCATGCGATTGCATGGCGGTAGCGTGTCGGTGACCAGCGTCGAGGAACTGACCAGTTTCGAGCTCGAGTTTCCTGACAAATCTGTCAGTAGGGCAAGCGCATAATGGCGCCGCGCGGACCGTCCGTCCGCAGCTCAACCAGGAGACCGACATGCAGGTGCAACCGTATCTAGATTTTGGCGGACGCTTCGATGAGGCCATGACGTTCTATGGCCAGGTGATGGGCGCGAAGGTGACGTTCCTGATGCGCTACAAGGACACGCCGCCGGGCGGTGGCGAACCCCCGTCGCCGACCTGGGCAGAGAAGGTGATGCACGCCAACATTCAGATCGGCGACAGCCAGATCATGGCATCCGATGGACGCGAAGGGCAGACGCCGGCGTTCTCGGGTTTCATGCTTTCCGTGGGCTACGTGCCGAATGCCGAAGGCAAACGCATTTTCGACGCGCTGTCGGAGGGCGGACAGGTCATCATGCCGTACCAGAAGACCTTCTGGGCCGAAGGCTTCGGCATGGTGGTCGACAAGTTCAAGATGACCTGGATGGTGAACTGCGAGCATTGATCGCAGCGTCTGGGTTTTTCCCCGCCGCATGTATGGGCGGGGTGCTGGGTTGAGGTGGAATCAGCACTTGACCCTGGAGTCGCTACAGGGTCTTCAATGGCAGGCAACAACGCAAAAATGGACTCTGTCATGGCTCGTTCCACCCCTGAAAACCTTTTGCCGCCGTCGTCAGCGGCGCGTGGTCACGGGCACGATCACGAACACGCCCACCACGACGACCACGATCATTCGCACGGGCACGATCATTCACACGGGCACGACCACGGGCACGCGCACAGCCACGCGCACGCCCCAGCGCAAGACAGCTGCTGTGGATCGTCGTGCAGCGCTTCCGCCGTGGTCATCGCCAATCCGCCCATCTCCGCGCCTGCCGGCACCCGTTCGGCGGCCTATCGGATCGAGGCAATGGACTGCCCGACCGAGGAAACGCTGATCCGCGGCCGCATCGGCAATATGCCCGGCGTTGCCGCACTCGATTTCAACCTGATGCAGCGTGTGCTGACCGTGCACCACACGCTCGATTCGCTCGATCCCATCGTCAAGGCCATTGCGTCGCTGGGCATGAAGGCCGAAGCGTTGTCCGACGACAGCGCCCGAGAGGCCGTGGCTGAACCTGGCAAGCCGTGGTGGCCGCTGGCGCTGGCAGGGGTTGCGGCAATCGGAGCCGAAGTGGCCGAATGGTTCCAGATTGGTGCGCCATACCTGCCGGCGGCGCTGGCCCTGGTCACGGTATTGGCGGCCGGGTTGGGCGTCTATCGCAAGGGATGGATTGCCGTGCGCAACGGCAATCTCAACATCAACGCGCTGATGAGTATTGCGGTGACCGGTGCGATGGCGATTGGCCAGTGGCCAGAGGCGGCGATGGTGATGGCGCTGTTCGCGCTGGCCGAGCGTATCGAGGCCGCGTCATTGGACCGTGCCCGCAACGCCGTGCGCGGCCTGATGGCCCTGGCGCCCGAGCAGGCCACCGTGCTGCAGCCCGATGGTGGCTGGCAGACCGTTGAAGCGCGTGCGGTGACGGTCGGGGCGACGGTACGTCTGCGGCCGGGCGAGCGTGTCGCGCTTGACGGTCGGGTGCTGCGTGGCGAGTCGGCGCTGGATCAGGCGCCAATCACGGGCGAGAGCGTCCCCGTGGATAAGGCCGCCGGCGATCCGCTCTATGCAGGGTCGATCAATCAGTCGGGCGAACTTGAGTATGAGGTGACATCCCCCGCCAATGATTCGACGCTGGCTCGCATCATTCACGCCGTGGAAGCTGCCCAGGGTAGCCGCGCACCCACGCAGCGCTTCGTGGACCAGTTCGCGCGCATCTACACGCCGGTGGTGTTTGCGATCGCGCTGGGCGTGGCAGTCGTGCCGCCGCTGCTGCTGGGCGAAGCCTGGCTGGCGTGGATCTACAAGGCACTGGTGCTGCTGGTGATTGCATGCCCGTGCGCGCTGGTGATTTCCACGCCCGTGACGATTGTCAGCGGACTGGCGGCAGCCGCACGGCGCGGCATCCTGGTCAAGGGTGGCGTCTATCTGGAGCAGGGCCGGCATCTTGCCTGGCTGGCGCTCGACAAGACCGGCACGCTGACGCATGGCAAGCCCGCGCAAACCGATATGGCGTTGCTGGTCGATGGCATGCCCGAGGCGCGCGCGATTGCCGCAAGCCTGGCGGCGCGGTCGGACCATCCCGTGTCGCGTGCGGTGGCCATCGCGGCGGAAGCCGACGCCATTGCAAGCCTCGAAGTGAGCGATTTCAAGGCGCTGGTGGGGCAGGGGGTGCAAGGCTCAGTCGATGGCGTGGCATATTGCCTGGGCAATCACCGTCTGATTCACGATCTCGGCGCCTGCTCGCCGGCGCTGGAGGCGCGTCTTGAGTCGATCGAACGGCAAGGCAAGACCATCGTGATGCTGGCGGCGATGGCACACGACGGTCAGCCGGCGCGCGCGCTGGCGCTGTTTGGCGTGGCCGATACCGTGCGCGATACGAGTCGGCAGGCCATCGAGCAGTTGCATGCGCTGGGTGTGAAGACGCTGATGCTCTCCGGCGACAATCCCCATACGGCCCAGGCGATTGGCGAGGCCGTCGGGATCGACGAGGTGCGTGGTAATCAGTTGCCGGAGAACAAGGCCGACGCCATCGCGGCGCTCGCCGGCCAGGCCCACACCCATTCCGGAAAGGTCGGGATGGTTGGCGACGGGATCAACGACGCCCCCGCGCTGGCGCGCGCCGATATCGGCTTTGCGATGGGCGCGGCCGGCACGGACACCGCAATCGAGACGGCCGATGTGGCCCTGATGGATGACGACCTGCGCAAGATCCCCGCGTTTGTGCGTCTGTCGCGCCGGACCTCATCGATCCTCAGGCAGAACATCGCGCTGGCGCTCGGCATCAAGGTCGTATTCCTGGTGCTGACCGTGCTGGGCATGGGCACGATGTGGATGGCCGTGTTTGCCGATATGGGTGCAAGCCTGCTGGTGGTGTTCAACGGGCTGCGGCTGACGAGGAAGGGCGTCGTTTGAACGACGTTTAGCCCTGCTTGCTCCCCTCGTCCGCATGTGGAAGAGGGGAGCGGACCACGGACTACGGCTGGATAATCAGCTCGCCGCTGCGGCCCGGAATCTCGCCCCAGGTGACCGGCAGTTGCGGCAGGTTGGTGCGGTCGATGTGCCTGTAGTACGTGGCCATCGACACCAGCTCATGCCCCTGTGCGCGCCAGCCTGCGAGCAGCCGCTGGAACACCGGCGCCAGCTTGCCGCCTTCAAGTTCGGTGTGGAGCGTGAAGATGTGGTCGCCATCGCCTTCGGTCAGCTTCAGCACGGCGTGGTGCACGTTGTCCTCGGTCAGGTCATCCACGCCGATCAACTCATCGAGCGTCGGCAGCGTGGTCGGCATCTGGATATGGCTGCAAGGCTTGCCATCTATGGTCGGAATGTACGGCGCGGTGCCGCGGCCATCCGATGCATAGGCCATGCTCCAGTCGTCGATCTGACGGAACGCCTCTTCGTTCATTTGCCAACCCGCCGCGCCGTGCGTGGTGGGCGGCGTACCGAAAATCTCGACAAAACGCGCGTACGACTGCTGCATCTGGCGGCGCGTCCATGCCGCGTCGCGCTCACGCACATTGTCCTGCCAGTAGACATGGTCCCATGTGTGGATGCCGCACTCATGGCCCGCCGCGGCGGCCGCGCGCATTTCGGCGGCGCCCTTGCGGCCGATATCGGGGCCGGGCAGCAGCACGCCATACATCAGCGTGCGCAGGCCATAGTTCGATACCACCGACGTACGCGAGACCTTCTTCAGAAAGCCTGGCCGGAACACGCGGCGCAGCGCCCAGCCCGTGTGGTCCGGGCCAAGGCTGAACAGGAACGTCGCTTCCGCCTGGTGTGCGGACAGCATCGACAACAGTGCGGGCACGCCTTCGCGCGTGCCGCGCAGCGTGTCGACGTCGACTTTCAGGGCAATGCGGGCCATGCGCGGATCAGTTGTTGCCGTCGACCAGCGTGCGGGCGTCCACCACCTTGTCGCGGTACGCTTCGAAGATGCG
>DAIOET010000256.1:0-6046 GCA_036746135.1 Cupriavidus sp.
AGATTCGTGCCCGGCACACAGGACGCCGGGACGCACTAATCGCTTAACGGGATCAGATTACGGATGCTTGAGGGGTCAACCGGATGCAAGGATGCGCCGCCTTTCGTTGCGTGCTTGGCGACCGGAACCCGAAGCTGCTAGAACAGAAGCCCGGCATCAAATAGAAGAAGGGGACGCCATGAAGCGACTGCTCGCAAACCTGATGCTGGGCGTCGGCTTGACGCTGGCCGGCTGCACCTACTACGGCTACCCTCCTCCGCCCGCCGCAGGCCCGACCAGCTATGACCGCTCGTTCTTCGCGGCCGCCGATGCCTTGCGCGACCAGGGCGTGGCCATCACGGTACAGAACCAGGCAACCGGCACCGTCGCCGGCAACTACGGCAGCACGCCGGTCACGGCCACCGTCGCCCAACAGCCCGACGGCAGCGTGCGGGTGCAATTCAGCGCGACCGATTCCCGCGATCCAGGGCTGGTCGACCGGATTACACAGAGTTATCAGCGGCGGATGGGGCGGTAGTCCGAGCAAGGTCAGAAATTTGCCGCGGCGGCCGGCCGTTTGCGGACCTGCCTTCGGACGTGTGTTTGTCGTGAGATCGGAGACCCTCTATAATTCTTCCGTCGTATCGGAATATTTATGAGAGGTGCCCCATGATCCACAGCACTTCCTGGGTTCCGTCCACAGAGGTAGCGTTTATCGCGGGCCTGACGGACAAGGAAATCAATCGTGCGCTTGACGAAGACGTGTTGCCAGACAACCTCGTCAGGCGTAGCGATGGTCGCGAATTCGCGCGCTTTGTCAGCTTGCTCGTCAAGTTCTACTTCGAAACCAGTCGCGACCTGAGCAAACCGCTACGGCTCAGCGTCATCGAGACACTGAACGACCGTGTACTGCGCCGGGACGACGCCGATAGCGTGCTTGCCTTGCACTTTGCGTTGTCCGCCTTTGACTGGAAGGTCCCGGTTTCCTTCGGTCTGATCGAGTTGTCAAATATGGCGCGCTTCGTCCTCGACCGCGCCGCAGGCGTGGAGAAGGCGAACCGCACCATCGAAGTCGACCCGAATGTCATGGGTGGCTTACCGGTATTCATGGGTACGCGCGTACCAATTGACACTGTCACGAGCTCCAAGGCGGCAGGGATCAGCGATGAACGCCTGATTGCCTCATATCCGTTCCTGACGCCCGAATTGATCCAGGATGCCGAAATCTATCTGCAGGTTCACCCGCGTCGGGGACGGCCACGGAAGCTGGGCGAATTGAACCCGGGCTGGACGCCCCAGGAATCGAAAGTGGTGCGGCGGGGGCAACGCGAATGAGCCTTCGGCTCCTGATCGATGAATGCCTGTCACCTGAGTTGGCCAGGGTTGCCATTGCAGCCGGGCACGCTGAATCGACATGTGTGCGCAACCGCGGATGGTCCGGGCTCAAGGATCATGAACTGATGCGGCATGTGTGCGCCGAGGATTTCGTGCTCGTCACACACAATGCCCGGGATTTCCGCGGAGATGGTGCAGGCTCGACAAAAGGCCTGCATGCCAAGGTTGAGATCCATGCCGGCCTCGTGTGCCTCAATTCGGCGTTCACGATGGATTTGCTGCGACAACACGATTTGTTCGGTCTTGCGCTCGATGAGCTGGAACGCAACGAAGACCTTGTGAATACGGCGCTGGAAGTCTTTGAATCAGAGGACGGTGAGGTCAGGGTAATCCGCTACGGGATACCACCCTAGTACAGGCGGCATATTCCCGAACACGGGAAAACCTTGGCGCGCCCGGCTGGGATCGAACCAGCAACCCCTGCCTTCGGAGGGCAGTACTCTATCCATTGAGCTACGGGCGCGATGTGAGCTGCGTTGACAACGGCGGACGCCGTCGTCGGAAAGTCGCATAGGATACCCGAGTTGTCCGTGGACGTCCATGCGGGATGGGCCGGGGCTGGCCGAATCGGGGTTTCCACAGGTCTCTGAGCCGTCGCATTTGGCCCCGTGGGCGATATCTTGGGTCTATAATCGGCACCTATTTGCGTCGTACCAGAGACGTAGCGGGGTGGGAGACAGCCCCGGGCGCAATGACCGACAGATTCATCCCCGAAAACAGGGCCAGACAAGCAAGCCGCCCCCACGTGCTGTGCACCAGGTTTCCCGCAAAATCGAGAGTTCTGTATGAGTGACGTCCATCAAAACGACCACCACGAGTCGCCAATCAAGACCCCTAAGCAACTTATTGCCGTTGTGATCGCCGCCTTTCTGGTGCCGATCATCGTCATCATCCTGCTTGTCAATTTTGTCGGACACGGCACCCTCGAAGGCGCCGGCTCCACACAAAGCGTGGAAGCGGTGAACAGCCGCATCGCGCCGGTGGCTTCACTCGAGATCAAGGACCCGAACGCGCCTCGCGTCTTCAAGACGGGCGAACAGGTCTACAAGGAAGTCTGCGCGGCCTGCCACGCCACGGGCGCCGCTGGCGCGCCGAAGTACGGCGTGGCCGGCGACTGGTCGGCCCGTATCGGCCAGGGCTTCGACGGCCTGCTCAAGGCCGTGCTGAACGGCAAGGGTGCGATGCCCGCCCGTGCCGGCACGTCGCCCGACGACCTGAGCGATTACGAACTGTCGCGTGCCGTGGTCTACATGGCCGACGCCGGTGGCGCCAAGTTCCCCGAACCGGCCGCACCGGCACAAGGCGCTACCGCGCAGGCTGCCGCCCCGGCACCCGAGGCGCCGGCAGCTCCGGCTGCGGCGGCACCGGCCGCAGCAGCCCCCGCCGCAGCGGCTCCCGCTCCGGCAGCCGCCACAACCGCTGCCGCGCCGGCCGCGGCTTCGGCTGAGACGGGCAAGAAGGTCTACGAACAGGTTTGCGCCGCGTGTCACGCTGCTGGCGTGGCGGGTGCGCCGAAGTTCGGCGACAAGGCTGCCTGGGCACCGCGCCTCAAGGAAGGCATGGATGTCGTGCACAACTATGCGCTCAAAGGCAAGGGTGTGATGCCGCCGAAGGGTGGCTACGCCGGTCCCGATGCCGATGTGATTGCCGCGTCGGACTATATGGCTAACGCTGCGAAGTAATTCGACAGCTGCTAAACGAAGAAGCCCGCGAGTTGTTCGCGGGCTTTTTGCTTTTTGGGGGGACGCTGACGCGGTCGTTTGGGACGCGCTGGCCCTCTTCCTAACTCTACCCCGCGCGCAGTGTTAAACGACGCGCGAGTAGCGGACCAGGGGGATGACTTTCGCGTCGTCGCGCAGGTAACGGTCGAAGACCATTGCGACGCGGCGTACCAGCAGGCGCCCCAGCGCAGTGATCTCGATGTGCGCCGGCGTGCGGCGTACCAGGTGGTCGACAGCCAATCTGTCGAGATCGGCAATTTCCGCAGCGAAGGTGTCTGCGAAGTCGATGCCGTGTTCCGCTTCCACGGCGGCGATGTCGAGCGTGCCGTTGCACATCAGCGCGCCGATGATCGCGCGGCGCAGATGGTCTTCTGCGGACATCTCGAAGCCGCGCACGATCGGCAGGCGCTTGGCATCGAGCGCCGCGTAGTACTCGTCGGTGGTGCGCGCATTCTGTACATAGTGCCCCGCTACCGCGCCGATCGCGGATACACCAAGCCCCAGTTGGTCATAGCCGGCATGCGTGGCGTAACCCTGGAAGTTGCGTTGCAGCCGGCCTTCGCGCTGCGCAATGGCCAGGTCGTCGTCCGGCAAGGCAAAGTGGTCCATGCCGATATAGACGTAGCCTGCCGATGTCAGCCGCTCGATCGTCGACACCAGGATGTCGAGCTTTTCTCCGGCCGCAGGCAGCGCGGCTGCGTCGATACGGCGTTGTGGCTTGAACACATGTGGCAGGTGCGCGTAACTGTAGACCGACAGCCGATCCGGGCGCAGTTCCAGCACGCGATCGATGGTTGCGGCAAAGCGGGCCGTGGTCTGGTGGGGCAACCCGTAGATCAGGTCCATGCTGATCGACAGGAAGCCAAGCCGTCGTGCCGCCAGCACAACACTGCGGGTTTCCTCATACGACTGCACGCGGTGGATGGCTTGCTGCACCTCGGGGTCGAAGTCCTGCACGCCCAGGCTGATGCGATTGAAGCCAAGTTCGGCCAGCAGTGCCATCCGTTCGTCGGTCACGCGGCGCGGATCGATCTCGATGGAGTGTTCACCTTCGGGCAGCAGTTCAAAGTGCTGGTGTAACGCGGCCATCACGCGACGCATTTCATCGGGATCGAGGAACGTTGGCGTACCGCCGCCCCAATGCGATTGCATGACGGCGCGCCGTTCGCCAAGGCGTCCGGTCACCATCGCCATTTCGCGCGCCAGGTAGTCCACGTAGCGCGCGCTGCGGCTGTGATCCTTGGTGATGATCTTGTTGCAGCCGCAGTAGTAGCAGATGTTTTCGCAGAACGGGATATGGAGATAGAGCGACAGCGGCGCCGGTGAACCGGCACGGCATAGATCGAGCGCCTTCAGGTAACCGGCGTCGTCAACTTCCGCGTGGAAACGGTCTGCGGTCGGATAGGAGGTGTATCGCGGCCCGTTGCCATCGATGCGGCCGGCCAGGCTGCGGAAGTCGGCAAGCGCGTGCCGGTCGAACGCCGTGTCGGCGGGATGCAATGTGGGGGCGGACATGAGTGAGCTCGTTTTATGGGCGTGGATAGGCACCGATGCTATGCCTCCCCCAATCCCTCAACCTTGACGCGCATCAAAACCACGACGCGCCTGCGCCGGCCAGCCCCGCGAACGGGGGGTCCTTGGCCTCGTGAAAGTCACGCGAGCGTCATAAAGGGCCGATAGTCTCGGCCCCGGCTCTCGCGGCTCCAGCCTTCAGCCCGTTGTCGCTGCACAGCACGTTCCCTTCTTTCACCCGACTCCCTCCCGCTGCCATGCGCCCAGCCTTGCCGCAGTCGAACCTGTCATGCCTGCCAACATCGGCAGGCCGCCGTCGCACCCTGCAATGGCTTGGTGCGTTTTCCTGCGCTGCGGCGCTGCCAGCCGCAGCGCTGGCACAACCGGCCGCGCAAGCGTCACGCCGGCAATTGGTGGTCGGGCATCTGGTCGATCGCACGGGGCCGCAGGCCGATCAGGCGCGCGACTACCTGGCAGGCGCCAAGGTCATGTTCGATGCCTTCAATGCATCGCCGGCAATCAATAACGGTTTGCGCATCGTGCATGTGGTGCGCGATGCCGATGCGAACCTGCGTGGCGCCGTGGCGCAAGCGGTGGCATTGGCCGACAACGAACGTGCCGAGGTACTGTTCGGGCCTGGCGACAACCTGTTGCCCGCACTGGCAAGTTCGTCCGAGTTGACGCGGCGCGGTGTGCAGATCGTGGCGCCGCTGTCGGGGCTGGCTATGTCTGCCGAGAACGTATGGTTCACGCGTGCCGACTATCAGTCCGAACTCGACGCCGCCGTGCGCCAGTTGCACAGCTACGGCCTGAGCAGCATTGCGCTGGCGGTGTCGCCCGACTTCGCGGCGGGTACGCTCGGCGCCGGCACGCCGTGGCTGGCACGGCTGGAAAAGGAAATGTCGACACGTGCGGTGACACTGGGCGGCAACTTCGATGACAGCGCGCGACGCATTGCCGCGGCGCGTCCCGGCGCGGTCGTGGTGGCTGGCGACACGCTGGCCTACGGCAGCCTTGGGCGCGCACTGGCGGCACAGAACTGGTACGGGTTCCTGGTGGGATTGTCCGCGGTCAGTCCGTCATCGGCACGCGAAATCCTCGGTAGCAACTATGCCGGCGGCATGGTGGTGACTCAGATCGCGCCCGGTCCGCAGGAATCGACCTTGCGGGTGGTAAAGGAACATGTGGCGCGCATGAAGCAGTATCTCGATGAACCGCCCTCGCCGGCCACGCTCGCCGGCTATATCGGCGCAGCGTGGCTGGTGCGCTCGGCCGCCGGCGCAAAGGGTCCGGGGCCGCTCGAGTTGCGCCGCGCGCTGCAGGCGCGTATCGACGTGGGCGATTTCACGCTCGATTTCACGCGAGGCTTGCGCGGGTCCCAGTACGTGCAGCTGGCACCGATCGGCAAGAGCGGCCTGCCGCAGCGCGCCTGATTTTCT
>DAIOET010000257.1:0-6041 GCA_036746135.1 Cupriavidus sp.
ACCTGTCCAGCCTGCGTCTGCTGGGCACCGTGGGCGAGCCGATCAATCCGGAAGCCTGGATGTGGTACTACAAGAACATCGGCAACGAACGCTGCCCGATCGTCGACACGTTCTGGCAGACCGAAACCGGCGGTCACGTGATTACACCGCTGCCGGGCGCCACACCGCTGGTGCCGGGGTCCTGCACGTTGCCGCTGCCGGGCATCATGGCCGCCATCGTCGATGAGACCGGCCAGGACGTGCCGAATGGTAGTGGCGGCATCCTGGTGATCAAGCGTCCGTGGCCGTCGATGATCCGCACGATCTGGGGCGACCCGGACCGCTTCAAGAAGAGTTATTTCCCCGAGGAACTGGGCGGCACGCTGTACCTGGCCGGCGATGGATCGATCCGCGACAAGGAGACGGGCTACTTCACGATCATGGGTCGCATCGATGACGTGCTGAACGTCTCGGGCCACCGCATGGGCACGATGGAGATCGAATCGGCGCTGGTGTCGAACCCGATCGTGGCCGAGGCCGCCGTGGTGGGCCGCCCCGATGACACCACCGGCGAGGCCATCTGTGCATTCGTGGTGCTCAAGCGTTCGCGTCCCACCGGCGAAGAAGCCGCAAAGCTCGCTGCCGAACTGCGCAACTGGGTGGGCAAGGAGATCGGTCCGATCGCCAAGCCGAAGGACATCCGCTTTGGCGACAACCTGCCGAAGACGCGCTCGGGCAAGATCATGCGCCGTCTGCTGCGTTCGCTGGCCAAGGGTGAAGAAATCACGCAGGACACCTCGACGCTGGAAAACCCGGCCATCCTGGATCAGCTGAAGCAGGCCCAGTAACACCATCCATGCACGCTACTCGCTGGCGTGACCCCTGTTGTGCCCGCCCCGGCGCCGTCCGGTGCGGGCACAATGCATTCTTTGCCCGCTTTTTCTTCTGATGCCAGACACCCAGTCGCGCTTCCGCCGCAGGCTGATGCTGTATTACGGCCTGTTCACGCTTGGCCTGTTCGGCTTCGTCGGCATGATGGGCCTGCTCGAACATTCCAACGCCGACGCGCTTTGGCTGGGCTATGTCTTCCTGTTCGTCACGATAGCGATCTATGCCTGCATCGGGCTGATTTGCCGCACGTCGGACCTCAACGAGTACTACGTGGCCGGGCGCCGCGTGCCGGCCATGTTCAACGGCATGGCGATCGCCGCGGACTGGATGAGCGCGGCATCGTTTATCGGCCTGGCCGGCATCATCTTCGCTTCGGGCTACGAAGGGCTGGCCTACGTGATGGGGTGGACGGGCGGCTACTGCCTGGTGGCGTTTCTGCTGGCGCCATACCTGCGCAAGTATGGTGGCTACACGATTCCCGATTTCCTGGCGGCGCGATACGGCAACGGCAAGCCCGGCGGCAACCTGCCCGTGCGTGCCATTGCCGTGCTGGCTGCGTCGCTGTGTTCGTTCGTCTATCTGGTGGCGCAGATCCAGGGCGTGGGCCTGATCGTCACGCGGTTCATCGGCGTGGAGTTCGCGGTCGGCGTGTTCTTCGGGCTGGCCGGCATCCTCGTGTGTTCGTTCCTGGGCGGCATGCGCGCGGTGACGTGGACCCAGGTGGCGCAGTACATCATGCTGATCGTGGCGTTCCTGCTCGCGGTGTCGCTGATCGCGTGGAAGCATCATCACCAGGTGCTGCCGCAGATCGGCTATGGCAGCCTGTTGCAACGGATAGACGTCGAGGAAAAACGGCTGGATCGCGATCCGGCCGAGCAGCAGGTGCGCGAGCTGTTCCGGCAGCAGGCCATCGACCTGCAGAATCGCATTGCGCGGCTGCCGCAGTCATTCAATGAAGAGCGCCAGGCACTGGATGCCAGGCTGATTGAACTGCGCGCCCGCAATGCGCCGTTGCGGGAGATTAAGACGGTTGAGCGGGAGCGGCAGGCGTTTCCTGCCGATGCAGCGGATGCGCTGCAGCAGTGGAACCAGCTGCGCGAAGAAGCGCTGGCCCGCAGCCAACCCGCGACGCCATCGACCGAACCATATCCCGCCGCATCGGAGCAGGAGCGCAAGACGCGCAGGCTCAATTTCGTGCTGCTGGTGTTTTGCCTGATGGTGGGTACCGCGAGCCTGCCACACATCTTGACGCGCCTTTACACCACGCCGTCGGTCAAGGAAACCCGTAACTCGGTGGCGTGGGCGGTATTCTGCATCGCGCTGCTTTATGTCTCGGCGCCGACGCTCGCCGCGCTGGTCAAGGTCGAATTTTTCCAGCATCTGGTTGGCACGCCGTATGCCGAATTACCCCAGTGGGTGGTGCAGTGGCGGAAGGTGGATCCGCCCGTGTTTGGTATCCGCGATATCAACGGCGATGGCATCGTTCAATGGGCCGAGATCCTGATCCAGCCCGACATGATCGTACTGGCCGCGCCTGAGATCGCGGGCTTGCCGTACGTGATTTCCGGGCTGGTTGCCGCTGGCGCGCTGGCCGCTGCCTTGTCCACTGCCGATGGCTTGCTGCTGACGATTGCCAACGCGCTGTCGCACGACGTCTACTACCACATGATCGATCGCGAGGCGTCGCACCAACGTCGCGTGACCACGGCCAAGGTGGTGCTGCTGGGCGTGGCGCTGTTCGCGTCGTACGTCACATCGCTACGGCCGGGGAATATCCTGTTCCTGGTCGGCGCGGCGTTCTCGCTTGCGGCATCGAGCTTTTTTCCGGTACTGGTGTTGGCCATCTTCTGGCGCCGTACCACGGCCGCGGGCGCGGTCGCCGGCATGGCCACCGGCCTGGCGGTGGCGGTGTACTACATCTTTGTGAACTACCCGTTCTTCACGCGCATGACCGGCATCTTCGGCAATCGATGGTTTGGCGTGGACCCGATTGCGTCGGGCGCCTTCGGTGTGCCCGCGGGTTTTGCCGCAGCCATTCTTGTCAGTCTGATTACGCCCAGGAACGCACCAGTGATCGATCGGCTGGTGAACTATCTGAGGAAGGGGTAGGCGCGAGCGCGGCTTGCTCGCGCATCAGGCGGACTCGGGTTCGCGGACGGCTGCGGCGCGACGCGGCATCGGAGATTGCTCGATGCGACGATGCGCGGCAGTGGCAAAAAGGAAAGCGATCGCGATCAGCGCGGCGGCAATGAAACTCAGATATTGGACGCCTATCGACCGGAGCACGACGCCGCCAAGCACGCCAGAGCACGCAAGTCCGACGTAGGTGGCCGTGTTGTTCAGAGCAAGCACCAGCGGCGCGACATGCGGGGACAGTTGCACGAGCCGATGCTGCTGCGGAACGATCAGGCCCCAGCCGCAGATACCCCAGACGACAAGCGCGGCGATAGCGCTGCCTGTATGCGCGGCAGTCCACGGCAACGCACAGAAATTGATGATGGCGATCCACAGCATCGCGTGGATGATGTTGCGACTGGCGAAGCGGTCGACGAGGCGCCCCGACAGCAGGTTGCCGAACGTAGCGGCAACACCCCAGAGCAGGAACAGTCCGGCAAGAATGCGTTCGTCGCCGTGCGTCACAGGCTCCAACACAACCCCCGCATACGTGTAGACCATCAGGAATCCGCCAAACGCAAATAGCGACGTCAGCAAGGTCAGCGCAATTCGTGTGTCACGCATTGGTGCGAGCCGCTCGCGCAGTTTTACGGCTGGGGGCTGAGGCACCGAGGGCAGCATCGACCAGACGCTGATCATCGCGGCGATGCCCAGGGCAGTCACGAACCAGAGCGTTGTGCGCCAGCTTCCGAACCCGCCGATAAATGTGCCAATCGGCGATCCCAGCGCTGTTGCGCCAGTAAGGCCGGCGGTGACGGTTGCCAGGGCGCGCCCGCGTTTCTCCGGCGAAGCCAGCGCCGACGCCACGCCCAATGCCGTGGGCGCAAACAGGGCCGCGCCAAATCCCGCCAGGACCCGACTCATCAGCACCCAACTCAAATCCGTGGCGAGCGCACTGATCGCGTTGCCGACCACGAAAATGCCAAGCGCCGTGACCAGCAGCAGTTTGCGCGGCAAGCCGCTTGCCACGGCTGCCATCACTGGCGCAGCCACCGCGTAGGTCAGTGCGTAACACGTGACCATCAGGCCAGCCAGGCTGACCGAAGTGTGCAGTGACGCCGCAACGCCTGGCAGGATGCCGGCGACGACAAAGTTGTCGGTCCCCATAGCGAACATGCCGAGTGCCAGTATCAGTAGTCGACGATCCATACGAAGTGCTTTGCCAGATGTGCGGTTGAGGGCGCAGGCCGGTGTGCCGCAACGGTTGCTGCCGCCAGGCGCCTGATGTCAGTGGATCTTATGCGCCGTTGACCGTGTCTCAAATGTCATATATACCGTCAATTTAGGTCATGACTTTGGGGCGCCCATGCACACGATCGGATTTGTCGTGTTTCCGAATTTCTATCTGATGGGGCTGGCGGCAATCACGGCGTTCGAGCTGGCGAACACCGTGCTGGAAGAGCGGGCGTACGACGTCACGGTGCTGTCTGAAAAGGGCGGGCTGGTGTTGTCGTCGGCAGGTATCCGTGTCGAATCCCAGCCTTTCGGCGGCGCCACCTTCGACACGGTCATGTTCGGTTCCGGCATCGAGATCGACATTGCGTCGACTGCGCTGATGTCGTTCGTCGCACAATCGCTGAAGACTTCGCGGCGAATTGCGGCGCCGTGCACGGGCGCGTTCATCCTCGCGCATGCGGGTGTCCTCGACGGCCGGCGAGCCACTACCCATTGGCGATTTGCCAACGACTTGCAGCGCCGCTTTCCGAAAATCATCGTGGAAGAGGACCAGATTTTCATCGTCGATGGTCCGATCTGGACGTCCGCGGGTATGACGGCGACGATCGACATGGCGCTGGCGATGATCGAAAAGGATCACGGCCAGGACGTTTCGCGCGCGGTCGCGCGCAAGCTGGTCATTTACCACCGGCGCGCGGGTGGCCAGTCGCAGTTTTCAACGCTACTCGACCTGGACCCGAAGTCCGACAGAATCCAGAAGGCTATCGACTACGCGAACGCCAATTTGCGCAATGCGCTGACCGTCGACGAGCTTGCCGACGTCGCTGGACTAAGTCCGCGCCAGTTCAGCCGGGCATTCAGCGCGGAAACCGGCCAATCGCCAGCCAAGGCAGTGGAACATTTGCGCGTGGAAGCCGCGCGGCTGATGCTGGAGAAAGGACGCCTGTCGCTGGACGTCATCGCACAGGAAGTTGGCTTGACCGACCGGGAGCGAATGCGGCGGGCTTTCGTGCGGACAACTGGCCAGCCGCCGCAGGCGGTGCGGCGGTTGAGCCGTGACGGGCGCGGGGTAGGTGCGGAAATGAAGATGCCCGCTTGAGCGGGCATTGGAATTCCTGGCGGAGAGGCCGACGGTGTGACCGGCCCGGTTTATGCCCGCTTGTTTGCCGTGAAGTAAAGATAAAGCAGACCGACGGGCGCGATGAAGATGGCGAACGCCCAGCACATCGCCATAGTGATGTATTTGGCGATCAGCATCATCAGGGCATTCACAAAGAACACGTTCTCCCCAAGGATGTAGCCGACGATGCCTTCGTACACAAATCTGGAGTACGGATACAGCAACGAACTGAGGGCAATGAACAATATCGCCGGAATCGATGCGGGGCTATTGGTGTGGCTCCACGCCCAGTAGAAGATGGCCGGGAAGATGAGTCCAAAAAGAAAGTGGCGGATGTAGCTTTGAAGCGAAAGACCGCCGAATGACTTAACAAGTGCCGGATGCATGTGCCTTGGATTGGGAGCTGTTAAAGCGCCGATGCGCAAGACGGTAGTACGGCACTTTGTGTGTCTAACTGCACCCTGCAAAAGGAGGGCCGTAGAAGGAGGAAAAAAGCCGTCCCATTGGACGGCTTCGGACGGTGTTCTTAGGCAGGGAGGTTGGCTGCGCATGCGCAGCAGGCCGATCACTTTGAATCCGGCGTGCGGTCCGCAATGGCCTGCCTTCTCCAGAAACGACGATGCCCGCTGTCGCGGGCATCAAAAATCTGGCGGAGAGAGGGGGATTCGAACCCCCGATAGGCTATTAACCTATACACGCT
>DAIOET010000258.1:0-6020 GCA_036746135.1 Cupriavidus sp.
GACTCAAAATCCCCCGCCGCAAGGCGTGTCGGTTCGAGTCCGACCCCGGGCACCATTCCCTCGGTTCCATTCCGAACTACTCCGAAGCTTTCGGCCTCTCGGCCTTGCCCTCGCTTCAGCCCCCACCCTATACGTTTGTCACCGTAACGCCCACCAATCCGTTCTCCGGCCACCATCCACCCTGCGGCAGAACCTGCTTTGTCAGACACAAACCACTGGTCGTTGCGCCGCCGCGTGCTTATCCTTTCCCCTGCGCCTCCGTCTCAACATATCGATACAGGGAAAAGAAAGAATGAATCGCCTTACTGCTACCGCCGCGGCCTTTGGCTGCGCGGCCCTGCTGGCCGGCTGCGCCGGCGCCAATATGGACAGCCTCACGCAGGCCGGCGGCAGCCTGTTCTCCGCGGCCTCGTTGACTGACGCCAACGTCAAGCAGCTGTCAGACCAGTCCTGCGCGGAGATGGACAAGAAGAACACGGTCGCCGCTGCGAACAGTACCTATGCCAAACGGCTCGTGAACATCATGAGCGGCTTGCAGAACACCGGCCTGCCGCTCGATGCCAAGGTCTATATGACCAAGGACGTCAACGCCTGGGCGATGGCCAACGGCTGCGTCCGGGTCTATAGCGGGCTGATGGACATGATGAGCGACGACGAAGTGCGCGGCGTGCTTGGCCATGAAATCGGTCACGTGGCACTGGGGCATACCAAGCGGGCGATGCAGGTGGCGTACACCACGGCCGCCGCGCGCGGCCTGCTCGGATCCACCGGCAATGTCACGATGACCGCGCTGTCGACGTCCCAGATCGGCGCACTCGGCGAGACTTTCATCAATGCGCAGTTCTCGCAACGCCAGGAAAGCGAGGCCGACGACTACTCGTTCGACCTGCTGACAAAGAACAATGCCAACCGTCAGGCGCTGGTCACGGCGTTCCAGAAGCTGGCCAAGCTTGATGGCGGTCAGTCCAGCCTGCTGAGCTCGCACCCTGGCTCGGACGCGCGCGCCAAGCATATTCAGGACCGCCTCAACAGCGGAAAGTAACACCGCCCAGCACGATCCCGGCTGCATCGCGCAGCCGGCGCCCCCCCTCCTTCCCCAAGCCCTTCTTGCGCAATGCAATGGAAGCTGCGCAATTCCTCCCACCTCCAAGGCATAGCCGTTTGTTTGATTGCGTTTAATACGCCTTAAAAAGCTTTCAGTACGCGCGCGCTCCTTGTGTCCCGATAATGGCTCACGCCTGCGGAACTCCCGTACGGCTTGCCATGAGCCAAGGGAGGCCCGCGCCGCGTCATGGATTCCGCTTTCGCCCTGCTTGCTGGACAACCGGAGATTGCGCTGTTCCTGGCACTGGCCGTGGGCCATGCGGTGGGCGCCATCCGCTTCGGCCCGTTCCAGCTTGGCGGCATCTGCGGCACGCTCATTGCGTCCCTGATCATCGGGCAGACCGGCGTCCGGCTCGATAACGACGTCAAGAACGTCGCCTTCGCGGTTTTTATCTTCGCGCTCGGCTTTACCGGCGGCCCGCAGTTCTTTGCCAATGTCGCGCGTGAATGGCGGATCGGTGTGCTGTCACTGGTCGAGGTATTCGTATTGCTGGCATTGCTGGCGATTGCGGTGCCCCTGCTCCATCTGGACCCCGGCACCGCATCGGGCCTGCTGGCAGGCGCGGCCACCGAATCGGCCGTCATCGGCACGGCCTCCGAAGCCATTGCGCGGCTCGCACTGCCGGCCGACGCCATCCGCGTGCTGCAGACCAACATCGTCACCGCGTACAGCGTGACCTATCTGTTTGGTCTGATTGCGATTGTCTTGTTTACAAGTCAGTTGGCACCGTGGCTGCTGCGCCAGGACCTGCGTGAATCGGCCAAGCAGCTCTGGCAGAAGCTGGGCGGCCGGAACGACATGGTGGAGGGCCAGATGGCCGCGCTGCCATTGATCGTGGCGCGCGTGCTGCGGGTCGAGGGCATGGCGGGCAAGCAGGTCATCGAGGCCGAGCAGGAAGTTGCGCTTGGCGTGACGATCCGGCGCATCCGGCGCGACGGCAATACCTTCCGCCCTACACCCGAAGAAGTGCTGCGGACAGGCGACGTCGTGCTGGCCGTGGGCCGGCGCGATGCGATGGTGCCGTTTGCCGCCCGGGTCGGGCCGGAAATGCCGGAAGAGCCTGGCATGGATGCCGTGGTGCAGGCCGAGCAATCGGTGCTGCTGACGCGCCGCGAGGTCATCGGCCTGTCCCTGGCACGACTGCGCCAAAGCGTGGATGTGGGGATGGGCCGCGGCGTGTTTGTCTCGCGTATCACGCGCATGCAGCACGCCTTGCCCGTCCTGCCGCAGACCGTGCTCGAACGCGCCGACGTCGTGACGTTGTCGGGCCCCGAGGAAGCCCTGCGGCGCGTCGTGCCCGAACTCGGCTATCCGGTCACACCGACGATCCGCACGGACTTCGTCTTCCTTGGCATCGGTGTGTTGCTCGGCATGGTGATCGGCTCGTGGAGCATCAAGGTGGGCCAGGTCGACCTGACGCTCGGCGTGGGCGGCGGCTGTCTGGTATCTGGCCTGGCCTGTGGCTGGCTGCGCGCCCGGCTGCCCGTGATGGGATCACTGCCGGCCCCCGCCGCAGAAATCCTCAAGGATTTCGGGCTGGCCACCTTCATTGCCGCCGTGGGCCTGTCCGCCGGCCCCGACGCGCTGCACCTGATCAAGAAGTACGGCCTGATCCTGCCCATCGCCGGCGTGCTGATCTCGGTGATTCCCGCCGCCGTCTCGCTGTTCATCGGCCATCGCTGGCTCAGGCTCGACATGCCGATTCTGCTGGGCGCGGTAGCTGGCCAGCACTGCAGCACGCCAACCATCATGGCGCTGACCAACGCGGCGGGCAACGGCACGCCGGTGATCGGCTACACGATTACTTACGCCATCTCCAATGTCCTGCTGCCACTGCTCGGCCCGATCGCCGTGGCAATGGCCGGCGCCCTAGCCACGGTGCCGAAGTAGCTGTGCCAGGCGTGCCGGGCATCACAAGTGCCCGCCGCACGCGCCCCCTTCAGCCTTGTCACGCGTTACAGGAGGTTTTATGGATTGGTTGCACACCATCTTTCAGAAATCGCCAGAGTCAGCGCTATTCCTGTCGCTGGCCATCGGCTACGCCATCGGCAAGATCACGTTCGGCAAGTTCCAGCTTGGCGGCGTTGCCGGATCGCTGCTGGCCGCGGTCATCATCAGCCAGGTTGGCGTGGAGATCGACAATGGTGTGAAGGCCGTGATGTTCGCGGTCTTCATCTACGCGGTGGGCTATGAAAGCGGCCCGCAGTTCTTCAACTCGCTGAACCGCAGTTCGCTGCGCGAGATCGCGATGGCCGTGT
Source organism: Cupriavidus sp. (assembly GCA_036746135.1). Classification (GTDB taxonomy): domain Bacteria; phylum Pseudomonadota; class Gammaproteobacteria; order Burkholderiales; family Burkholderiaceae; genus Cupriavidus. The sequence goes on from DAIOET010000258.1 coordinate 3,364, forward strand.
TCATGGCCGTAGCCGGGCTTGTCACGGTTGTGGTGCTGGCCAAGATCTTCCATCTCGACAAAGGCATCGCGGCGGGCCTGGCCGCCGGCGGCATGACGCAGTCGGCCATCATCGGCACGGCCGGTGACGCCATCACCAAGCTCGGACTGCCACCCGATCAGGTGAAAATCCTGCAGGCCAACGTAGCCATTGGCTATGCGGTGACCTATGTGTTCGGGTCGCTCGGCGCGATCATCGTCTGCGTGAACATCCTGCCGCGCCTGATGGGGGCGGATCTCAAGACCGACGCGAAGAAGATGGAAGCGGCCATGCACGGCGGGCTGCCGCAATTCGGCCCGGGCCAGTTCGGCGCGCTGCCGCGACTGGTGGGACGACTGTTCCGAGTGACCAATGCCGCGGGCAAGACCGTCAAGGATATCGAGGTCGGCGGCGAGGACTTGATCACCGTGGAAAAGCTTCACCGCGGCGGCAAGCCCCTGGAATTCAATCAGGACACCGTGCTTCAGGCCGACGACATCGTGCTGCTGGTAGGCCGGCGCGACGCAATGGTGCCGACCGCTCTGGTGATTGGCGATGAAGTGGCCGACGCCGAAGGCATGGGCATGGTCATGCAGACGCGCCGTGCCGTGTTCACACGCAAGGGCCTGAACAACCAGCCGCTCGGAGAAATCGTCGCCAACATGAGCCGCGAGATGCGTCACGGCGTGTATCTGGAACGCATCGAGCGCTACGACCATCCGCTGCCGATCCTGCCCGACCTGAAGCTGCAGCACGGCGACATCATCACGTTCTACGGCACGCCCGCCGATACCAAGCGCGCCGTCGAGCGCGCCGGTTATGAACTGGTACCGAGCGAGAAGACCGACTTCGTCTACTTCGGCGCCGGTGTGCTGGTGGGCCTGCTGATCGGCCTGCTGGTGGTGCGTGTCGGCTCGATTCCGCTGACACTCGGCGCCGGCGGCGGCGCGCTGCTCTCCGGCCTGGTGTTCGGCTGGGCACGGTCCAAGCATCCGATGTACGGCGCCATGCCGACAGCGGCCTGCCAGTTGCTGAAAGACTTCGGCCTGGCTGCGTTCGTGGCCATCGTCGGCATCAACTCGGGCTTGCAGGCCGTGGACACGCTGCGCCAGAGCGGCCTGACGATCTTCCTGCTCGGCGCCGTGGTCACGTTGCTGCCACTGTTCCTGACGATGCTGTTCGGCCGCTACGTGCTCAAGTACGACAACGCCGCGATCCTCGCCGGTGCATTGGCCGGTTCGCGCAGCGCCAACCCCGCGTTCGGCGGCATTCTCGACAAGGCCGAAAGCCCCGTGCCGACCGTGCCGTTCGCCATCACCTATGCCCTGGCCAACGTGTTGCTGACCCTGCTTGGCCCACTTGTCGTCGGCATAGTCTGACACCCCATCGATACCGCAATCGAATCGGATACCCGAAAGGAGCAACGCCATGAGCAAACCGGACCTGTCCAAGCTGTCGAGCCTCTCGCCGTTCGAACTCAAGGACGAACTGATCAAGCTTGCCAGCAGCGATGCCAACCGCCTGATGCTGAACGCCGGCCGCGGCAACCCCAACTTCCTGGCCACGGTGCCACGCCACGGTTTCTGGCAACTCGGCCTTTTTGCAATGCGCGAATCGGAGCGCTCGTTCCAGTACATGCCCGAGGGCGTGGGTGGTTTCCCGCGCCGCGAAGGCATCGAGGAACGCTTCGACCTGTTCGCCCGGGAAAACGGCGAAGTGCCCGGCGTGAAGTTCCTGGCCGGCGCCGTGTCCTACGTGCGCGACCAGCTCGGTCTCAGCGCGGCCGATTTCCTTTATGAGATGTGCGAAGGCATCCTGGCCTGCAACTACCCGGTGCCGGACCGCATGCTCAAGCTGAGCGAGATCATCGTCGGCCAGTACATCCGCAAGGAGATGATCGGCAAGCATCCGTTCATCGGCGAATTCGACCTGTTCGCCGTGGAGGGCGGCACGGCCGCGATGACCTACCTGTTCAACTCGATGCGTGAGAACCACCTGCTCAAGGCCGGCGACAAGATCGCGCTGGGCATGCCGATCTTCACGCCGTACATCGAGATTCCCGAGCTGAACGACTACCAGCTCGTTGAACTATCGATCGACGCCGATCCGGATTCGCGCTGGCAATACTCGAACAAGGAACTCGACAAGCTGCGCGACCCCAGCGTCAAGGCCTTCTTCCTGGTCAACCCGAGCAATCCGCCGTCGGTGCGGATGAGCGATGAAAGCCTGGAGTACCTGGCGTCGATCATCGAGGAGCGGCCCGACCTGATCATCCTGACGGACGATGTCTACGGTACGTTTGCCGACGACTTCGTGTCGCTGTTCGCGCTCTGCCCGCGCAACACGATCCTGGTGTATTCGTTCTCGAAGTATTTCGGGGCCACGGGCTGGCGGCTTGGCGTCATCGCCACGCATCGCGACAACATCTTCGACGAGAAGCTGGCCAAGCTGCCCGCGGATCAGCGCAAGCAATTGCACAAGCGCTACAACTCGATCACCACCACGCCGGACTCGCTCAAGTTCATCGACCGCATCGTGGCCGACAGCCGCACCGTGGCCCTGAACCATACGGCTGGCCTGTCCACGCCGCAGCAGGTGCAGATGGTGCTGTTCTCGCTGTTCTCGCTCATGGACACGCC
>DAIOET010000259.1:0-6020 GCA_036746135.1 Cupriavidus sp.
GGCGCGCGTAGCGCCGGTCACGGCATGATTCGCTGCCTGGGCCGCTTCAGCGCGCGTGGTGCTCGCGCGCCGTCTGGCCCGGTTGGTGATGCCAGTCCTGCGCGATGTCCGGAAAGACATCGCACTCGCCGCGCACGATGTTTTCGATCGTGGCGCAGATGCCCTCGGTTCCACGTGGTCCCACGCATACCAGGCTGCGCGGGTGGTCCGAATGGGCCGGAATGGCGTAGACGTGCATGCCCTCTCGATACAGGGGATGCTGGGTTAGCCGCTCGTTCAGGATTTCAACAAAGCGGCTGGGGCTTACGGTCGGCTTGTCCATCGCTTTTCTCCCTACAGGTTTTCAGCCTATGGCGGGGACCGGCCAGGATCAAGATGCACTGCGGCGCTTCAAGCGCACTTTGGGTCGCATCGTCACCTAATGTCACGCATGTTCGCGGATTGCTACCGTTCAGTGCGGCAGGCTTGTGGTGCGAACTTCGCTCGTGGTGCGGGGGCCATCGAGCATGCCATTGCCAGCAGCCCAGCAGGCCGCCTCGGCTTCGGCGTGGGAGGGGTAATCGGTATGGGCTTCGATCATGCTGTCACAATCGGCGCCGCCGCATTTTTCCTCGACGACGATGCGCCATGTGTAGCGTCCTGGCGGATCTTCCATGACGTGCATGACCAGCGTGCGGTGATGATCGGACAGGGACATCGGATGGGTGGGCATGGCGTTCTCCCGTGGGCAGGCGGCCCGGTGGACTTTCACCATAGACACCCGGACACGGCAATTCCAGCAGGAATTGATGCAGTGCGGCGTCCACGGCCTTTGCATGCCCCGTTCGTCCTGCTATCGTGTGTGGCCTTGGGTTTCCGGGTCGACATTTGCCCCGGCAGCGGCCCGAACCGGACCAGACCAGACGCCCCCACGTATTCCCTGTCGCGTATTCTCTGACCATGCCCGTCCCTACCACTCTCATCGATCGCGTTGCCTCGCTGCTGGTGCACTTTGACACCGCCATCCTGCCGGCCTGGACCGGCCCCGGGTGGAATGCATCGATGCAGCTTGCCCACGAGGCACTGGACGGCGTCTCCCGCCAGCCGCTGCCGGACAAGCGGTACCGGGCGATGGCCTGCGCGCGGCAGCTCTATGTATTTGCGACGATGGGCGACCTGGCACATGCCGGCACGCTCTTCGACGCGCTGGTTCGTCATTTCGGAGACGGCGCGGGCGGCTGGGTCTACAGCATCGACGCGCAGGGCGCACCGCTGGATACCACGCGCGATCTCTATACCCACGCCTTTGTGGTCTACGCCTGCGCGCACTACTACCGCGCCAGCCGGAATCCAGCCGCGCTGGAGGCGATGCACCGTACCGTCGCCGTCATTGAAGCGCGCTTTGCCGACGGCAACGGGCTCTATCACGCGGCACTGGCGGCCAATTTCGGCCCGAACGACAGTGGGGTGCTGCAGAACCCGATCATGCATCTGACCGAAGCCTACCTTGCGGCGCTGGACGTCACGGGCGAGGCATGGATGGCGCAGCGCCTGAAGACGCTCGCCGATGCGGTGCATGGCTGCTTCGTCGATCCCGCCGATGGCTGCGTGGCCGAACTGCCGCAAGGCACGACCGGCAACCGGATCGAGCCCGGTCACCAGTTCGAATGGTATTCGCTGGTCATGACGGCACCGACGCTGTTTGAAGGCGGGCCGCTTGCCGAATCGCTGCCGCGTGCCTATGCATTCGCGCGGCGTCATGGCGTGGCCGCCGACACACTGGGTGTGTGCGCCGCGCTGGGCGGGCAGGGCGCGATGCAGGATGCCAGCGAGCGGATCTGGGCGCAGACCGAGTTTGCGCGTGCGCTGGTGGTCAACGCGGCGGTCAACAACGATCCGGCCCCGCTGGCGGAACTCGAAACATGGATCGACCGCTTTGGCGCGCGCTTTCTCCATGCCAATGGCTGGCACGAGTCCATTGCGCCGGATGGCAGTGTCGTGCGGGCCGAGATGCCGTCGACCACGCCATATCACCTGCTGACGGCCTGGCAGGCCCTGCGCACGCTGCTGCCGGGCAACTGAGCCCGGTCAACCGGAGCGTCGCGTCAGTCCACGCGGGTTGCGCGCAGGTCGCTCTTGCGGATTAGCTGTAGCAAGGTCTCGGCGGGTTTGGAGAGCCGCCGCGCGGCCAGCGTGATGAATTCCACATCGGGCAGCGCGGGCAGGGTGTCCACGTTGATCGGCGGGACCAGACCGCCGCCCGTCAGATTCTGAGCCCGTACTGTGATGCCAAGGCCGCCGCGCGCGGCAGCGATGCAGCCCGAATGGCTGCTGCTGGTGCAGACCACGCGCCAGCGCCAGCCGGCCGTGGCCAGCGTGTCCAGTACCACCGAGCGGGTCACGCTGGGTTCGTTGACGAGTATCAGCGGCAGCGGCTGACCGACATCGACCACCGTGCCGGGCCGGGCCAGCCATTCGAGCTGCCCTCGAAACAGCGGCACGCCGCGCCGCTCGCCTTCCCGCCGCTTGCCGACGATCAGATCGAGCGTGCCGGCTTCGATCCATTCGTAGAGCTTGCTCGTCATGCCGATTGTGATCTCGAGTTCCACGTCCGGGTGCGTGGCGCGGAACGCGGCAAGCACATTCGGCAGCGGGCCTTGCGCCAGGTCTTCGGAAGTCCCCAGCCGGACGCGGCCCTGCAGCCGTGGTGCGCTGAACTGCTGCTCGGCGCGGGTCAGCGATTCCAGGATCAGGCGCGCGTGCACCAGCAGCGCCTCGCCATCGGGCGTCAGCGACAGTGAGTGGGTATCGCGCACGAACAGCCGCCGGTTGACGCTTTGTTCGAGCCGCCGGATATGGTCGCTGACCGACGATTGCGACAGGCCAAGCTGGCGCCCCGCGTCAGTGAAACTGCGTGCGGTGGCCACGGTGGCGAAGGTCTGGATCCATACGGGATTGAGCATCGGGGCATTGTCATCGGATTATTCGATGACAGTCAATAAATCCAGAGGGGTTCCCGATGGGGTGCGGGGTGCGTACCATGAACGCCAGATGTTCGCGGTATCCCTGATGGACACCGCCCCTGGAATCACAGTAATGCACACCGCCTCCGCCCCCGCCGCCAACCAGGCCTTCTCCCAGAAGGCCATGCTGTGGATCGTCTTCGCCGGCTTTTTCATGCAGACGCTGGACACCACGATCGTCAATACCGCCCTGCCATCGATGGCTCACAGCCTGGGCGAGAAACCGCTCGACCTCAAACCGGTAGTCGTGGCCTATACGCTCACGATGGCGATGCTGACACCGGCATCGGGCTGGCTGGCCGACAAGTTCGGCACGCGCCGCGTCTATTTCTGCGCCATCCTGATCTTCGTGCTTGGATCGGTGTTCTGCGCCACGGCCCATACGCTCACGCAGCTCGTGATTGCACGGGTGCTGCAGGGCGTGGGCGGGTCGATGCTGCTGCCGATCGGCCGGTTGGCCGTGTTGCGCAATATTCCGGGAGAGCAGTACATCGCCGCGCTGGCCTTTGTCTCGATTGCCGGACAGGTTGGTCCGATCTTTGGCCCGGTCCTGGGCGGCTGGCTGGTGCAGAGTGCGTCGTGGCACTGGATCTTTCTGATCAACGTGCCGGTGGGCATGATCGGCCTGTTCGCGGTGCGCCGCTACCTGCCGGCGGGAGAAGCGGGCGTGGCGCCGCCGTTCGACTGGATTGGCTGCGGCCTGCTTTCCCTGTGCATGGTCACGTTCTCGCTGGCGCTGGAAAACGGCGCGCATAGTCCGTGGAGCGCCTTGCTGGCCGCCATCAGCATTGGCAGCGCGCTGCTTTACATTCCTCATGCGCGCCGCCACGCCACGCCGCTGTTCCGTCTGGCGCTGTTTCGTGAGCCAAACTTCAGTGTTGGTCTGATCGGCAACCTGGTTTGCCGCATCGGATCGGGTGCGGTGCCGTTTCTGCTGCCGCTGCTGTTCCAGCTGCAACTGGGCTATTCGCCACTGCACTCGGGAATGATGCTGTTGCCGGTGGCCATCGCGGGCACGGTGTCCAAGCGCTGGATCGTGCCGCTGGTGAACCGCTTTGGCTACGACACGTTCCTGCTGGTCAATACGGTGATCGTCGGGGCATCGATCGCATCGTTTTCCGCGATGTCGCCCGGTTGGCCGCTGGCATTGTCGATCGTGCAGCTTGCGACCTTCGGTGCGGCCAATTCGATGCAGTTCGCGGCGATGAACAGCGTGACGCTGAAGGGTTTGACCCGTGAGGACGCGGGCAGCGGCAACAGCCTGTTCTCGATGGTGCAGATGCTGGCGATTGGCCTGGGCGTGACCATCGGCGGCGGCCTGGTCAGTCTGTTCTCGGTGAAGCTCGGTGCCGCCGCGCCTGCCTACCGCCTGGCGTTCCTGACGGTGGGCATCATCACGCTGCTGTCGGCGCTGGTCTTCCGCCGGCTAGACGCGGAGCAGCTGAATCCCAAGAGCGTAAAAAGGGCGACTGTATAGGCGAGGTGGGGGCGAGGGAGGGAAGTCTCAGGCTTCTTAGCGAAGCCGGGACAAAAGCCAGCAACCAGCCGCGGAGATTATTCCGTCACCCCGTTTTCCCGCAACCTGCGCTCGCATTCGTCGAGCATGTCGTGCGCAAAGGCCGATTGATAGTTGGGGTCGAGCGCTTCCATCATTTCGTGGGACGCATAGAGGCCGGCCTCGCGGGACAGGGTCTCGGCCAGTTCCCGCGCCAGTTGGTCGCTCAGTTCCGACAACAGACGGCGTTCGGACAGCGCGAGTTGCAGCTTGGAGCGCGAAAGCCAGCTGCCAGCCAGCGTGGCGCCCTGCGCATCGGTGATCCATTTGCCGTGTTCGTAGTAGGCGGACAACCGTTCGGCGGTCAGCGCGAACATCAGCGCCTTGCGCGTGTTGAAGTCGATGCGGGGCAGGGGCGATGCGGGAATCATGGGCAATCGTGCGGAATGGCGAGGCGCGTCATGGTAGCGCAATCCATGATGCTGGCGCTCAGCTGAACCGCGCCCGCAGCCACGAACCGATGTCGGCGATCTCTTCCAGGCATACCGAGTGCGGCATGTTGGCGTACGCCTGCCAGGTAACCGGCTGGCCGCGCGCAGTGAGGAAGTCGCGCGCGCGGGTGCCCAGCGCCAGCGGCACCACTTCATCCGCCGTGCCGTGCGCGGCAAAGACCGGCGTGGCCGCGTTGGCGGTGGCCGCCTCGGCCTCGATCAGCTCGGTGGAGGGGATATAGGTAGACAGCGCGATGACGCCGGCGAGCGTTTGCGGATGGGTCAGGGCGGTGGTGTAGGCAATGGCGCCGCCCTGCGAAAACCCGGCCAGAACGATCCGCTCGGTCGGCACGCCCCGGTCATTCTCACGGGCGATCAGCGCGCGGATGGCTGCGCGTGATTGCTCGATGCCCGCCACGTCGGCTTTGCGGCCCGCTTCGTCCAGCGAATAGATGTCGTACCAGGCCGGCATGACGTAGCCGCCGTTGCAGGTGACGGGGATGGCCGGAGCATGCGGGAAGATGAAGCGGACTGCGATGTCGTCGGGCAGGCCCAGCTCGGGTACCACGGGGACGAAGTCGCTGCCGTCCGCGCCCAGCCCATGCATCCAGATCACGGCATGGGTCGGATTGGGCGCGGTTTCGATTTCAATGGCGGGCAACAGGCTCATGGCCGCTCCAGTGGATGCCGGAAAGCGGCCAGTATCGCATAGGCGCTTGCGCGCCCATGCGGGTTGCTGGTGTCACGCTATGGTTATGGGTCAGGCTGCCGAGGGGACGATCGGAATGGTCGACAGCCCCGGCGTGCTGCGAGAGGGAGTCGATTGCAGCACAGGCGTTTCAGGCTTCGGCGCTACAAAACGCCGGTCGGCCACGCCTTCGACACCGGTGGCGCCTACCTCTTCGAGGAAGGCGATCATGTTGCGGTAGTACTCGACTTGCATCTGCGCTTCAAGCAGGCGACGTTCTGCCTGGAAAAGCGTCAGCCTCATGTCTTGCAGTTCCTTCTCGGCGATTTTCTCTGGCGTCGGCG
>DAIOET010000260.1:0-6014 GCA_036746135.1 Cupriavidus sp.
TTTGCATCGAATTGCCGGGTCGGTCCGGCAGGAGATCGTCCGGGGCTGGCCAGTTTCACCAATCGACGGACCTCTTGCGTCGCGCCTTCTCCCTTCGGGGCGGACATTCGCCTGGGCCACCGGATGGCCAAGACGGCAAGAAACAAAACGGTATCGGCTCGGGGCAACATCGCCCTGGCCGGCGCCACCTTCCCAACCGCCGCCGGTCTTTTAACCAGATCTTTTGAACCGGATGAACTGTAGAGACGTTGCCGGCGCACCGGAGTGACCGGAAACCTGGGCACGCGCCCCAGATCGGGGAAGCGGCCCGGCGACGCAAAAAGCATGGTGCGGCGCGATACCGTGGTTCTCGGGATTGTATGGCATTCCCGGCCCCGCCCGCAACCCGGCACTGTGGCCGATTCAGAACACCACGCAAAAGCCGTGTTGCGCCAACGTATCAGGCAGCCAGATCGAACGGGCCACGCCCAGCATGCCGAACCCGATCACCACGATGGCAGCCCCCATCCGTATGGCCGGTTTGCGGGAAAGCTGGCGCAGGTATCCGGACAAGCCCGAGATCACCAGCAGGTTCGGCAAAGTGCCCAGTCCGAAGGCACCCATCACGAGCGCACCTGACGTGGCATTGCCGGCCAGCAGCGCCAGGGCGAGTGCGCTGTAGACCATCCCGCACGGTACCAGCCCCCAGGCCAGCCCCATGCCATAGCGGCGCGCCATCGGCATGGCCCGTTGACGCGGCCGCAAGGTCGCCGGCAAGCGAGCACTCATCGATCGGACATGTTGCACCACGTGCACGGCTGCCAGAGACGCCAGCCGCTCGATCCAATCAGCTCGCATCACTCGCCCGCGCAACAACCACGCGCCCGTGACAATCAGCATCACACTGCCCAACCCATAGAGCCATCGCTGCAACGGCAGATACTCCTGGCGCCATACGGTCGCGCCCACCGCTCCCATCGCCGCACCAAGCAGCATGTACGTAGTGATGCGGCCAACATGCATGACGCACAGCTCGGCCCACCAGTGTCGCGGCGAGCGATGTATGAAAACAGCCACAGTGCGGGGCTGTTTTTGCTCCGCAGCAATAGCAATTCCTCCACACATGGCAGCGCAATGCATACCACCGAGCAAAGCCATAAGAAAAACGCTTAAAAGCACACCAAATGGCAACTGTTCCTCGCTTCTGCGTCACTCGACACTGTAAAATGCCTGCATCGCGCCCTCGCTGCAAGCGCATTCATAACGAGCACTTCAATTGTTGACTTCCATTCCCGTCACCGAGATGTCGCCCCGTTGTTCCACGTGTGCAATGGGCCAGCTTTGCCTGCCCGTCGGCATGTCGCAACAAGACCTGGCGAAAATGGACACGCTCGTTCAGGAACGTGTGCGTGTCCATAAGGGCGAAACGCTTTACCGCATGGGCGAACCGCTCAGCGCGGTCTATGCCATTCGCTTTGGCACACTGAAGACGCACGTCACGATGGAAGACGGGCGCACCCAGATCACCGGTTTCCACTTGCCCGGCGAAGTCATCGGTCTCGACGGCCTGGGCGAGATGCAACACGCATCCGACGCCACCGCGCTGGAAGACACCGAAGTCTGCGTCGTGCGTTACGACGACCTGCAATCGCTGTCGGGCAGCCTGCCTTCTCTGCAGGGCCAGTTCCTGCGGCTGATGAGCAAGGAGATCTCGCAAGACCAGGTCATGCTGATCACGCTTGGCTCGATGCGCGCGGAAGAGCGGCTTGCTGCTTTTCTCGTGAACATGTCCGAACGACTTTCGGCACGCGGTTACTCCTCCACCGAGTTCGTGCTGCGCATGAGCCGCGAGGAAATCGGTAGTTACCTTGGCCTGAAGCTCGAGACCGTCAGCCGCCTGTTCTCGCGCTTCGCTGAAGCGGGCCTGATCCAGATTCGTCAGCGACATGTGAAACTGGTCGACATGGCAGGCATCAAGCAGGTGTATAGCCGCTCCTGCTGACACGCGCTACATCTCATACCGAGCACCGTGACAAAGGCCGCACCGGGACGTATCCGGTGCGGCCTTTCCGTTTAATGTTGCTATTCGAGTTCATCGGTATCGCTGAGCTTCACCGGCATCGTGTACAACGTGAGTCCGCTCGATAGCGCACAGAACAGCCACGCCACCAGGAAACCCACGGTGTAGATCGCTTGCCGCGATGCTTCAACCGGATGCCCGAAGAAATTGAGATCTCCGGGGTCCACTACCGAGAACACCACCGCTGTGGCCGCACCGCCCATCAGAAACGCCGGCCATAACACCCACATCAGCCAGCGTAGTCTCATGGGCGCCTCGCTGACGGCTCACTCCGATTCGCGCCGACCTTTTCGACTACCAGGCCGTGACGAGCGGCATCTGCAACCGGTTTGTCCGCGTGGCTGCTGGCCAGCCAGATCGTAATGCCGCAACCAACCATCGCCAACAGCGGGCCGCTCATCAGGATCCAGGGCCAGGGTTCCCTGTACCAGGGTTTTGCGGGGTGTGGGGTCATTGCGCTCTCCTATTGGCATCCGTCCCTCTTCGCAATCTGTGACAGCATCACAGATTGCGAGGGACGATGAAACTCGTGCTTTGCCGGATATTCACCTCGCGCGCGGCTTCGGTCTCGGCAGTGACCGTCACCTCGATCTTGTGCGTCCCTTGCGCGGCATCATCGATCGGCACGCGAATCCGGATCGGCAGCAACCGGTTCGACGTAGGCGACAGCGCTTCGGCAGCATGGTCGTATTCGACCGTCAGCCCCTTCAGATCGTCGCTCTGCGCCTGCACACGGATCTTCATCGGCGCCTCAGTCGCGTTGATCAGTTGGAGCCGATACACGTTCTCGATCCAGCGCCCTTCCACTTCGCGCCCGAGCGCGCCGCGGTCACGAATGATGTCGACCTTCAGCGGTGTACGCATGGCCAGCGACACAACGAATCCCGCGCACAGCGCCAGCCAGATCATGGTGTAGACGATGGTGCGTGGGCGCAGCAAACGCTTGCGGGCATCGGTGACCGACAGCTTCTTGCGCATGGCGTTCTCCGACGTGTACCGGATCAGGCCACGTGGATACTCCATCTTGTCCATCACTTGATTGCAGGCGTCGATACACGCACCGCAGCCAATGCACTCATACTGCAGCCCATCACGGATATCGATGCCGGTCGGGCATACCTGCACGCAAATGCTGCAGTTCACGCAGTCGCCCAAGCCGGCTGCCTGGTGATCGGTCTTGCGCGAGCGGCTGCCGCGGGGCTCGCCACGCCCCACGTCGTAGGTCACGACGTAGGTATCGCGATCCACCATCACGCTTTGGAAGCGCGCGTACGGGCACATGTACTTGCAAACCTGCTCGCGCATGAACCCGGCGTTGCCCCACGTTGCGAATGCGTAGAACAGCATCCAGAAGGCTTGCCAGGGACCCAGCGTCCAGTGCAGTACCTCGCCACCGAGTTCGCGGATTGGCGCGAAGTAGCCAATGAACGTGAAGCCCGTCCACAGTGCAATCAGAATCCACAGCGTGTGCTTGGTGGCCTTGAGTCGAAGCTTGCGCAGACTCCACGGATCGCCATCCAGGCGGATGCGTGCGATGCGGTCGCCCTCCACCCGCCGCTCGATCCACATGAAGATCTCGGTATAGACCGTCTGCGGGCACGCATAGCCGCAGAACAGCCGACCCGCAATGGCCGTGAAGAGGAATAGCGAAAGCGCCGAGATGACCAGCAGCACGGCCAGGTAGATCACATCCTGCGGCCAGAGCACCAGCCCAAAGATGTAGAACTTCCGGGCACCGAGATCGAACAGCACGGCCTGCCGGTCGTTCCATTGCAGCCAGGGCGTGCCGTAGTAGACGAGTTGCGTGAGGATGACCAGCCAGACGCGCCAGCTGGAGAATGCGCCCGTGATCGAGCGCGGATAGATCTTGCGCCGGACTTCGTACAGCGCTTCTTCGGTTGCCTCAGCTGCCGTCTTGGGCGGCGGCGCAGGCCGCCAGGCCGCGGCCTCATTGGAGTCGCGGGTTGTGGGGGGAGATTCCAGGGGCGCGTTCATTGTTCAGCCCTCATGCCCCCGGCACAGGCGGCACGCCGCACTGCGCCGGGGAGCGGTTTGTCATTGCCCTGCCGGTGCTGCCGAATTGGACAGACCCCAGACATAAGCCGTCAGCATGCGAATGCGCTCAGGTGTCAGGATTTCCTCATGCGCCGGCATGTGGCCGTTGTGGCCCTTCAGGATGGCGTCAACGATCGAGCCTTCCGAACTGCCGTACAGCCAGACCTTGTCGGACAGATTGGGCGCACCCAGTGCCTGATTGCCCTTGCCGCTGGCGCCGTGACAAGCCGCACAGGTCGACTTGAACGTGCTTTCTCCGCGCGACGCACGGATCGGGTCGTATGCCAGTCCCGACAGCGATCGCACGTACTGCGCCGTGTCGCCGGCCTGCTTGGCATCGATGGTGCCGGCAAACGGCGGCATCATGCCGTTGCGGCCCTTGGCGATCGTCTGCTGGATCGTGTCCGGGTCGCCACCGTAGAGCCAATCGTTATCGGTCAGGTTCGGAAAGCCGCGGCTGCCCCGTGCATCGGAGCCATGACATTGCGCGCAGTAGTTCAGGAACAGTCGCTGGCCGATCTCACGGGCATCAGGATCCGCCGCGACCTGCTTGACGTCCATCTTCAGATACTTGGCGTAGATCTCGTGCTGCATCTTCTCGGCAGCCTGCCGGTGCGCGGCAAGTTCATCCTGCGTCGAGAACTTCAGCGCGCCCGCGTACGAACCCAGCCCCGGATACAGGATCAGGTACCCCACGCTGAAGATGCAGGCCAGCAGGAACATCCACATCCACCAGCGTGGCAGCGGATTGTTCAGTTCGCGCAGGTCGTCATCCCATACGTGACCGGTATCGTCAGTGGTACTGACGCCCTTTGGCATCTTGCGCTGGGAGAACAGCAGCCACACACACCAGACGATACCGATGAGCGCAATGGCCGCGATGTAGTAGCTCCAGAAATCGGAAATGAAATCGCTCATGGTTACTAATTCCGGCTTGGATTATTGGTTTCATCGGGCAAGGCGAACGGCAGCATCGCCGATTCCTCGTTGGCCGCCCGGCGGCCTGCCGACCACGCCCACCAGCAGATACCCAGAAACACGAGCATCGACAGCACGGTGGCGATAGAGGTAACGATCACCATGTCATCACTCCTTGGCGGGTGCGGCGGCGTCGGCCGCGGGCGCTGCGGCGGCAGGCGCGGCGGCCGTATCCAGCCGGACATTGCGACGGTTCAGGCCCAGGCCCTGCAGGTAGGCCACCATTGCGTCCTCTTCGGTCTTGCCGACGAGTTCCTCCGGTGCCCGTGCGATTTCATCCTCGGTGTACGGCACCCCCAGGCGCTGCAGCGCCTTCATGCGCGCCTGGACCGAGTCGGTTGGCAGCTGTGTCTTTTCCAGCCACGGGTACGACGGCATTACCGATTCCGGCACCACGTCGCGCGGGTTGCGCAGGTGGATACGCTGCCAGTCATCGGAATAACGACCGCCCACACGTGCCAGATCGGGACCCGTACGCTTGGAACCCCACAGGAACGGATGGTCATACACCGACTCGCCGGCCGTGGAGAAATGGCCATAGCGTTCGGTCTCGGCCTGCAGCGTACGCACCTGCTGCGAGTGACATCCGACGCAGCCTTCACGGATATAGATGTCACGCCCCATCAGCCGCAACGGCGAGTACGGCGTGATGCCCGGGTCGGGCTGGGTCGTCGAGTGCTGGAAGAACAGCGGCACGATCTGCACCAGACCAGCGATGCTCACCACGATGATGGTTGCGATGATCAGCCAGCCGACATTCTTTTCCAGCGTCTCGTGCCTGAAGAAACCTTGATTCTGAGACATTGTTTGCGTCCTCGGCTTGTCAGTGGGCAGAAGCCGGCAGGCTGGCCGGAATCGGCGCATCCACAGCCGGCTTGCCGGCGATGGTGCGGAACACGTTGTAGGCCATGATGAACATGCC
>DAIOET010000261.1:0-5999 GCA_036746135.1 Cupriavidus sp.
GTGAGTACCGGTACGGATTGGGAAGTCGGCGATGTCGATGTGGTCGAGCAACCGCAGTGCCAGACGATCGGACAGCGGTGCGCAGGCGGTGGCCCATCGGGCCGCTCGGGCATCGCGAGACGCCAATCCAGCCAGCTCGGCCTGCAGACGCAGCATCCACGCCCAGCCATACGGCCGCTCGAACGTGCGCGATGACGGCCGCTCGAAGTAGGCCAGTTCGGTGGCGATGGCTTCGGGACGAAATTGCGCGTCGAGCGTGTCACGGATGCGCGCGCCGATCGGCATATCCGGGCGCAGCGCCAGCAGTCGCACCAGCAACCAGTGCATGTGCACCGACGAATGCCAGTCGTAGCTGCCATAGAAGACCGGATGCAGTGCCGCCGGCGCAGCCAGGTCGCCCGCATCCATCATCAGGTGATCCACCTTGTAAGGATACGGCCGCACGATGTTCTCAAGCGCCACCAGCGCAAAGCGCTCGGCCGTGGCGTCATCCAGGCGCATATGAGTCATCGTGCGTCGTATGCAAAGGTGAAAGGTAAAGCGTCAGGTCAGGCAGGCGCGAGCCATTTCTCCACCAGCTTCACGAAGAACGTGGAACCTACCGGCAACAGCTCATCGTTGAAGTCGTAGCTCGGGTTATGCAGCATGCATGGGCCCAGGCCGTGGCCGGCCTCGCGGTGCGAGCCTTCGCCGTTGCCGATGAACAGGTAGCAGCCGGGCTTTTCCTGCAGCATGAACGAGAAATCCTCGGCGCCCATGGTCGGTTCCACGTTGCCGTCGACATTCGTTGCACCCACCAGCTCGCTGGCCACGCCCACGGCGAATTCGGCTTCGGCGGTGCTGTTGATGGTCGGAGGGTAATTGCGATGGAATTCAAAGTCGATCGTGCAATCGAATGCCTGGGCCACGGCACGTGCCACTTCTTCCATGCGCCGTTCGATCAGGTCGAGCACCGGCACCGTAAAGGTCCGGACCGTACCGCCCAGCCAGGCCTCGTTCGGCACGATGTTGGTGGCGTCGCCCGCGTGGAACTGGGTCACCGAAATTACCGCGGTGTCGATCGGGCGCTTGTTGCGCGTGATGATGCCCTGCAATGCCGACAGGATCTGCGCGCCCGTGAATACCGGATCGCAGCCATTGTTCGGCATCGCCGCATGCGCGCCCTTGCCGCGCACCACGATCTTGAACTCGTTGCTCGATGCCATCAGCGGACCGGCCGTCGTGCCGAACGATCCCACCGGCATGCCGGGCCAGTTGTGCATGCCAAAGACCGCATCGCACGGAAAGCGCTCGAACAGGCCGTCCTTGATCATTTCGCGCGCACCGCCGCCGCCTTCCTCGGCAGGCTGGAAAATCAGATGGACCGTGCCGTCGAAGTTGCGATGCTCGGCCAGATAGCGCGCCGCACCTAGCAACATTGCGGTATGGCCATCGTGGCCGCATGCGTGCATCTTGCCTTCGTGCTGCGATCGATGGCCGAACGTATTCGCTTCCTGCAGCGGCAGGGCGTCCATGTCGGCGCGCAGGCCAATCGAGCGGCCGCCGTTGCCGTTACGGATGATGCCGACCAGGCCCGTGGTACCCAGGCCGCGATGGACCTCGATACCCCAGGATTCCAGGTTCTTGGCCACCACGTCAGCGGTGCGTTGTTCCTGGAAGCAGAGTTCGGGATGCGCGTGAATATCGCGTCGGATGGTGCGGATTTCGGCTTGCGCCTGCAGGATTTCGGGGATGAGCTTCATGATGCCAGTCCAGGCGAATGGGGCAATTGGATACCCCCGATCATACGACGGCTGCCCGTGAAGCGCCAAAACAAGGCTTTGGCTACACGTGCCGTCCCAATCCCGTGCATCGCGAAGCCTTGGCGGCAGCAATAGTGGCGCAGCGCAACATGGGGAAATGGCTGCCGACGCGGGTGGGTTTCCCCGCATGGCGGATGCCCGGCACTGCTGGAACAGTTCATGCTTGAAGTGCCCGGCCGGCCGCGCCCCACGTTGCCATGCAGAACGCCGCACCAAAATGCGGCTGGTTCCGCTGAGAAAATGACGGGAAGCGCGGCTGATCCTCATTGTCATTTCAAGACTCAAGACTTCCCACAGGGAGAATCGCGCGATGTCCCTTCGCAACGTCAAGAAGGCAATCGGCAAGACCGTTGGTACCGTCCTGCTGACCGGTGCAATCGGCCTGGGCCTGGCCGCCCAGGTACAGGCGGCTGACCTCAAGATCGCCATGAGTTCGCCGCCGACCTCAATGGATCCGCATTTCTATAACCTGTTCTCGAACATCAATGTGTCCGAGCACGTGTTCGAGACGCTGATCAAGCTCGATCCGGACAGCAAGGTCATACCTGGCCTGGCCGAGTCGTGGAAGCTCGTCAACAACCTCACGTGGGAATTCAAGATCCGCAAGGGCGTGAAGTGGCATGACGGCACGGAATTGACCACCGAAGACATTGCGTGGTCACTCGACCGTCCCGCTACCATCGTCAACAGTCCCGGCAAGTTCGATGTGTACACCAAGGCGATCATCAACAAGAAGATCATCGACAAGTACACGATCCAGGTGACCACCAATCAGCCGTATCCGCTGATGCTCAACGACCTGACCGCGGTATTCATGGTGCAGAAGAAGGCCACGCAGGGCCTGACTTCCGACGATTTCGCGCAAGGCAAGGGCATGGTCGGTACCGGCCCGTTCAAATTCGTCAGCTACGCGCGTGACGACCGGGTCGAACTGGTGCGCAACCCCGACTACTGGGGACCGAAACCCGCGTGGGACAAGGTGACGCTGCGCTTCATCCCGAATCCGGCCACGCGCCTGGCGGCGCTGCTGTCGGGCGATGTCCAGGCCATCGAGAACGTGCCGACTCCCGACCTGCCGAAGGTCCGCAACGATCCCAAGCTTTCGTTCTTCTCGAAGATCTCGCATCGCGTGATCTACCTGTACTTCGATGTGAAGCGCGACAAGTCGCCGTTCGTCACGACGAAGGAAGGGCAGCCGATGGACAAGAATCCGCTGAAGGACGCGCGCGTGCGCATTGCCATCAGCACGGCCATCAACCGCCAGGGCATCAAGGACCGCCTGATGGAAGGCCTGTCCGAGCCGACCAACAACCTGGTGCCGCCTACGCTGTTCGGTCACAACCCCCAGTTGAAGACGCTCAAGTACGATCCCGAGGCAGCCAAGAAGATGCTGGCTGACGCGGGTTATCCGAACGGCTTCGGGCTGACGCTGCATACGCCGAACAACCGCTACGTCAACGACGAGAAGATCGCGCAGACCATCGCGCAGAACCTCACGCGCATCGGCATCAACACCAAGGTGGAAGGCATGCCGATGGCCACGTACTCGTCGAAGGCGATCAAGCACGAGTGGTCGTTCGGTCTGGTCGGCTGGGGCGCCCAGACCGGCGAGGTCAGCTCGCCGCTGCGCGCGCTGGTGGCGTGCGAAGACTCGAAGAAGGGCTTCGGCACGACCAACTGGGGCGAGTACTGCAATCCGAAGATGGATGCGGTGCTGGAAAAGGCGCTGGCTACCGTGGATGACAACGAGCGATCCAAGCTGCTGCAGGAGGCCACGGCCATCGTGGTGCTGGACGGCGGCATCATCCCGGTTCACCATCAGGTCACCACGTGGGCCACGCAGAAGGGCATCACGTACGTGCCGCGTACCGACGAACGCACCTACGCGCACCTGTTCAAGCCTGCCCAGTAAGCCAGCCGGGCCAGGCGGGGCCGCCGCGGTTTGATGGCGGCTCCGGTATGATCGCGGCCCCGGACTTCCACGAGAAGCCGGGGCGGTTTCCCCACGATGTCCCCCGTGGGCCGCGAACCCGCCGGTAGTGCGTCACAGCGCGC
The DNA here is from genome assembly GCA_036746135.1 of Cupriavidus sp. GTDB lineage: Bacteria > Pseudomonadota > Gammaproteobacteria > Burkholderiales > Burkholderiaceae > Cupriavidus. The sequence continues at coordinate 3,858 of DAIOET010000261.1, forward strand.
CGGCGAAAGGATAGGCGTCTGGAAAATGCTGGTCTTCATCATCCGGCGACTGATGCAGAGCGTGGTTGTGCTGCTGGTCATGTCGCTGCTCGTGTTTCTTGGCGTTTTTGCGATCGGCAATCCGATCGACATCCTGATCAGCCCGCAGGCCGACCAGGAAGACATCAAGCGCACCATCGCCGCGCTCGGTCTCGACAAGCCACTCTGGGAGCAGTACTGGATCTTCCTGCAGAACGCGCTGCACGGTAACCTCGGCACGTCGTTCGCGCATGGCACTCCAGCATTGAAGCTGATCTTCGAGCGCATGCCGGCCACGCTGGAGCTGGCCGTGTTCGCGATGCTGCTGGCCATCGTGCTCGGCATACCGCTGGGGCTCTGGGCCGGGTTGCGGCCCAATGGCGCTGCTGGCAAGACCATCATGACCGTGTCGATCCTCGGTTTCTCGCTGCCCACGTTCTGGGTGGGGCTGATGTTGATCATGGTCTTCGCCGTGCAACTGGGCTGGCTGCCGTCGAATGGCCGCGGCGAAACGGTGCGTGTGCTTGGCATTCCGCTGAGCTTCCTGACGCTCGACGGCATCCGCCATCTGATCCTGCCCGCGGTCACGTTGTCGCTGCTCAATATCGCGATGGTGATCCGGCTCACGCGCGCCGGCACGCAGGAAGCCATGCTGCAGGACTATGTGAAGTTCGCGCGCGCCAAGGGGTTGTCCAATACGCGCATCGTCGGCGTGCATGTGCTGAAGAACATCCTGATTCCGATCGTCACCGTGATCGCGCTGCAGTTCGGCTCGATCATTGCGTTCGCGATCGTTACCGAATCGATCTTTGCGTGGCCCGGCATGGGCAAGCTGATCATCGACTCGATCCAGTTGCTGGACCGCCCCGTGATCGTTGCCTACCTGATGGTGATCGTGACGCTGTTCATCCTGATCAACCTGGTGGTGGACATCGTCTACAGCATGCTCGATCCGCGCGTGCGCATTGCCGACAACAAGGGCTGAGCCATGAGCACATCGACCGTTCCCCAGCAAGCACCGGCCCAGCCGGCGCCGGCCGCCAAGGACCAGACCCCGTGGCGCCGCTTCGCGCGGCAGTTCTTCGAAAGCAAGCTGGCCGTGCTGGGCCTGGTGACGCTGCTGCTGATCATCCTGATCGCGATCTTTGCACCGTGGCTGGCGCCGCAGAATCCCTATGACCTGGCCACGCTCGATGTGCTCGACGCACGGCTGGCACCCGGCGAACAGGCGGGCAGCGGCATGACGTTCCTGCTGGGGTCCGACGAGCAGGGCCGCGACATGCTGTCGGCCGTGATGTATGGCCTGCGCATCAGCGTGGGTGTGGGCGTGGTCAGTACCGTGATCGCGCTGTTGTTGGGCGCCACGCTGGGTCTGCTGGCCGGCTACATCGGCGGACGTACTGAAGCGTTCATCATGCGCGTGGCCGACTTGCAACTGTCGTTCCCGCCAATCCTGCTCGCATTGATCCTGCTGGCGTTCCTGCGTCCGGGCATCGGCAATATCGTCATCGCGCTGGTGGCGGTGCAGTGGGCCTACTACGCGCGCACCACGCGTAGCGCGGCGCTGGTCGAACGGCGCAAGGAATATATCGAAGCGGCCACCTGCCTGGGGTTGCCGCCACAACGCATCATGTTCCGGCACCTGCTGCCGAACTGCCTGCCGCCGTTGATCGTGATTGCCGCGCTGCAGGTGGCATCGGCCATCACGCTCGAAGCAACGCTGTCGTTCCTCGGGCTCGGCGTGCCGGTCACGGAGCCGTCGCTGGGCATGCTGATTGCCAACGGACAGCAGTACATGCTGTCCGGCAAGTACTGGATCAGCTTCTTCCCCGGTATCGCGCTGGTCGTCACCATCGTGGCGATGAACCTCGTGGCCGACCAGTTGCGCGACGTGCTGAATCCGCGTCTGCAGACGCAGTAAAGGAGATCGACATGACACAGCCAACCCTGGTTGTCGAGAACCTGAGGACGCAGTTCTTTACGCGCGCCGGCGTGGCCAAGGCCGTGGACGATGTGTCGTTCTCGGTGGGCCGTGGCGAGATCATGGGCCTGGTCGGTGAATCGGGCTCGGGCAAGTCGATGACGGGCTATTCGATCATGGGCCTGATCGATCCGCCCGGCAAA
>DAIOET010000262.1:0-5998 GCA_036746135.1 Cupriavidus sp.
TTTACTCGGCGCCGGTGTGGGTGAATCAGGGTGCGAACGGCGGCGACACCACGCCACCGACGGTGAGCGCATCGGAGTCGGGATCGAGCGGCACGATCACGCTGTCGGCCAGCGCGAGCGACAACGTCGGCGTGAGCAAGGTCGAATTCTATGTCGACGGTTCGCTGATCGCGACCGACACCGCGTCGCCGTATTCGACCACGCTCGACTCGACCACGCTGGCGAACGGCAGCCACAGCCTCGTCGCCAAAGCCTACGACGCGGCCGGCAACGTCGGCACGAGCGGCACGGTGAGCTTCAGCGTCAGCAACTCGACGGGCGACACCACGCCGCCGACGGTGAGCGCGGCGGAGTCCGGATCGAGCGGCACGATCACGCTCTCAGCCAGCGCCAGCGACAACGTCGGCGTGACCAAGGTCGAGTTCTACATCGACGGCGCGCTCGTCGCCACCGACACGGCCTCGCCGTATTCGACGACCGTCAATTCGACCACGCTGAGCAACGGCAGCCATAGCCTCGTCGCGAAAGCCTACGACGCGGCCGGCAACGTCGGCACGAGCAGCACCGTCGCGTTCTCGGTCAGCAACACGACGACGGCGACGCAGCTGATCACCAACGGCGGCTTCGAATCGGGCAGCACCGGCTGGACAGCGACGAGCGGCGTGATCACGAACGGCACCGGCGAGTCGGCGCACGCCGGCAGCTACTACGCCTGGCTCGACGGCTACGGCGCCGCGACGACCGACACGGTCAAGCAGTCGGTGTCGATTCCGTCGACGGTGACCAGCGCGACGCTGAGCTTCTGGCTGCACATCGACACCGCGGAGACGACCACGTCGACGGCCTACGACAAGCTGACCGTGCAGCTGCTCAACAGCTCGGGCACCGTGCTGACGACGCTGGCCACGTATTCGAATCTCAATGCGAACTCGGGGTACGCGCAAAAGAGTTTCGATGTCAGCGCATATAAAGGCCAGACCGTGCAGGTCTACTTCAAGGGCGTCGAGGACAGCGAGTACCAGACCTCGTTCGTGATCGACGATGTCAGCCTGCTGACGCAGTAAACGGCAGTACTTACCCTCCCCTCGCTTGCGAGAGGGAGGGTTTTTGGCTCACGGCCGATGTTCTACACCAGTCAAAATAAATCCGACCGCGCTGATTTGCAGCCCAGCAGTACGATGCCAAGTACGAGCAACAACAAGCTTCTTGCATCGAGAATTGGGGCCGCGACGGTGACTACGCTCGTCGATGCCTTCACCGTGACGGTGGCCGTTGTACCGGAGGCTGCATAGGTTCCGCTGCCGCCGTAGTTCGCGGTCACCGTGTACGCACCCGCCGCCGCGAACACCAGCGCGCAGCTGCCCGCGCCTGCCGATAGCGTCACTATGCAGTTCGTCGCGCCGCCACTTATCGTAACCGTTCCGCTCGGCACCGCCGTGCCGCTGGTCGGACGTACCGTCACCGTGGCCGTGACCGACTGACCCGCGGTTGCCGGATTCGGCGAGAGATTCAACGTGGTGGTTGTCGGTGTCAGGCCCGCGGCCTGCACGGTCTGTACCAGCACGGGCGAGGTTGCGGCGGCGTTGTTCGAATCGCCCGAATACGCGGCCGTCATGTTGTGTGTACCCGCTGTCAGCGTGGCGCTGCTGCACGTGGCCGTACGGGTGTTGCCGGTGCCGGTCAGCGCAACGGCGTTACACAAGATGGCCGCACCGTCGTTGAAGGTCACCGTACCCGTCGGCGCCGTTCCTGTGACGCTTGCGGCAAAGGTGACGCTCTGGCCTACGGCCGAGGGATTGGGGGAAGAGGCCAGCATCACAGCGCCGGCGGTCGTCTGCACGATTTGGTTCAGCACCGGCGAGGTCGAAGCGGCATTGCCAGTATCGCCCGAATACACAGCCGTGATGGGATGCGTGCCTACGGCCAGCGTCGTGCTGGCGCACGCCGCCGCGCGGCTGTCGCCAATGCCGGTCAGTGCCACGGCAGTGCACAGCACAGTGGAGCCGTCGTTGAAGGTGACGGTGCCGGTCGGCGCCGCGCCCGTCACCGCTGCAGTGAAGGTGACGCTCTGCCCGAGTGCCGAAGGATTGGTCGACGACATCAGCGTAATGGTCGTCGCGGACAACACCTGGATCACGCGTAGTTGCTGCGGCGCGGCCGCCGCGCTGCCGCCATCCGAGAGCAACCCGCCCACTTGCGAAGCGCGCACACCACACAAGCTGGCGGCTGTGATCTTCAATGTATTACCGGTAACCGTGCAGGTGCTCGGCGTCCAAGAATCGAACGTCACTGGCAAGCCGCTGTCGGCGCTGGCGGTCAACGTCAGCGTATCGCCGTCGGCCAAGGTGGTCGGCACACTGAAACTAATGGGCTGGCCGGCCAGGATCGTAACCGGCGAGTTCCGCTGTATTGTCGTGCCGTCGCCCAGTTGGCCGCTATCATTGGCCCCCATGCATCTCAGGCCGACATCATCCGATACGCAGGTATGGCTCGTGCCTGTGGCCAAGGTAAAGCCCGACGCCAGTCCATTGAAAGCGGCATTCCGCACGGCTTGCAGCTGAAGAGTGCCCGCCAAGGCGTCGCCCAACCCTAACTGCCCCCACAAGTTGGTACCCCAGCCCCATATCGCCGCCTGGTTGCGCACCTTGCTCCAGGTATGGTCACTGCTCGAACCGGTCCAAAGACCATCGATCGCGCCGACGGCGCAAAACGAGACCGAGCATGCGGGCGTCGAGCGATCTGTCGTCGTGCCATCCCCCACTTGCCCGAGGGCGTTATTGCCCCAGCACATCAGAATGCCGGATGCGGTCTGCGCGCACGTATGATCGAAACCTGTTGCAATCGTGGCGACGGGACCGGGCAAGCCACTGATCGATCCAGGGGTGCGCCGGTCTGTGGTCGTACCATCGCCTAGCTGGCCGTGGTCATTGGAACCCCAGCACGCCATGCTCCCTGTCACCGTCAACGAGCACGTATGGCTTCCGCCGGCAACTACGCTCTTTATTCCTGTGACCAAACCACCGGCCACGACAGGAGCCAAACGCGGGATCAGTGTGCCGTCGCCCAATTGACCGTCGTAATTGGCCCCCCAGCAAAACACGGCACCTAAGCTATCCACAGCACAAACGTGTTCGTATCCAGCCGTGATTGCGACGATGACGATACCGGATAAGCCCGTGACCGCTACCGGAGAAGAACGATTCGTCGTCGTGCCGTCGCCGAGTTGGCCGGTGCTGTTGTCGCCCCAACACCATACCGTGCCTGCGTCGGTCAAGGCACATGCGTGAAAGCCTCCCACCGCGACCGTCTGAACATGGGGAAGGCCCTTGACCGTCACCGGAGCAAGGCGGGAAGTTGTGGTGCCATCCCCCAACTGGCCCACGCTATTGTCACCCCAGCATTGCACCGTATCCGCCACGAGGGCGCATGTGAAATCGGGACTCGCACCCAAGGCCGAGATTTGGCTCGACAGACCATAGACGCCGACCGGCGTGATTCGATCCGTTCCTTTAGAACCATCACCAATTTGGCCGTAACTGTTGCTGCCCCAACAGTATGCGCTACCGATCGATGTAATCGCGCAGGTATGCGCCACTCCAGCGCTGACGATTGCAAAGCTACCGCTGACCCTGACCGGCAATGGCTGATCCATTGTGGATCCATCACCGAGCCGACCAAAAAAATTTCCTCCCCAACAATAGGCAGAGCCTCCTTTGACCACGGCACAACTGTAACCCCCGTAGATTTCATCTCCGCCGGACGAAAGAGAGATTACGTCCGATATGTTCAGAACATCCACAGGAATCGGGCTATCTGCCTTGGTTCCATCGCCGAGTTGGCCGCGCCTATTGCTTCCCCAGCAGCGAACCACGTGGGCGATCGTTAGTGCGCAGGTGTGTTCGCCTCCCGCTGCAATCGATGTCACCCCAGTCGTCATGTCGTTCACGGATACCGGCGTGGGGCTGTTCGTCGTGCCTCCGTTGCCGAGCTGGCCGTCACGATTCCATCCCCAGCAATACGCGCTTCCTGCGATTGTTACGGCACAGGTATGCCCATCGCCGGCACTGAGCGCAACCACCCCCTTGGCCAAATTCCTGACCGCGGTCGGAATCGCCCTTTTTTCAAACGTGCCGTCACCCAACTCGCCGAATGTATTAGCTCCCCAGCAATACACCGCGCCGGCGGTGGTCAAAGCACAGGTGTGTTCGTGACCAGCTGTTATCGCCACCACGTTATCGAGACCAACGGCGGTAGGTGTGTACTTTTCAGAATTGGAGCCGTCTCCCAACTGGCCACTACCGTTGAATCCCCAGCACCATACCCTACCGACAGTCGTCAAGGCACAGGAGTAATACCTACCTGCCGCGATTGAAACCACGTTCGTTAGACCGGGCACCATGATCGGCAATGAACTCGGCGCAGTGCCGCCGTTGCCGAGCTGACCATCGTCGTTACTGCCCCAGCACATTACCCGTCCATCCGACGTCAACGCGCAGGAGTGCACATAACCCTCGGCCACCTGCGTAGAGACTGGATCGAGCATGCTGCCTTTAGCCTGCACATTGCCACTTGCAGCTAAGCAGAAGGCAAAGATAAACAACCAAGCTGAAATCCAGCGATAGGGCAGCTCGATTATCATCCGCTTCCGAATGCGCAGTAGCGCGATCTGGCGATGTAATCGTGTTCCGCGGTGCAAACCCATCTTGCTCATTGTTCGTTTTTTCTGTCCAGACGACTCGCGTTAGCGAAAACGCCTTGATGCGCGGTTAACCGCTGGGCGAAGGCCGCGGGCATACGGCACCGCGCAATCGGTCGTGCAACGACACTCCCAAAAGGAATCGTCACCGCGCGTATTTATTCACGCGATCCCAAGGCTTGCCGGACATAAAAAGGACAGAAAGCGGACAAAGTCAGGACGTAGCTATCTGCGCCCTTCGCAATCGAATTAGGCTGCCCGCCGGATGCAGGTTGAAACGAAACGGGAATTTAAGAGATCAGCAGTTTGCGCAAGAACGGCACGGTCACACGCCGTTTCGCCGCGAGCGATTCGCGGTCAAGGCGGTCGAGCAAAGCGGTCAAGCTGGCCAGATCGCGCTCGGTGCGGGCGAACAGCCAGTCGAGGGCGGCATCGTCGAGGACAATGCCGCGCGTGGCGGCGCGTTCGCGCAGGATGGCGCGGCGTTCGTCGTCCGACAATCCTTTGAGCGGCGCCTGCACGCAGGCGGACAGGCGCGAGACGAGATCGGGCAGGCCAATGCCGATCTGCGCGGGCACGCGCGAGGCGGCGAAGAGAAAAGTATACTTTTCCACTTTGCCGCGATTGTACAGGTCGAACAGCGCGTGTTCGGCGTCGCGACTGCCGGCGATCGCGTCGAGATCGTCGAGTGCGAGCAGATCGCTACCGCCGAGGTTTCGAATCGCCGCGGACGCATCGCCGCCGACGCTGCGCAGCGACAGGTACTGCGCGCGCCGGCTGGCCGCGCTCGCTTCGGCGCACGCGGCGATCAGCAGATGAGTCTTGCCGCTCGCGGCGGCGCCGCTGACGAACACCCACGACGCGGCTTCGTCAGTCGCTGCGCGGCGGAGGAGATCGAGCGCGGCACCGTTTTCGCCGGCATGGAACGTCTCGAAACGCTGTTGCGCCGGCCAGCGCATCGCCAGCGGCAGCTGGTCCGGCTTCATGCGCTGCCCGGCGGCTTCAGCGGTGCCGAGACGGGTGCCGGCGCGGCTCCGGCGACGACGGGCGGCGCTGCCGTCGCGAGCGGCGATTCGTCAGCGCGTACCTCGCCCGGCGGCACCGCGGCCTCGTGCGCGTAGAGCAGGCTCGCGCGGTAGCGCTCGTTGGCGTAGCGCAGCAACACCATCAGCACCGAGGCGACCGGCAAGGCCAGCAGCACGCCGAGAAAACCGAACAATTCGCCGCCGGCGAGCACGGCGAAGATTACCGCGACCGGATGCAGGCCGATTTTCTCGCCGACCAGGCGCGGCACGAGCACGT
>DAIOET010000263.1:0-5979 GCA_036746135.1 Cupriavidus sp.
ATCCGCGAAGGCGGCCGTACCGTCGGCGCCGGCGTTGTGGCAAAGATCCTCGACTAAGCAACCTTCCGGGGGCATGTCTTCGGGCATGTCCCCTATAATCCGGGCTCACTGCCCATCGCTCTTTTAAGGAACAATCATGCAGAACCAGAAGATCCGTATCCGCCTGAAGGCTTTCGACTATCGCCTGATCGACCAGTCGGCCGCCGAAATCGTGGATACCGCCAAGCGCACCGGCGCGATCGTCAAGGGTCCCGTGCCCCTGCCGACCCGTATCCAGCGCTTTGACATCCTGCGTTCGCCGCACGTCAACAAGACCAGCCGCGATCAGTTCGAGATCCGCACTCACCAGCGCCTGATGGACATCGTCGATCCGACGGACAAGACCGTCGACGCGCTGATGAAGCTCGACCTGCCGGCAGGCGTGGACGTCGAGATCAAGGTGTAAGTATGTTTTGGGCCGCCCCGGCGGTCTGATGCAGCAAAACGGCGAACTTCGGTTCGCCGTTTTTGTTTTGGAGGCGCTATGCACTTTGCGCAGTTCAGCATCGCCCGCGCCGCCGCAAGGTCTCGGCCGGGCATTCTCCAAATGCGCGGCGATACTCGGCGCTGAATCGTCCCAGGTGTGCGAAGCCCCAGCGTAACGCGGCTGCCGTGACCGACGATAGCGTGGCGTCGTTGAGCAGGTCTTGCCGAACGCGCTCCAGACGCACCGTGCGCAGATAAGCCATCGGGCTCAGACCGCGATGCTCGCGGAACCCCGCGTACAGGCTACGCAGACTGACCCCCGCCATCTCCGCCAGCCAAGCCGGCGTTAGCGCGGCATCGGCGTGCGCGTGGATATATTCCTCGACCACTTTCACATGCCGCGGCGCCAGCGGCTTGCCATGCTGGCGCAGCGTGTCCGACAGGCTGTGCGGCTGCGACGTCAGCAGCGCGCCGATCACGAGCTGCTCCAACTGGCACGCAGTCAGCGGATGGGTCGCAATCGCCGGCGCCTGGCGCAGCATCTCTGCCAGATACTGCACAAGCGCTTGCCAGCCGACCGTACGCCAGTCCATGCCGAGCTGAAATCGCAACGGCTGATTCGGCTTGCAACCCATGTACGCGGCGCAGACGCGTTCGAGTGCGCTCCGTTCGACGCGGACGATGAGCTGGTCGTTGTCCGCGCTCCAGCGCATTCGCAACGGTTCGCTCGGCGTCAGTACCGAGGCCAGTTGCGGGTCCGAAACGATGTGCTGGCCGCCGCAATGGATGTCGGCCTGGCCGGCTATCGGCATCTGCACCAGCAGGAAATCGCCAAGCGGACCCGGATCGATCGTCACATCGCCGCCATAGGCAAGCCTGTTGAACGAGACCGATCCCAGCGGCGCATGATGCATGCGCGCATGCAGTGACTTGCCGTGCAACGTCAGGCGATGTGGCTTGAAGACGGCGCTGACCCGCGCCCGCGTGGTATCGAGGTCGTCCGTATCGAACACCAGCCGTGCGGTGTCGTGAAGCAGGGCACCTGCCAGCGGCGCGGGGGCCGGGGCGGTGGGGGGCAGCTGCAGCATGTCTCGCTCCTGGCGAGCCGGTCCCGGCGCTGCCGCTTTGGCCGGGTTTCGCGTCCCGGCAGGGCGTGCGCGCCGCATGATCCCGGCGGATTCGCTGCTCACCACTATAGCGGATTCGCCTGCCGCCCCTCCGCGCCGCTTGAACAGCTACCCACTTTTCTGCACTAATCGGATAGCCGCTGCATTGGGCGGCTAGTTTGCTGCGGTGCGGGCCTTCCATCATGAAGACAAGGGCGAAGGCACGCACGGCGGCCACATCGACGCAACCCCTACAGGAGAAAACAGGCATGGGCCAGACCATCCAGATCGAAACCCAGGACGGCAGTTTCAGCGGCTACCTCGCCACGCCGGCATCGGGCAAAGGCCCCGGTATCGTGTTGTGTCAGGAAATTTTCGGCATCAACGCCACCATGCGGCAGGTAGCGGACTACTACGCCGAGGAAGGCTATACCGTGCTGGTGCCGGACCTGTTCTGGCGCATCGCGCCGGGGATCGAACTGACCGACCGTGGCGAGGACTTCCAGCGGGCGCTCGGGCTGTACCAGCAATTCGACGAAGACAAGGGTGTGCAGGATGTGGGTGCCGCGCTGAGAGCACTGCGTCGCCGTCCGGAGTGCGTGGGCCTGACCGGCGTGCTCGGCTTCTGCCTGGGCGGCAAGCTGGCCTACCTGGCTGCATGCCGGTTGCCCGATGTGGCGTGCGCGGTGGGCTACTACGGCGTGGGCATCGAGCATGCGCTTGCCGAGGCCGGCAACATTCGCGGCCGGCTGGTGCTGCATGTCGCCGAGCGGGACGGTTTCTGCCCGCCGGAAGCACAGGCGCGCATCCGCCAAGCGCTGGGCGGCCAGCCGAATGTCGAGCTGTATTCGTATCCAGGCATGGACCACGCATTCGCGCGCGTTGGCGGCGAGCACTTTGACAAGGCCTCGGCGTTGATGGCCCATCAACGCTCCATCGCCGCACTGCGCGCCGAAATGGGTCCGCACTACGACTTCTCCGCGCTGTGGGACAAACACTGCGAATACGAATTCGCCACGCGAGACGTCGATGCCACGATGGCGACGATGGTGGCCCAACCCTACGTCAACCACATTCCGACGATGACTGGCGGCGTGGGCTACCGCGAGCTCAAGCGTTTCTACCAGCACCACTTCGTGCACAGCAACCCGCCCGATACCACGCTGATCCCGCTGTCGCGCACGATCGGCGCCAGCCAGGTGGTGGACGAAATGCTGTTCTGCTTCACCCACACCTGCGAGATCGACTGGATGCTGCCGGGCGTGCCGCCCACGGGCAAGCGCGTCGAGATTCCGCTGATCGCCATCGTCAAGTTCCGCGGTGACAAGCTCTACCACGAGCATATCTATTGGGACCAAGCCAGCGTGCTCGTGCAGATCGGCCTGCTCGATCCCGCGGGCTTGCCAGTGGCGGGCGTTGAAACGGCCCGCAAGCTGCTCGACGAGACGCGGCCGTCGAACACGCTGATGGCGCGATGGAGCCAAAGCGAAGGCAAGTAGCCGCGCGGCGCAATTAGGCCAGGGGCGGCACGGCAGAGGCCGCCCGGCACATAAAGAGGAGACACACCATGAAGGGCTTGCAGGACAAGGTTGCCATCGTCACCGGTGGCGCCACGCTGATCGGGGCGGGCGTTGCGCGCGCCTTCGTCGAGGCGGGCACGCGCGTGGCGATTCTCGACATCGATGCGGCCGGCGGTGAGCGCGTCGCGTCTGAACTGGGGTCGATGGCGATGTTCGTGCCTACGGACATCACGCAGGACGAGCAGATCCGCGGCGCCGTGACGCGGGTGGCTGATCGCTTCGGGCGCGTCGACTTCCTGGTCAACCTGGCGTGTACCTATCTGGACGATGGCTTCCGCTCCACGCGCGCCGACTGGCTGGCCGCGCTCGACGTGAACGTGGTCTCCGGGGTGATGCTTGCCCAGGCCGTGCATCCACGGATGCGAGAGCAGGGCGGTGGCGCCATCGTCAATTTCACCAGCATCTCGGCGCGGGTTGCCCAGACCGGGCGCTGGCTCTATCCAGTGTCGAAGGCCGCGATCATGCAATTGACGCGCAGCATGGCGATGGATCTGGCGCCCGACCGCATTCGCGTCAATTCCGTGTCGCCGGGGTGGACGTGGTGCCGCCTGATGGACGAAGTGAGCGGTGGCAATCGCGCACGCACCGACGCTGTGGCTGCGCCGTTCCATCTGCTCGGCCGGGTAGGTGAACCCGATGAAGTCGCGCAGGTCGTTCTGTTCCTGTGTTCCGACCACGCCAGCTTTGTGACCGGTGCCGACTATGCCGTCGATGGCGGCTACGCGGCGATGGGCCCCGAGCAAAACGTGCCCGCCATCGGCAAGCTCGCGGGCTGAGCCGTTCTCGAATCGCAATTACGGAGACAACCATGAGCCAACGCATTGCCATCGTCGGAGCCGGCCAGTCGGGATTGCAGATGGCGCTGGGGCTGCAGTCCCAGGGTTATCAGGTAACGCTGCTGTCCAACCGCTCACCGGACCAGATCCGCGCAGGCAAGGTCATGTCCAGCCAGTGCATGTTCGACCGCGCGCTGCAGACCGAACGTGATCTCGATCTCAATTGGTGGGACGACGAGTGTCCACCGGCGGAAGGGATCGGGCTTGCCGTCCCTCATCCCGAGCAGGCGGGCATGAAAGCGATCGATTGGGCAGCGCGGCTGGACCGTCCGGCGCAGGCCGTCGACCAGCGTCTGAAAATGCCCGTGTGGATGGAGGCATTCGTGGCCCGTGGTGGCGACCTTCGGCTTGTCGACGTCGGCATCGACGAACTCGAAGCGCTGACGCAAGAGCATGACCTGGTGCTGCTGGCGGCGGGCAAGGGCGAGATCGTCGGTCGCTTTGAGCGCGACGCGGCGCGCAGTCCCTTCAGCGCGCCCCAGCGGGCGCTGGCGCTGACGTACGTCACGGGCATGACGCCCCGTACGCCGTATTCGCGGGTCTGCTTCAATCTGATTCCCGGCATTGGCGAGTATTTCGTTTTCCCCGCGCTTACATTGTCCGGGCCTTGCGAGATCATGGTGTTCGAAGGCATTCCTGGCGGCCCGATGGATCGCTGGTCCGACGCGCGCACGCCCGAGGCGCACCTGCAAGAGAGCCTGCGCATCCTGCGGACGTGGCTGCCGTGGGAGGCCGAGCGCTGCGAGCGCGTGGCGCTGACCGATGCCAACGGCATCCTGTCTGGCCGGTTCGCGCCAACGGTGCGCAAGCCGGTGCTGACGCTGCCGTCGGGCCGGCTGGTGTTCGGCATGGCGGATGCGGTGGTGGTCAACGACCCGATCACCGGGCAGGGATCGAACAATGCGGCCAAATGCTGCAAGGTCTATCTGGATGCGATCCTGGCGCATGGCGATCGTCCTTTCGACGCCGCGTGGATGCACGACACGTTCGAGCGCTACTGGAGCTACGCCCAGGATGTCGTGGGCTGGACCAACTCGTTGTTGACGCCGCCGCCGCCGCATATCCTCGGCTTGCTGGGCGCGGCCGGCCAGTCACCGGCGCTGGCGGCGCGCATCGCCAACGGCTTCGACAACCCGCCCGACTTCTTCCCCTGGTGGACGGACCCGGCGGCGTGCCAGCAACTGATCGACCACCATCTGGCACAGGCGGCGTGACATGGAAGCGATGACCATGAGTGGCGCGGCCGCGCCGGCCAGAAACTTTGATCCGCGCGCGCTGCGGCGGGTTTGCGGACGCTTCGCGACCGGCGTGGCGATCATCGGTGTATCCGGACCAGAGGGCAGGGCGGTTGGGCTGACCGTCAACTCGTTCGCCTCGCTCTCACTGGAACCGCCGCTGATCCTGTGGAGCCTGGCGCGGCATTCGCCCAATGCAGGACTATTTGCGCCAGGGGCGGCCTTCGGCGTGAGCATCCTGCGCGCTGGCCACGGCGAACTGGCGCGCCGCTTTGCCACACCTCAGCCCGACAAGTTCGCCGGGGTGCCGCACTGGCGGTGCGCGCACGGCGTGCCATATATAGAAGACGCGCTGGCGACGCTGTCATGCCGTGTCGAGCGCGCCGATCCGCTCGGCGACCACCTGCTGATCGTCGGCGCCGTGGACGACCATGCGGCCTCCGAAGGGGAGCCCCTGGTGTTCTACGGCGGAGATTTCGTCAGCGTGGCCGCCTGAATTGCCGGCTTCGGCGGCGATCGCGCTGCCCGAAGTCGGCTTCACGTCGCTATTTTCCTGAATCCTGTTCGCTCGCGCGCGTGTCCGTGCGGAATTGGGCAAATGAACTTGCCCTTTCCAAACTAGTACGTTATATTGTAAGGCTACCCGTTTCTCCGGGTAGTGGGGGCCGTTTTGGTCGGCGCAATCCTTTTAGCGCAACCCGCAATCGCACAGTTTTCGTGTATCAATCAGCCCCGGCCAATCGCAGCTGGGAATGGA
>DAIOET010000264.1:0-5979 GCA_036746135.1 Cupriavidus sp.
CCTGGATCGGTTCGTCGTTCTACTTCGTCTGGCTCGACAACAGCCTGACGCGCCCGACCGACACCGGTCTGAAGGACAAGGGCGTCGATGGTGAGTTGTGGGCCGTGCACGGGGGCGGTTTCTACAACCCGCAGAAGTACCTGACCGCACCGAAGTCGCTGCCCGAGAACCTGCACTGGTTCTACTGGGAGTCGTACTCCACGTGGATGAGCGGCTTCGCGCTGCTGGTGGTGCTGTACCTGTTCAACGCCAGCACGTTCCTGATCGACAAGAACGTCTTCGACATGTCGCCTGGCGCGGCCGTGGGCTTTGCCGTGTCGTACCTGATCGTGGGCTGGGTCGTGTATGACGCCATCTGCCGCATCTTCGGCAAGAGCGACAAGACGGTGGGCATGCTGGTGGCGATCTATGTGGCCGTGGCCGCTTACGTGGCCTGCCATATCTTCTCGGGCCGCGCGGCATTCCTGCTGACCGGCGCGATGATTGCCACGATCATGAGCGCGAATGTGCTGTTCTGGATCATTCCGGGCCAGCGCAAGGTGGTGGCTGCACTGAAGGCCGGCCAGCCGGTGGACCCGATCCACGGCAAGCGCGGCAAGCAGCGCAGCGTGCACAACACCTACTTCACGCTGCCGGTGCTGTTCGCGATGCTGTCGAACCACTACAGCATGACCTACGCGGCCAAGAACAACTGGCTGGTGCTGATTATGGTCATGCTGGCCGGTGTGCTGATCCGCCAGTTCTTCATCCTGAAGCACAAGGGCAAGATCAACATCGCATGGCCGGCCGCCGGTGTGGCGTGCCTGGGCCTGGTCGCATTCCTGATTGCGCCACAGCCGCGCCAGCAGGTGGCCAGCAACGGTGATGCCGCCGCCAATGCGGTGAGCTTCGTGAAGGTGCAGGAAATCATGAACTCGCGCTGCGTACAGTGCCATGCGGAGCAGCCGAAGATGATGCCGACGGCCGCCAAGGGCATCAAGCTCGACAGCGTCGATGGCATCAAGTCTCACGCTCAGCTGATCTACCAGCAGGCCGTGCAGCAGAAGGCCATGCCGCTGGGTAACGTCACCCAGATTACGGACGATGAGCGCGCGCTGCTGGGCCAGTGGTTCGAGGGCGGCGCCAAGACTACCAACTGATTTGACCGGGCATCGGTGATCGACGGTCCGGAGGCTGCGCAGTCAGCAGCCGGCTGTTCCGGACCGGCGAGGGTTTGAGCGGGGCTTCGTGCCCCGTTTTTTTATTTTCTTTCCCGATGCGCGCGGCCCGTTCCAGGGATGCGTGCAGCTATGGCGTCCGTGGTTAGCCGCCGACGTTGAACAGCGCCAACAGACCCAGCACCAGGAAGATGGCGGCCGCGATCTTGTGCACCAGTCCGATCGGCATCTTGTTGGCGAACTTGTCGCCCAGCAGGACGGCCGGGGCATTGGCCAGCATCATGCCGAACGTGGTACCGGCGACGACGGCGATAACTTCGCCGTGGAAACGCGCGGCCAGCGCCACGGTGGCGATCTGCGTCTTGTCGCCCATCTCCGCAAAGAAGAAGGCCACGATCGTCGTGCCCAGGATGCCCAGTGCGCCCTTGACCGGCTTGGCTTCCTCGGCGTCGTCGAGCTTGTCGGGAATCAGCATCCAGCCGGCCATCGCAATGAAGCCGAGGCCGAGAATCCAGCGCAACAGATCGGCGCCCAGCACGCCGGTGATCCAGCCGCCGAGTGCGCCGGCAAAGCCGTGATTCACCAGTGTGGCGATCAGGATGCCCAGGATGATGGGAAGGGGTTTGCGATACCGCGCGGCCAGAACGAGCGACAGCAGCTGCGTCTTGTCGCCCATTTCAGCGAGCGCGACGATACCTGTGGAGACGAGGAACGATTCCATTTTTTTATGGGTGTAACAACCGGGCCGCAAACGCATCTCGCGAGATGCCAATGACGCACACCTTTCCCGGCCCGGCCAGAAAGGTATGGTCATCGGTCTCGCCAGGCGCTGGACACAAGGTCCGGAGCTGCGCACGCCATAACCGCATTGCGGTCAAGTCTGTTGACGTACGCCCCTGTCTTCCGGGTGCCGCATTGCGCGGCGCGGTGAGATCAGGGCGGCTACTCCCCAATGGAAGTCCGCATTGTAGCCAGACCGACGGGTAATGTCCATCGGTCTGGCGCTATTACTATGGTTTTGCGAATGATTCTCAGGCAGGCACGGGGCTGTTTTCGCTGGTCTGGCGACCGCGGAAATCCGTCCAGCACAGCGACTTGAAGTCGTAGAGCTTGCAGTGACGGGCGGTCTGGAAATACCAGCGCCAAGAGAAGTTCTCGATGATGATGCGGCCCGGCAGCGCATGTTCCAGCAGTGCTTGTGCGCGCTTGAGCTGGTACAGCGGAATGCTCATATCCACGTGGTGCGCCGTGTGTTCCATGATGTGGTGGAGCGCCGCGCCGATTCCCATGCCGAAGCGCAGGTGCACGGTAGTGGAGACGAACGGCTGGGCCTTGGACCACATTGCCTTGGTGTCGTACCACGCCACGCTCGTATGCGTGTGGTGGACGTAAAGCACAAAGCCGACCGTGGTATTCCAGACCAGGAACGGCAGCACGAAGCCGGTGCCGATCATCAGCAGCACCGATTGACCGGTGGCGACGGCCAGCCAGGCCAGCGCGCCGATCCACAGCGCGCCGAAGGCGGCGACCAGTGCGCAGTCCCACATGAAGATCGCGCGGCGCGTGGCCATCTGGCGCTTGCTCGGGAAGAACAGCTTGAACCACCAGATCTCGATCAGGTAATACAGGCCCGCGCCAAAGCCATTGCGGTAGATGCGCTCCATCACGCGGCGACGGCGCGGCAGTGCGCGGAATTCCTCCAGCGAGTACGGCGCCCAGACGAAATCGAAACCCTTCAGGTTGGTGTAGCCGTGATGCACGACGTTATGGCCCACTTCCCACAGGCTGTACGGCGTCAGCGACGGCAGGAAGGTCAGCCGGCCCAGCCACTTGTTCAGCTTGCGGTTGGCCGTCAGGCTCTGGTGGCAGGCGTCGTGGCCGATGATGAACAGGCGCGCGATGATCAGGCCGGCCAGCACGCCCAGGCCAACCTTGGCCCACCACGCCGACAGCAGCACCACGCCAGCCAGCACGGCCGCGAACAGCGCGTAGTCGAAGGCGAACAGCATCAGCGCGCGCGGCGTGCTGCGGTCCCCGAGCGGGATCAGCCAGCTGCGGATGGTCTTGCGGTTGGGAAACGGTGCCTCGAAGGCGATGGGTTCCGGCATCGGTACGTTGCCGGAAGGGCGGGTCTGGCGGGTCTGGCCGGGGGCGGCAGCCGTGCCGATGGCTTCGGCATCGGCAGCGGAAAGAGTGTCGGATCGGGCAGTCATCGATTGTCCAGCGAGTCGGAATGCAGTGGCGCCCAGTCTTAGGAGGGCGCACGAATGCGACAGACTAGAAGGGTTTGATGACGATTGTGTTGATTCCAGTCAATACAGGACATCTAAAAGGGGCTTTTCGTGCGCGTGCGCCCGGAAAGCCCCTTCACGACGGGGCCGAACGTGGTCAGGCCGCTGCCGGCGCGGCGGCCGTGGTCTGCTCGCCCATGATGTACACGCTGTCGATGACGCGGTCGTCGCCCAGCATGGCAAACGCGAACAGTTGCTCTTCGAGCGAGTCCGAGCGATGGCTGCGGCGGGCGATCAGCGGCGTGGCGTCGGGGTCCAGCACGAGGAAGTCCGCTTCGCAGCCGACCTCGAAGCTCCCGATACGGTCCTGCCAGCCCAGCGCCTCGGCCGCGGCTCGCGTGGCCAGATAGAACATGCGCAGCGCGGTCAGGTGGTAACCGCCCATGCGTGCCACCTTGTGCGCGGCATTCATCGTACGGAACATCGAAAACGACGTGCCGCCGCCTACGTCGGTGGCCAGCGTCACGTTCAGGCGATTGGCGTCGGACTGGTGGAAGTCATAGAAGCCGCTGCCCAGGAACAGGTTCGACGTGGGGCAGTGCGCCACGGCCGCGCCGCTGTCGGCCAGGCGACGGCGGTCCTCGGGGTCGAGATAGATCGCGTGGCCGTAAAACGCGCCGGGACGCAGCAGGTTGTATCGGTCGTAGACGTCCAGGTAGCTGCGCGCATCGGGGAACAGCTCGGCGACCCACTTCACCTCGTCGCGGTTTTCGGCCACGTGCGTCTGGATAAAGACGTCCGAATGGGCGCGGGCCAGTTCACCGCAGGCGGCCAGTTGCGCCTCGGTCGACGTCGGCGCAAAGCGCGGCGTAATCGCATAGGCCAACCGGTCCTTGCCATGCCATTTCGAAATCAGATCGGCCGAATCGCGCGCGCCGGACTCGGCGGTGTCGCGCAGGAATTCGGGGCAGTTGCGATCCATCAGCACCTTGCCGGTGATCATGCGCATGTTGCGCGCCTGGCTGGCCGAAAAAAGTGCGTCGGCCGATGCGGCGTGCACCGTGCTCCAGACCATCGCCGTGGTAGTGCCGTTGCGCAGCAGCTCGTCGGTGAAGAAATCCGCCACGCCGCGTGCGTAAGTGGCATCGCTGAAGCGGCGCTCTTCGGGAAAGGTGTAGGTGTCCAGCCAGTGCAGCAGGCCTGGCGACGGCGACGCGATGATGTCGGTCTGCGGATAGTGGATATGCGTGTCGATAAAGCCGGGCACGATCAGCTTGCCGCGATGGTCCGCCATTTCGGCGCCAGCGGGAATTTCTTGCGCCAGGCTTTCGTAAGATCCGACGGCGGCAATGCGCCCGGCAGTCACGATCATCAGTCCGTCTTCCCAATACTGATAGGCATCCTCATGGAACTGCGGATCGCGCAGGAAATGCAGGATGCGGCCACGGATGGCGCGGGTGACGGCACCGGTGGTGCGCGAAGCGGGGGAAGTCGTCGTCATCATCTTGTCTCGGGGCGGCCGGTGCCCGCCCGCGCCATTCAGGCAGCGGGCGCGGCATCCGGCGTTCTGGGTATGCGCCCGGTCAGGCTGTGGAACTCACATTGACCGTTGCGGGCGGTTGCGAAGGCGTGGCCGACCAGAAGTGATCGACCTCCGCCAGGAATTCGGCCTTCTGCGTGTCGGGCAGGAAGGCCGCTTCAAAACTGTTGCGGGCCAGCTTGTGGGCGTCGGCGGCGTCCAGCGGTAGCGCTTCGAACGTTGCCTCCCAGTTGGCGTTCATATAGCCGCCAAAATAGGCCGGATCGTCCGAGTGCAGCGTCACGGCCACGCCGGCATCGAGCAATTGCTTCAGCGAATGGTCGCGCAGGTCCGGATACACCTTCAGCTTCTGGTTCGACAGCGGGCACACGGTCAGCGCGATGCGTTCGCGCGCCAGCCGTTGCACGAGCGCTGCGTCATCGATCGCGCGCACGCCATGATCGATCCGCTCGACCTTGAGGATGTCCAGCGCGTCCGTCACGTATTGCGCGGGACCTTCCTCGCCAGCGTGCGCCACCAGGTGCAGGCCGAGCGTCTTTGCCTTGGCGAAGACGCGGGCGAACTTCTCCGGCGGATTGCCACGTTCGGACGAATCCAGGCCGACACCGACAAACCGGTCGCGATAGGGCAGGGCCGCGTCGAGCGTGGCGAATGCGTCGTCCTCGGACAGATGGCGCAGGAAGCAGAGAATCAGGCTGCTCGAAAAATCGTATTCGGTACGTGCCTGCGCCAGTGCATCGGAAATGCCGTCGATGACGATACCGATCGGCACGCCGCGCTCGGTATGGGTCTGCGGATCGAAGAAGATCTCGGCATGGCGGACGTTGTCGGCAACGGCGCGCTTGATGTAGTCCATCGTCATGTCGAAGAAATCTTCCTCGGTCAGCAGCACGCTGGCGCCGGCGTAGTAGATGTCCAGGAACGATTGCAGGTCGGTGAACGCGTAGGCGGCGCGCAGCGCCTCCACATCGGCGTAGGCCAGCTTGACGTTGTTGCGCTGGGCCAGCCGGAAGATCAGCTCGGGTTCGAGCGTGCCTTCGATATGCACGTG
>DAIOET010000265.1:0-5977 GCA_036746135.1 Cupriavidus sp.
TCGGTGCGCACGATCCAGCTGCTGTCCAACGTGATGATGATGCGCGGCAATATCGGCCGGCCCGGCGCGGGCCTGATGCCGGTGCGCGGCCACTCGAACGTGCAGGGCGACCGCACGATGGGTATCGAGGAACAGCCGGACGACGCATTCCTGGACCGCCTGGGCGCGACGTTCGGCTTCGAGCCGCCGCGCCATCATGGCCAGGACGTGGTGGCCGCCATCAATGCGATGCTGGAAGGCAAGGTCAAGGTGTTCGTGGGCCTGGGCGGCAATTTCTCGATTGCCACGCCCGACACGCCGCGCACCTGGCAAGCCCTGCGCCAGTGCGACCTGACCGTCAATATCGCCACCAAGCTGAACCGCAGCCATCTGGTGATCGGCCGCGATGCGCTGCTGCTGCCGACGCTGGGCCGCACCGAGGTGGACGAGCAGAACGGCGTGCCGCAAGGCGTGACCGTCGAAGACTCGGTCTGCATGGTCCATATCTCGTACGGCATGAACAAGCCGGCGTCGCCGCACCTGATGTCGGAAACGATGATCGTCGCGCGCATGGCCGATGCGGCGCTGGGTTCGAACAAGGTGGACTGGATCTGGTTCGCCCAGGACTACGCGCGCATCCGCGACGCCATCGAAAAAGTCATCCCCGGCTTTGAGCGTTACAACGAGCGCGTGGCCAGGCCGGGCGGCTTCCACCTGACGCCGGCCTCGCGTAACCGCGTATGGCGTACGGCGTCGGGCAAGGCGCAATTCCTGGTCCATGCTATCGACCTCGATACGCCGATCAAGCGTGCCCGCGACAAGTATGGCGACGACCTGCTGGTCATGATGACCACGCGCTCGCATGACCAGTACAACACCACGATCTATGGCCTGGATGACCGCTACCGTGGGGTGTTCGGCCTGCGCCGCGTGGTGTTCATCAACCGGGCGGATCGTGAGCGCCTGGGGTTTGCAGAGGGCGAACGCGTAAATATCACGAGCGTCTGGGAAGACGACGTGACGCGCCATGTGCAAGACTTCCTGCTCGTCGACTACGACATTCCCGTCGGTTGCCTGGGTGCCTACTATCCGGAAACCAATCCGCTGGTACCGCTGGAGAGCATTGGCGACCGTTCCGGCACGCCGACGTCGAAGTCGATACCGGTGCTGCTGCAACGCGCCGGGTAACGCCGAAGTCCACCGCAGGGGGTAGTACATGGCAGATCGCGGCTACATCACACGCGAGATTCGACGCCATCAGGGCGATGCCGTCGCGCTGGAAATCGACAACGTGGCCGAGGAGGTGCCGGTGGCGCTGGTCTACAACGGCATCTCGCATGCCGTGATGATGGCCACGCCACTGGACCTGGAAGCCTTTGCGGTCGGATTCTCGCTGACCGAGGGCATCGTCGACACCGTAAGGGAAATCTACGATGTCGAAGTAGAGCCGGGCTGCGACGGCATCGAGGTGCGCCTGGAGATCAGCCAGCGCGCTTTCATGGCCATGAAGGATCGCCGCCGCACGCTGGCCGGCCGTACCGGCTGCGGCGTGTGCGGCATCGAAAGCCTGGCATTGCTGGACCTGATACCCGAACCGCTGGCGGCACGCGGCATCGCGCCCACCGCGACGATGGTCCGCCAGGCCGCCGATGCGCTGCGTGCCCGGCAGCAATTGATGGCTGCCACCGGCGGGGTTCATGCCGCGGCGTGGTGCGGTCCGGACGGGCGGCTGCAGGCGGTGTTCGAAGATGTGGGGCGCCACAATGCGCTCGACAAGCTGATCGGCCACCTGGCCCGTGCGCGAGAATCGCTTGGCGACGGGTTCGTGTTCCTGTCCAGCCGGGCCAGCTACGAACTCGTGCGCAAGGCCGCCCGGATGCAGATTCCGATGCTGGCAACGATTTCGGCGCCCACCTCGCTGGCCATCCGCATTGCGGAGCAGGCCGGCGTGCGGCTGCTGAGCTTTTGCCGCCAGGATGGCTTCGTCGAATACACTTCGCCTGAAACCGTATTAGCATCGGAACCGCTGGTGGCTGCAGGCTGACGCCTGGGTTGTCCGGCGCATCCCCCGGATAACCCATAAAAAGGCGACAGACCCGTTGGCAACCCTGTACGAAAAGCTCGCGGCCGATATCGAGGCACTGGTGCAGCAGGGCGTGCTGCTGCCCGGCGAGAAAATTCCCTCGGTGCGCCAGGCCGCCCAGCACCATCGTCTTAGCATCACCACGGTGATCCGGGCCTATCTGCTGCTGGAGTCGCGCGGCATTCTGGAAAGCCGGCCGCAGTCGGGCTATTTCGTCCGCGCGCGGCCCGGCGAGCCGGCCATCGACCTGCAGCCGACCCGTCCGGCGATGCGCCCCTCGGCCGTCGACGTCAGCGCGCTGGTCTTGTCCACGCTGCGCTCGATCCGCGCCGACGATGCCGTGCCGCTCGGTTCGCCATACCCGGACCCGAAGCTGTATCCGTGGCAGCGCATCATCCAGTACGCCAATACCATCGGCAAGCGCTATGACAGCTGGAGCGTGCTCGACGACCTGCCGCCCGGGTCGCCGGAGCTGATCCGGCAGATCACGCGCCGCTACCTGGAAAACGGCTACACCGTCGATCCCAACGAAGTCATCGTCACGATCGGCGCCACCGAAGCCATCAACCTGTGCCTGCAGGCCGTGGCAAAGCCCGGCGACACCATCGCCGTGGAATCGCCGACGTACTACGCGATGCTGCATGCCATCGAGCGGCTGGGCATGCGCGCCGTGGAAGTGGCGACCGACCCCGTGGAGGGCATCGACGTGCAGGCGCTGGCCAGGCTGCTCGACGAGCGGCCCGTGGCGGCCTGCATGGTCATGCCGAACTTCCAGAATCCGCTGGGTTTTCAGATGTCGGACGAACGCAAGCAGGCGCTGGTGACGCTGCTGACCGAGCGCGACATCCCGGTCATCGAAAACGACGTCTACGGTGAGTTGTACTACGGCGATGTCCATCCGACTTCGCTGAAGTCGTACGACACGGCCGGCATCGTGCTGCATTGCTCGTCGTTCTCCAAGACGCTGACCAATGCCTACCGCATCGGCTGGGCGCTGCCCGGACGCTACAAGGAGCAGGTGGAGCGGCTCAAGTTTCTGAACACGCTGACCACGTCGACGATTCCGCAGCTGGCCATCGCCGAGTTCCTGCGCCGCGACGGCTACGACTATCACCTGCGCCGCGTGCGCAAGACCTTTGCGCAGCAGGCCAATATCATGGCGGCGGCGGTGCGGCGCTTCTTTCCGGCCGGCACGCGCGTCTCGCGCCCGGCGGGCGGCTACGTGCTGTGGGTGGAATTGCCCGAGGAAGTGGACGCGATGGCGCTGTATCACGCGGCGTTGGAGCGGCGCATCACGGTGGCGCCCGGCCATATCTTTTCGCCGGTGCCTACCTATACGAACTGCATCCGGCTCAATTACAGCGGTCCGTGGTCGGAAGACATGGAAGCCGCGGTGATCACGCTGGGCAGGCTCGTGGCGACATTACAAGAACGGGAGACGACATGACCGATGATGTGGCTGACGAAACGCCCGGCGACGGCGGCGAGGACGATGGTCTGGACCCCGTGGTGGGCGCCATCCTGCGGACGTTGTGGGACCACCGCCAGGCCGGCACGGAGAAGGACCTGTCCCTGGCGCGGCTGAGCAAGCGCGCCAGCGTGCAGATGAGCGTGCTGCGGCGCGTGCTGACCCAGCTCGGCGAGGCCGATCTCGTCGACACGGTTATGGAAGAAGACGGGCGCGGCACGGCGCGCCTGACGGAAGAGGGCGAGACGCTGTGCGGGCAGCTATTCCGTGAAGATTCGGGCGGGAACGAGGGCGGGGGCGACGCGCCGACGGTGCATTGATCGCGCCGGCCGTCACGGACCTTCGGGGCGCGGTCAGACCACCTTGCCTGGATTCATCAGACCCTGCGGATCCAGCGCGTGCTTGATGGCGCGCATCATGGCCAGTTCCACTTCGCTCTTGTAGCGGCGGTTTTCCTCGACCTTGAGCTGGCCCAGCCCGTGTTCGGCAGAGATGGACCCGTTGTGCGCCTGTACGCTGTTATGGACGATCAGGTTGATGGCGTCCTGGTGCTTCAGGAACTGGTCGTTATCCACGCCGACGGGCGGCGACACGTTGTAATGCAGGTTGCCGTCGCCGAGATGGCCGAACGTGACCATGCGCGCGCCGGGGAAGGCATCCTGCAGCAGCGTGTCGGTGGTCTCGATGAAATCGGCCACGCGCGAAATCGGTACCGCGATGTCGTGCTTGATGTTCTTGCCTTCTTCCACCTGAGCCATCGGGATATGTTCGCGCAGATTCCAGAAGTCGCGCGATTGCTGTACCGATTCGGCGACCACGGCATCGACGACCACGCCGGCTTCAAACGCGGCCTCCATCATCTTCTCGAAGATGCCGCGCGCGTGCTGCTCACCTTCGCTGTCGGAAAGCTCCAGCAGCACCAGTTGCGGATGGTGCTCGGTGAACGGATAGCGCAGTTGCGGGAAGTGCTTGGTCACCAGCGTCATGCACA
Source organism: Cupriavidus sp. (assembly GCA_036746135.1). Lineage (GTDB taxonomy): Bacteria > Pseudomonadota > Gammaproteobacteria > Burkholderiales > Burkholderiaceae > Cupriavidus. The sequence continues at coordinate 4,522 of DAIOET010000265.1, forward strand.
TCGCCGACATCAGCTCGAAACCGGTGAGCATGGCGCTGGCGTGGGACTGCGCGATGGCCAGCAGCGCCAGCGCGGCGCGCGGACTTTGCACGGCGGCCAGTGCCGTCACGCGCGCACGCGGCGCCGGGAACAGCTTCATGACGGCGGCCGTGATGATGCCGAGCGTACCTTCCGCCCCGATGAAGAGGTCACGCAGGTCGTAGCCGGTGTTGTCCTTGCGCAGCCCGCGCAGGCCGTCCCAGACTTCGCCCCTGGCGTTCACCACTTCCAGGCCCAGGCACAGCTCGCGCGTATTGCCGTAACGCAGCACGGCGGTGCCACCGGCGTTGGTCGAGAGGTTGCCGCCGATCGTGCAGCTGCCCTCGGCAGCCAGGGACAGCGGGAACAGTCGGCCATGTTCGTTGGCGACGTCCTGCAGCTGCTGCAGGATCACGCCCGCCTCGACCGTGATGGTGTTGTTGAGCGGGTCCACCTGACGGATGCGGTTCATGCGCTGCAGCGACAGCACCACCACGCCGCGCGCGGCAGCGTCGCCCGCGTGGGGCGTGGCGCCGCCGCACAGGCCGGTGTTGCCGCCCTGCGGCACCACGGCAAGCTTGTGTGCGTGACACGCATGCATGACCGCGGCCACTTCCTCGGTCGAGCCGGGCCGCAGTACCGCCAGCGCGTCACCGGTGTAGCGCTGACGCCAGTCGGTCAGATAGGGCGCCTTGTCGGCCGGTTCGGTCAGCACGTTGTGCGAACCAATGGCGGCACGGCAGAGATCGAGGAACGAGTCGGAATGCGCGGCGGTCATGACGGTCAGGAAGGTTGGGACGATTTGGCGATCGCCTTGGCGCGGCGCTTGTAGGGCCGCAGATAGAGGATCGTGGCGACGAAGAACAGCAGCGTCAGCGCAACTTCTCCCCACGCCAGCCAGGACGACGGCGCGCGGTCGCTGGTCGCGCGCACGATGCCCTCGGTGAAGTAGAGCAGGATCAGCATCGACGACCATTGCATGGTGTAGCGATTGCGCTTCCAAACGCCGCGCAACACCGGCAACAGCAATACGAACTTCAAGACCAGCCACGATCCGCCCGGGCGCAGCGGCGCCAGGAACCATTCCCACGCGATGCATAGCGCGATCAGTGCCAGCAGGCTGGCCAGGCTCAGGCGCCAGAGCGCCGGGCTGTGCAGCGTCACGTCGTCGGCAGGCTTCATCATGCGGCGAGCTTCAGTGCCGTCAGCGCAAGGCGGCGGCCCATCGCCGTGGCCAGCGCGGCTTCCTGGTCGGTGACCGGACCGTGGTTGTCCACGTGCGCGTGGTGGCTTGGGCCGTACGGCGTGCCGCCGGCGGTGGTCGTCATCAGGCCGGCTTCGGAATAGGGCAGTCCCACGATCAGCATGCCGTGATGCAGCAGTGGCAGCATCATCGAGAGCAGCGTGGTTTCCTGGCCGCCGTGCAGGCTGCCCGTCG
>DAIOET010000266.1:0-5966 GCA_036746135.1 Cupriavidus sp.
CAATGAACATCCTGCAGATCGATTCGAGCGTACTGGGCGACAACTCCGTATCGCGTAACCTGACCGCCAGCGTCGTTGCCGACCTCGTGGCCAAGAACCCGCAAGCCAATGTCACCGTGCGTGACCTGGACCGTGAATCGCCGGCCCACCTCGGCAACCATCTGCTTCCCGTACTGGGCGGTCCGAAGGACGGCCTGAACGCCACCCAGCAAGCCGAACTGGACATTACCGAAGCGTACCTGGCCGAATTCCTGGCCGCCGACGTCCTGGTGATTGGCGCACCGCAATACAACTTTGGCATCCCGAGCCAGCTCAAGGCCTGGATCGATCGCATCGCGCAAGCCGGCCGCACGTTCCGCTATACCGAAAACGGCCCCGAAGGCCTGGCCAAGGGCAAGAAGGCCATCGTGGTGTCGTCGCGCGGCGGCGTGCGCCAGGACGGCGCCGCGCTGGACCTGCATGAAGTCACGGTCGATGTGGTGCTGCGATTCCTGGGCATCACCGATATCACTTACGTGCGTGCCCACGGCCTGGCAATGGGCCCGGAAGCCCGTGAAGCCGGTCTGACCACGGCCAAGACGGAAATCGCGGCGCTCAACGACGCACTGCGCGCGGCCGCCTGAGTCATCCGGCCTCCCGCCGGAGCCGTATCCCCGCCTCCGTGAAGTACCCGGCGTCCCGCCTCCCCTGGCGCCGGCTGCTGCCTGAGACAGGTATCCCCAGTGGGGTACCTGTCTTTTTTTGTTTGCCCCGGCTGTAGGCGTTGACCTACGCCTGGCGCGGAAGCCGGCCGGCTCGCCCCACGGCGCAGATGGGTCTATGATGGTTCGACTGTTTGCCAGCCCAACCTGCGTTCGCCATCCGGGAGCCTGCATGACCGCCGCTTCAGCCCTGCTGCCTGCCACCGCCAGTCATCCGCCGCACGAACCCGCCCTGCTCAGCCAGTACCGTCACGTCCGCGCGGCAACGGAGGCGCTGGTGGCTGATCTGTCCGATGCCGATGCGACCGTGCAGTCGATGGACGATGCCAGCCCGGCCAAGTGGCACCTGGCACATACCACGTGGTTCTTCGAGGAATTCGTGCTCGCCGCCCGGATCGCCGACTACGAACCCGTGGACCCGCAGTACCGCTACCTGTTCAACTCCTATTACGAAGCCGTTGGCGCGCGCCACCCCCGCCCGCGTCGCGGTCTGCTGACGCGGCCCTCGCTCGATGAGGTGCTTGCCTATCGCGAGGCGGTGGACGACACCATGCTGTCGCTGCTGATGACCGCGCAGACCGACGACGAAGCCGCATTGATCACGCTGGGCCTGCATCACGAACAGCAACACCAGGAACTGCTGCTGACCGACATCCTGCATCTGTTCGCGCAGAACCCGCTGCGACCGGCCTTTGCGCCAGCGCTGACCGTTCCCGTTGTGGCGGATCCCCGGCCCGCGCCGGACTGGATTGCGATACCCGGCGGCATCGTCTCGATTGGGCATGACGGCGACGGCTTTGCCTTCGATTGCGAAGGGCCGCGCCATCAAGTGCTGCTGCAGCCCTACACGCTGTGCTCGCATCCGGTAAGCAACCGGCAATGGTTCGAATTCATTGAGGACGGCGGGTATCAGACCGCGGGATTGTGGCTGTCCGATGGCTGGCGCTGGGTATGCGACAACCGCATCGAAGCGCCGCTCTACTGGGAAGACCGGGACGGCACCTGGTGGCACATGACGCTGCGCGGCATGCAGCCGGTGGACCCGGAAAGCGCGGTCACGCATGTGAGTTTCTTTGAAGCCGACGCCTTCGCCCGCTGGGCCGAACGGCGCCTGCCGACCGAAGCGGAATGGGAGCACGCCACGCGCAATCTGCCCGCCACCGGCAACTTCGTCGAAGGCCGCTCGCTCCGGCCGCTGCCCGATCGCCAGAACACATCGGGCGTACTGCGGCAGATGTTTGGCGACGTCTGGGAATGGACGGCCAGCGCCTTCCTGCCCTACCCCGGCTTCCGCCCGAGCGCTGGGGCCGTAGGCGAGTACAACGGAAAATTCATGAGCAGCCAGATGGTGCTGCGCGGCGGGTCCTGCATCACGCCGGAATCGCATATCCGCGCCACCTACCGCAACTTCTTCTACCCGCATCAGCGGTGGCAATTCACCGGCGTCAGGCTGGCGGACGACGCCTGAAGCCAGCAATCGTTGCCGACTGCGCAGCGCGAATCTCAGCGTCGTTCGAGGCCGCCCGCGCCGGGTGGCGCATTGTTGATTTCATAGCTGGTGCTGCGGCCACCCCCGGCCGACTTGCGCAGCGCGCCGCGTTCCAGCAGATCGTTGATATCCCGCAGTGCCGTGTCCGGCGAGCATTTGGCAAGGGCCGCCCATTTGCTGGTGGTGAGCTTGCCGTCGAAGCCGTCCAGCATCCGGTTCAACACCTTCACCTGCCGAGCATTGAGCGCCTGCATGCCCCAGTGGTGCCAGAAGCGCGCCTTGACCAGTACGTCGTCGAGTGTGACCAGCGCCTGCTGCACGGCGCGGAGCAGCGTCTCGAAAAACCATGCCAGCCAGGGCGTGACGTCCATTGAATCCTTCTGCGTGCGTTCGAGGATGTCGTAATACGCATTGCGCTCACGCTGGATCTGGGCTGACAGACTGTAGAAACGCTGCGAGCTGCCATCGGCCCGCGCCAGCATCAGGTCGCCGATCGCCCGCGCGATACGGCCATTACCATCATCAAACGGGTGCAGCGTGACGAACCACAAATGAGCGAGTCCGGCACGGACCAACGGCGGCTCAGTGGGTGCCGCGTTGACCCAATCGATGAATCGCTCGGTCTCGGCGGCGAGACGCGCGGCCGGTGGCGCCTCGAAATGGACGCGCTGCCGGTACATAGGGCCGGAAACCACCTGCATGGGGCCCGCGGAGTCGTCGCGCCATTGGGCAACGTTGATCCGGGACAAGCCAGAGTAGCCGGTCGGGAAGAGCGCCGCGTGCCAGCCGAACAACCGCGCCCTGGTGACCGGGGTCTGGCTGTTGGCGGTGGCGTCGATTACCAGTTCGACCACCCCGTCGACATGGCGGTCTACCGGCGCCAGCGCGCCGATATCGACACCGAGCCTTCGGGCGATGGACGAGCGTACCGAATGGACATTGAGATGTTCGCCCTCGATTTCGCTGGTCTTGACCACATCGTCAGTCAGCGCCGCAAGACAGGTCTGATCGCGCAGGCCCATGCCGAGGTCCGCCAGCCTGCCCAGTAGCATGCCCTGCGCCCGGCTGACCTCGGACATGACTGTCGCCAACGCGCTCAGGTCATACCGCCAGACCGGCCAGTCGGGAGCTTGCCAGATATAGGTATATTCACCGCGATTCATGCGGTGATTATGGGCGGCATTCTCCGCAAAGGCAAATTAATCACCGCATCGGATGCGGTGATTAAGGGTGTCAAACACCGCAAGCCGGCCTATAAGTACTCATATCGGCACTTCTGAGATTAAACCCAGCGGGATGGGGACCTCTGCCCTCTATCCCTGAAGCCAGCTTTTTTGGTGGGCCGGTACGGCCCCTCTTTGGTCGCAAAAAATCTTGGCAGTTAATTGCGTTATAGCCAACGACCTTCCCCTGATAGAAACCCCGCCGGGATTTCAACCTTCCCGCAGCCGACGCCACAGCGTGGTGGCGCTGATGCCAAGCTGCGCGCAGGCAGCGGCGCGGTTGCCGCCACACTCGGCCAGCACGCGGCGGATATGCTCGGTCTGGCTCGCCTTTGCCACGCCGGCCAGGGATCGGGCGCCGTTGGCGCCAAGCTCGGCCGCATCGATGCCAGCCGGCAGCATCACGGCTGCGTCATGCCCGGAAAACAACTCCGGCACGGCCGCCTGCAATTCGCGTTGCAGCGCCGCGGGGGCCAGCTCTGCCCCGGCGACCAGTACGGCGATGCGCTCCGTCACATTCTCCAGTTCACGAATATTGCCGGGCCACGTATATAGGGAAAGCCTTGCGCGGACGGTGTCGGGCAAAGCCTGTGGGGATTCGATGCCCAGCCGCTCCTGTGCGCGCCGGTACAGCAACGTTGCCAAGGCGGCCAGATCGGCGGCACGGTCGCGCAGCGGTGGCATTTCGATCCGCAGGATATTGAGCCGGTAGTACAGATCCTGGCGGAAGGTGCCCGCGCGCACGAGCGCTGCCAGGTCGCGGTGGGTGGCGGCAATCACACGCACGTTGACCGGCACTGCCTCGATGCCGCCGATCGGCAGCACCTGCTTTTCCTGAAGCACGCGCAGCAGCCGGGTCTGCAACGCCGGCGGCATGTCGCCCACTTCGTCCAGGAACAGCGTGCCGTTGTGCGCCGACTCGAACAGGCCAGCCTTGCCACCACGCCGGGCGCCGGTGAAAGCGCCCTCTTCATAACCAAACAGCTCCGACTCAAGCAACGTTTCGGGGAATGCCGCGCAATTGACCGCGACGAACGGAAATGCGCGGCACGGGCTGGCATCGTGCATGCCCTGGGCCAGCACCTCCTTGCCGGTACCACTCTCGCCGCTGACCAGCACCGTCGAGTCCACCACGGCGTACCGTCGGGCCAGCGCGCGCAGATCGCTCATCGCCGGAGAATCGCCGGCCAGATCGTCGAGGCTGTAGCGCACGCCCGCCGCGCGGGCACGCGTGCGCGAGCGCAGGTTGCGGTCCGCGCGATGGATGGCATTGGCGTCCTGGATCGTCAGCACCGCACCGGACGTGCCGGCCTCGCCAACGATTGGAATACGGTTCACCACCACCATCCGGTCGCCCAGCCTGTGGATTGCCTCCAGCTCGCGCGTGCCGCTTTGCATCACGCCGTCGAGCGACAGACCCGGCGCCAGCGTGGACAGCTTGCGCCCCACCGCCACGCCGGCTGGCGTGCCCAGAAAGCGTTCCATCGCCGGGTTGAAAGCCTGAACGCGCCCTTCCGCATCGACGGCGGCCACCCCTTCATTGAGGTGAGCCAGGATGGCATTGACATAGTCACGTCGTGTGGATTCGATGCGGCGCAGCCGCGCGGCCTCGATGGCGTCTTCCAGTGCCAGCCGCACCGCATTGCCCGAATACAGGAACACGCCCACCAGCCCGTACTTGTCGGCCAGGTCGGTCACCATGCCCGGCCCCACCACCACGCGAATGCCTTCCTCCTTGAGTGCGCGCACGCGCGCCGTGGCATCGTCCTCGGTCAGGTAGGTGTAGCGCGGAATGTCGAGGCCAAAGGCTCCGACGAAATCGTCGACCTCGGCGTACGTGGACGCGTGCGTGACCAGCGCCACCTTCGGCGAAATGCGTCGCGCGGTAGCCAGCGCGCTCATGACATCGAAGCCCGTGACCTTGACCAGCACGACCGGCACGTCCACATGCTGACGCAGGTATGCCCCGTTGGAACCGCCCGCGACCACCACATCGACGCGACTCTCGCGCGCCTCGCGGTTGATCGCGCTGGCAGCCGCCTCGAAGGCCCGCCCGACGATACGAAACTCCGCACGCGCGGCATAGGCCGGAATCAGGTCAGCGAACGCGCGTGACAGGCGGCTGATCCCCATCGCCCAGATGCGCGGACGGGCGCCGGCAGCGGCCGGTGTGGCGGGATTCAGCGGAATGGGGGTGGGCAGCGATGACATGGCGGCCTGACGCGGGATTCGGTTACGCGCATTGTGCGCCCCCGTGTCATGCATTTCAACTTTGAAATTCATGAAATCCAGCCATGCAACGATAGCGTGATGCCAGCGGCGCCCGATCATCCCTTCGCAGCCTCGAAAACATCACCTAACCCACTGAACCGTAAGGGTTTCTGCCTACCGGAATGACGCCAACGGCATCGCCGGACCACCGTCGGACACGCTGGCACACCCCTTGCGCTTAATGCCCGCCCTGCCCCCGAAGCAGGTTTGAACCAACAAGAGAACCACGCCATGACTTTTTCCGCCAACGAACTCGCCCGCTCCGCGGGTGCCCGCTTCCGC
>DAIOET010000267.1:0-5942 GCA_036746135.1 Cupriavidus sp.
CCCGACAGCACGGCGCGCTCGTAGTCCAGCCCGCTCATCAGCACCTTGGCGCCGCTATTTTCGGCACCGAGGATGTTTTCCACGGGCACTTCGACGTCCTGGAACACCAGTTCGCCGGTGTGCGATCCGCGCATGCCCAGTTTGTCGAGCTTCTGCGCCACCGAGAAACCCTTCATGCCCTTTTCGACGATGAATGCGGTCATGCCACGCGCGCCGAGGTCCGGCTCGGTCTTGGCGTAGACCACCAGCACGTCGCAGTCCGGCCCGTTGGTGATCCACATCTTGGTGCCGTTCAGCACGTACCGGTCGCCCTTGAAGTCGGCGCGCAGCTTCATGCTGACCACATCCGACCCGGCGTTCGGCTCGCTCATGGCCAGCGCGCCAATCCATTCGCCCGATACCAGCTTGGGCAGGTACTTCGCCTTCTGGGCGGCCGTGCCGTTGCGGTGGATCTGGTTCACGCACAGATTCGAATGGGCGCCGTAGGACAGGCCGACCGATGCCGATGCCCGGCTGATTTCCTCCATCGCGATCATGTGCGCCAGGTAGCCCATGTTGGCGCCACCGTATTCCTCGGCCACGGTGATGCCCAGCACGCCCAGGTCGCCCATCTTCTTCCAGGCGTCCATCGGAAACTGGTCGGTGCGATCGATTTCGCCGGCGCGCGGCGCCAGCTCGGCCTGCGCCCAGCTGCGGACGGACTCGCGCAGCATCTCGATGTCTTCGCCAAGGTCGAATTTCAGGCCGGGAAGGTCAGTCATGGTCGTGTCTCCTGTACGTGTCCGGGTATTTTATTGACGTTTACGTAAACGTCAATTGGTATGGCCGCCAAGTGCGGTTTTGCTTTCGTTTTCAGGCCGTGCGTGCCTTGCCCGCATCATGGTGGGTAGCCAGCAGGGCCTTGCACTGGCGTTCGTGCTGGTCGATCTCGGCCAGTTGGGCTTGCAGGTCTTCCATCTGGCGTTCGAGCGTGCCGCGATGCTGGGCCAGCAGATGAAGAAACCGTTCCAACTGCGGTGCCGTATCACGCGGCGACTCATAGAGATCCAGAATTTCGCGGATTTCATTGAGAGTGAGCCCCAACCTTTTGCCGCGAAGCGTGAGCTTCAGGCGCGTACGCTCGCGGCCGTTGTAGACGCGCTTGCGGCCGCTGGGCCCTTCGCGGTCTGGCGAGAGCAGGCCCTGGTCTTCATAAAAACGGATCGCGCGCGGCGTAATCTCGAACTCGCGCGAAAGGTCGGTAATCGTGTAGGTGGCGGAAGATGGCTGAGCCGACATATGGCGTCCTGCAAAAATGAACGGTCGTTCGCGTATTCGTTGCGCAATCAACTTTTTCGTCTAAGATGACGTGCATGGCTTGCGAATTGACGTTAACGTTAGCGTCAACCGGAGCGCATGACAATCCAAAGTAGAGCGTGCCCCGCGAGCGCGCCGGAAATCGACGAGACAAACCCCATGAACGCACTCGAACATCAGCTTCAATATCCGTTTGGCGACACCATGCCGGAACCGGGCGCACGTCAGGAAGTGGCGCCGGGCGTCTACTGGCTGCGCATGCCGCTGCCGTTTGCGCTGGACCACATCAACCTGTGGCTGCTGCGCGACCGCATCGATGGCCGCGATGGCTGGACGATCATCGATTGCGGCATCACCAACGACGCCATCCGCGGGCACTGGGAAACCATCTTCGCCAACGAGCTGGAAGGGCTGCCCGTGCTGCGCGTGCTGGTGACGCACTGCCACCCCGACCACGTCGGCCTGGCGCACTGGCTCTGCAAACGGTGGGACGTGCGCCTGTGGATGAGCCTGGGCGACTACATGTCCGCGCGCGTGATGGCGGGCGGCTCGGGCGTCGGCTCCAATGCCGGTGGCGATTTCGCGGCCAGCCATTTCGCGCGTCACGGCCTGGTCGATCCGGACAATCTCGAAAAGCTGCGCGCGCGCAAGAGCTACTACCCATCGCTGGTGCCGGACCTGCCGACCCAGTACCGGCGACTGATGGACGGCGACACCGTGCAGATCGGCGCCGATCCGGCCACGGCATCGTGGCGGGTCATCACCGGCTATGGCCACGCGCCTGAACACGTCGCGCTGTACAACGCCGCCACCAATGTGCTGATTTCCGGGGACATGGTGCTGCCACGCATTTCCACCAATGTCAGCGTGTTCGACATGGAGCCGGAAGCCAATCCGCTGCAGCTCTACCTCGATTCGCTGGACAAGTACGAAGACCTGCCCGCCGACGTGCTGATCCTGCCGTCGCACGGCCGGCCGTTCCGCAATCTCCATACGCGGATCCAGCAACTGCGCGAGCACCACGTCGACCGGCTGGCGGAAACCGTGCAGGCCTGTGCCGAAAAACCCTGCAACGCCCACGACATCGTCGGCGTGATCTTCCGCCGCCAGTTCGATATCCACCAGCTGACGTTCGCGATGGGCGAGGCGCTGGCGCACCTGCATGCGCTATGGCATCGCGGCGAATTGGTGCGCCGGGTGGACGAGGATGGCGTCGTGCGGTTTACGAAAGCCTAGAAGCCAGCCGCCAGCGTCTTCAGGTAGCGCGCGCCGGCCACGGCGCGGCTGCCATACCAGGACAGCATCTCGCCATCCACCAGCAGCACAGGCTTGCCGATCTGCCGCTCCAGCGCGTCGGCATGATCTTCGGTGAAGCGATACGGCTCGGTCGACAGCAGCACGGCGTCAAGTTCGCGCACCAGCGCGTCGCTCCAGCGGAACGTCGGATACCGCTCGCCCTCGGCATTCGGGCGGCTGCAGTCCCCATCGACGCAGGCCTCTGGCGCGGCGTCCGGCCACGTTGCCCAGTTCACCTGGGCCAGCATCTGGCTGATGTAGGTATCGCGCGCCACCGTCATCCACGGGTCCTGCCAGATCGCGTAAAGCACGCGCCGCGCGGGCCATGCCGTGTTGCGCAAAGCGTCCAGCGCCGCACGCAAATCGCCGGACAGCCGCGCGGCCTCGGCCTCGCGGCCGAATATTCCGCCGATCAGCGAATAGAGCGCGAAGTTGTCGTCCGGCTTGCATGGATGGGTGACGATGACGTGCGGCACGAACCCGCGGATTTCATCGACGGTCTCGCGGCGATTTTCGTCGATGTTCACGATCACATGGGTCGGCGCCAGCGCGCGCAGGCGGTCGAGCTTGACGTCCTTGGTGCCACCGACCTTTTCGACCGCCCGCACCGCGGGTTCGGGATGGATGCAGAAGCCGGTCCGCGCAACGGTCTGGTCCGCCAGTCCCAGATCGAACAACAACTCGGTGATCGACGGCACCAGCGATGCGATCCGCACCGTGCCGCGTGCCGGGCCATGTTGCTGGCCGATTGCATCGGTCCACATCAGGCGCTCCGCGACTGGCGCGGCTTGCGTGGCGCGCGCCGGAACAGCGCGTCGTAAAGCCAGCGCGGCATGACATGCAGCACCGATGCCACCACGCCCATCTGCCACGGAATCACCGCAAAGCGTGTGCCGGCGGCGATCTTCCGCACAGCCTTGCGCGCGAAGACGTCGGCATCCATCAGAAACGGCATCCGGTACGGGTTGTGCGCCGTCATCGGCGTGCGGATATAGCCCGGCGCGATGGTCACCACGCGAATGCGCTCGCGCGACTGTTCGAGCCGCAGGCTTTCCAGCAGTTTGATCACGGCGGATTTCGATGCACTGTACGCGCCGCCGCCGGGCAGGCCACGGATGCCGGCCACGCTGGCAATGCCGACCAGCGTGCCACGCCAGCCGTCGGGGCCGGGCGGCTGGCTGCGCATCGGCGCCAAGAAAGGCTGAAACGTGGTCAGCGTGCCAAACCAGTTGGTGTCCATGACCGTGCGAAACACTTCCAGGTCCTCGCGCTCGCTGGCCACGGTGCCCACCGAGACGCCGGCGTTGGCAATCACGACATCGGGGCATCCGACATGCGCCAGGAAATCGGCGGCCGCGGCGTTCATGGCATCGGCATCTCGCACGTCGGCGGCGTAGAGGCGTACCGCATCAGGATTTGGCAGTGTGTTGGCAAACGCGCGAAGCGCGTCCTCACGTCGGCCGACCAGGCCGAGTGTGGCGCCCTGTTCCGCGTAGGCACGGGCCAGGGCCTGGCCAATTCCGCTGGAGGCACCGGTCAGGAAGATTTTCTGGGAGTTCATGGGTGGAAATATAACGCGGCCGGCCATTGAAAGGCTGGCCCTCTCCCCCGCCCCTCTCCCGCAGGCGGGAGAGGGGAGAAAACCGGGGGCGATTGATACGTCCACGGTCTGCCCGCTTCTTCCGCGTCGCGAGCGAGGGGAGAAAACCAGGGGTGATTGATGCGCCTACGGTCTGCCCGCTTCTTCCGTGTCGCGGGAGAGGGGAGAAAACCGGGGGCGATTGATGCGCCCACGGTCTGCCCGCTTCTTCCGCGTCGGTCAGCGCGTCAAATGGCCGCACCGCCCAAAACAAAACAGCCCGGTGCATCGCTGCACCGGGCTGTTTGATTCGGTCCGATATTCGATCAGAGCTTCTTGTCGCGCACGCCCGTCACCAGGAAGTCCATCGCCTGGATCGCGGCACCCTTGGTGCCTGCAATCGACGGCGAGGTTTCATACTTGCCCTGCACCACCACGGTCGGCACGCCATCGATCTTGTATGCGTCGGCGATCTTGTTGGCGCGCTGCGAGTTGGTGGTCACCGAGAACGAGTTGTAGGTGTCCAGCCATTGCTTGCGGTCGATACCGTTGGCAGCCATGAAGTCGGCAATCTCGTTCGGGTCCACCATGCGCTTGCGCTGCTTGTGGATCGCGTCGAAGACCTTGGTGTGCATGGCGTCGACCTTGCCCAGCGCTTCCAGCGCGTAGAAGATCTTCGTATGCGGCAGCAGGTCGTCGCGGAAGGCCACCGGCACCCGCTTGAACACCACGTCCTTGCCCTGCTTCTTGATCCACGCTTCCAGCTCCGGCTCGAAGTCGTAGCAGTGCGGGCAGCCGTACCAGAAGAATTCGGTCACTTCGATCTTGCCAGCGGGCACCGCCTGCGGGGCTTTCAGAACCGTGTAGTCCTTGCCTTCCGTCGGCGCGGCCATAGCGGCGGGCGCGGACATCAGCAGGCCGCTCACGGCGGCAGCGGTGGCGATCAATGCGGCGATTTTCTTCATGTCAGAAGGGCCTTACGGGTTGAACTTGCTCAACGAGCGAATGGATTGGGTCTATGACCCTGGCGGTGCAACTTGGTTCTCGATGCCGCCGCCAGTCCGGGTATTTTCGCCAGATTACTGCTTGGTGAAACGAATCACCGACGCGTCGAAGCCAGCCGACTGCAGGCGGTCGCGCGCGCGGTTCATGTCCTCGATCCGGTTGAACGGCCCCAGTCGAACGCGGTACATCTTGACGCCGTTGACATCGCGGTCGGTCACCTTGGCCTCGAAGCCCTGCATCGCCAGGTTGGCTTTCTGACGATCGGCGTCATCCTGCGACCGGAATGCACCAACCTGCAGCAGGTAGCCAACCTTGTTGGCATCGGCCTGGGCGATCTCGGCGATCGGGTCGGCCACCGGCTTCTCAGCCGGGCGTGCCGCCGGCTTTTCGGCAGGCTTCTCGGCCGGCTTGCTGGCCACGGCGCCATTGCTGGCGCCAGGTACCTCGGCCGGGCGGCTGGTCGCCGCGGGCGGTTGCTGCGGGGCGGCCGGCTGGTCGGGCTGGCCCACCGGCTTGGCCGGCGTCTTGCTCCACAGCGGCCGGTTCGGATCGGTCGGCTCGGCGTTCGGCTGGGCCTGCTGGGCCGGATTCGGCAGCGCGCTGGCCACATTGCCCGGTTCGGTCGGGCGCGGCGCGGGCGTGTTGCCGTTGCCCTTGAACGGGGCCGGCGACTTGGTGATATACAGCGCGATGACCACGGCAATGGCCAGGCCGACGATCAGCCCGAGCACCAGGCCCAGGAACGTGCCGCCACGCTGCGTCTGGC
>DAIOET010000268.1:0-5930 GCA_036746135.1 Cupriavidus sp.
GCACGCCCTTGCGCGGCAGGATCGACACCAGCCCTTCCACTTCCAGCCGATGCAGGGCCTGGTGTACCGGCGTGCGGCCCAGACCGATCAGGGCGGCCACCTGGGCTTCATTCAGCGGCTCGCCCGGGCGGAATTCGCACGAAATGATGCGGCGCTTGATTTCGGTATAAGCCTGCTCGCGCATGGCCGCGCCACTTTGGGCGGGCGTCGGCACGGCGGGTGCGTCGGCGCTGCCGACGAGACGGATTGGATTGGCCACGAGATGGAACTGACAGCGTCAGCGTCTGCGTTGAAGTTGTTGTGATACTAGTGTGATATTTCACTGTACACAACCGCCAATCTTATAGGGGTAAACACCAAGCGGCGGTAGGTGACGCCACTTCAAGCCGTGCCACGTGATGGTTCATGCCTTGGTGCAAGGTCCGGCCATCGTGGTGCATGGGGCCGGCTTGCACGGCAAAAAGACCGGGTGACTCGTCGTCAGCGGCGCTGCGTTACCCGGCATTACTCAGCGTTTCCCAGCGTTACCGGGCGTGCTCCAGCATCGCCTGCAGCAATACGTTGGCGCCGGCCTCGATATGTTCGGGCAGTGCGTCCTCCAGTTCGTTATGGCTGATGCCGTCCTTGCACGGCACGAAAATCATGCCCGCTGGCGCGCGCTGCGCGATGTACACGGCGTCGTGCCCCGCGCCGCTGACCACATCCATATGCGGCAATCCCAGCGACGCCGCCGCGCGCCGGACGCTGTCCACGCATGCCTGCGCAAACTGGCAGGGTTCGAACTTGACGACCTGACGCACCACGACAGTGACCGCGGCCGCGTCGGCTATGCCCGCAAACGCGGCACGCATGGCGGCATCCATGCGATCGAGTCCGTCCTGCGACAGGTTGCGAAAATCCACGGAGAAATCGACGCGGCCGGGAATCACGTTGCGCGAATTGGGCGTGACCTCGACAAAACCCACGGTGCCGCGCCCATGCGGCGCCTCGTCCCGCGCGATGCGGTTGACCGCCTCGATCATGCGCGCCGAGGCCAGCATCGCATCGTGTCGCAACGCCAGCGGCGTGGGGCCAGCATGGGCGTCCTGGCCGGTGACGGTCACGTCGTACCACTGCTGGCCGAGCGCGCCCGTGACCACGCCAACGGGCAGACCTGCCGCCTCCAGCACCGGCCCCTGCTCGATATGCGCTTCGAAGTAGGCCGCATACATGCCGCCCGGCACCACGCCAGCGGGGTGCGCGCCGCGATAGCCGATCGCCTGCAGCGCATCGCCCACGCTGACACCTTCGCGGTCCTGCTGCGCATGAGCGAAACCGGCGTCGAAAACCCCCGCAAACACGCCCGAACCCATCATCACCGGCGTGAAGCGCGTGCCTTCCTCGTTGGTCCAGAACGCCACCTCCAGCGGCGCGCGCGTGGCGACGCCCAGGTCATTGAGCGTGCGCATGACCTCCAGCCCCGCGAGCACGCCGAAATTGCCGTCGAATTTTCCGCCCGATGGCTGCGTATCGATATGGCTGCCGGTTGCCACGGCGGGCGCATCGGGATCGGTGCCGGCGCGGCGCGCAAAGACGTTGCCTATCTCATCCACGCGCACGTCGAGTCCGGCATCGCGGCACCACTGCACGACCAGGTCGCGCCCCCGGCGGTCTTCCTCGGTCAAAGCAATGCGGCACACGCCGCCCTTGGGCGTGGCGCCGATCGCGCCCAGGTCCATCAGCGATTGCCACAGGCGGGCGCCATTGATGCGGGGAGTGAATTTCGGATCCATGTTTGTGTTGTCTGCGGTCAGTGAACATCGAACCTGGATCGAGCAAGAAGCAGACCACGGCCGTCGATGGTGCATGGCTACTGGCACATCACTTGCTAGACCGAACGTTGACTGCACATCGTTCATCGCTTCCCCTTCCACCATCAGGAGCCCTGCCTGTGAATCCCTTCAAGTCCTCCCGCGTGAATGGTTCTTCTGCCGCCGTCCGTTCGCTCCCGGCAGCCGTCGCGCTGTCGCTGCTGATCCTGCCCGGCGTGGCGATGGCAGACAAGACACTGCGCATCGGCATGACCGCGGCCGACATTCCGCGCACACTCGGCCAGCCCGACCAGGGCTTCGAGGGCAACCGCTTCACTGGCATACCGATGTACGACGCGCTGACCGCATGGGACCTGTCCAAGAGCAACGGACCGAGTCTGCTGACGCCGGGCCTCGCCACCGAATGGAAGGTCGACGACAAGGACAAGACGAAGTGGACATTCAAGCTGCGGCCGGGCGTGAAGTTCCACGACGGCTCACCGTTCAACGCCGATGCCGTGATCTGGAACGTCAACAAGGTGCTCGACAAGACGGCAAAGCAGTTCGACCCGAGCCAGGTGGGCGTCACCGCCTCGCGCATGCCCACACTGCGCGGCGCGAAGAAGATCGACGACATGACCGTGGAGCTGGTCACGTCCGAGCCGGATTCGTTCCTGCCCTACAACCTGTCGAACCTGTTCATGGCGTCGCCCACGCAATGGGAGAAGAAGCTGGCCGCCGTGCCCGCATCGGTGACGGACCCAGCCGAGCGCACCAAGCAGGCATGGGTGGCGTTCGCCGCCGATGCGTCGGGCACCGGACCGTTCAAGATGACGAAGTTCGTACCGCGCGAGCGTCTGGAGCTGGCAAAGAACGCCACATACTGGGACAGCAAGCGCACGCCGAAGATCGACAAGGTCGTGATGGTGCCGATGCCCGAGGCCAACGCGCGCACGGCGGCGCTGCTGTCGGGCCAGGTCGACTGGATCGAGGCGCCCGCGCCTGACGCGATCGCGCAGATCAAGAGCCGTGGCTTCGAGGTCTACGCCAACGCCCAGCCACATATGTGGCCGTGGCAGCTTTCGTTCGCGCCCAACTCACCGTGGCTGGACAAGCGCGTGCGCCAGGCCGCCAACCTGTGCGTGAACCGCGCGGGCCTGAAGACGCTGCTGGGCGGCTACATGGCCGAGGCGAAGGGCATTGTCGAAGCCGGCAACCCTTGGTGGGGCAATCCGAAGTTCGACATCAAGTACGACCCCAACGCGGCGCGCAAACTGATGAGCGAAGCCGGCTACTCGGCCGCCAAGCCGGTCAAGGTCAAGGTGCAGGTATCGGCATCGGGGTCCGGCCAGATGCAGCCTTTGCCGATGAACGAATACGTGCAGCAGAACCTCAAGGAGTGCTTCTTCGACGTGGACTTCGACGTCGTGGAATGGAACACGCTGTTCACGAACTGGCGGATCGGCGCGAAGGACGCCAGCGCGCACGGCACCAACGCGATCAACGTCAGCTTTGCCGCGATGGACCCGTTCTTCGCAATGGTGCGCTTTGTCAGCACCAAGACGCAGCCGCCGGTATCGAACAACTGGGGCTACTTCGGCAATGCCGAGTTCGACAAGCTGATTGAAAACGCCCGCACCTCGTTCGGCGAGAAGGACCGCGACGCCGCGCTGGCCAAGCTGCACGCGCGCATCGTCGAGGAATCGCCCTTCGTGCTGATCGCCCACGACGTAGGCCCGCGCGCGATCTCGAAGAAGGTCAAGGGCGTGGTGCAGCCGCAGAGCTGGTTCATCGATATCGCGACGATGTCGATGGATTGAGTCCGCGGTTGAATCGCTGCCGCTCCGCTCCCCTCTCCCGCGCCACGGGAAAGGGGAGCCGTATCGAGATGTCGTCGCAATCCCCACAAGCCGGCTCCAGACCATGACTTACCTGCTCCGCCGCATCGTGTATGCGCTGCCGATCCTGCTTGGGGTCGCCCTGCTCTGCTTCTCGCTGGTCCATATCGCGCCCGGCGATCCGCTTGTATCGGTGCTGCCGCCCGACGCATCCGAGGAATTGCGGCGTCAGCTAACCGCGCTGTATGGCTTCGACAAGCCTTTCTTCGAGCAATTTCTTCACTGGCTGGTGCGCGCGTTGCACGGCGACCTTGGCACCTCGATCGCAACGAACCGCCCGGTCATGTCGGAAGTTTCGACGGCAGTGGTCAACTCGATCCGGCTGGCCGCGCTGGCCACGCTGATCGGCTTCACGTTCGGCTGCCTGTTTGGCTTTGTGGCTGGCTACCTGCGCGATTCGGTACCCGACCGCATCGCGTCATTCCTGTCCGTGCTGGGCGTCAGCATCCCGCATTACTGGCTCGGCATGGTGCTGGTGATTGCATTCTCGGTCTTGCTCGGCTGGTTGCCTGCCACCGGCGCGGGCCCCGGCGGATCGAACGACTGGGCATGGGACTGGGAACACATCCAGTACATGGTGCTGCCGGCGGTGACGATGTCGGTGATTCCGATGGGCATCGTGGCGCGCACCATCCGCGCGCTGGTGGCGGAAATCCTCTCCAATGAATTTATCGTCGGCCTGCGCGCACGCGGGCTATCCGATCTGGCCGTGTTCCGCCACGTGGTCAAGAACGTGGCCCCCACCGCGCTATCGGTAATGGGGCTGCAGCTCGGTTATCTGCTCGGTGGATCGATTTTGATCGAGACCGTGTTCTCGTGGCCGGGCACCGGCTTCCTGCTCAACTCCGCGATCTTCCAGCGCGACTTCCCGCTGCTGCAGGGCACGATCCTGGTGCTGGCCGTCTTCTTCGTGATGCTGAACCTGCTGGTCGATGCGTTGCAGACGCTGTTCGATCCCCGAATTCAACGCAACTGAGCAACGGAACCAAGGATGCCGGCATGGAAATGACATTGAACAAGGCCGTTGCGCCACTGCCCGTGGAGCGGTCGCCCGGCTACTGGGCCACCGTGGGCCGTCGCCTGCTGCGCAACAAGCTCGCGATGATTGCGGCGCTGGTCCTGCTTGCGCTGATCGTGATGGCGATCTTCGCGCCCGCGCTCATGCCAGCCGACCCGTATGCATCCTCGATCCTCAAGCGACTGAAGCCAATCGGGTTCGAGGGCTATCCGCTCGGCACCGACGAACTGGGCCGCGACATGCTGTCGCGTCTCATGCTCGGTGCGCGCCTGTCACTGTTCATGGGCATCACGCCCGTGCTGCTGGCCTTTGTGATCGGCAGCGCCATCGGCATCGTGGCGGGCTACGCAGGTGGCTGGACCAATACCATCATCATGCGTCTGACCGACATCCTCTATGCGTTTCCGTCGGTGCTGCTGGCTATCGCGTTGTCCGGCACGCTGGGCGCGGGTGTGGGTAACGCGCTGCTGTCGCTGACCATCGTATTCGTGCCCCAGATCGTGCGCGTGGCCGAGAGCGTGACCACGCAGGTACGCAACCGCGAATTCGTCGACGCGGCGCGGGCATCGGGCGCATCGCCGCTGACCATCGTGCGTGCGCACGTTCTCAACAACGTGCTCGGTCCGATCTTCGTCTACGCCACCAGCCTGATCTCGGTGTCGATGATCCTGGCCTCGGGGCTGTCGTTCCTGGGTCTTGGCGTCAAGCCGCCAGAGCCCGAATGGGGCCTGATGCTGAACACGCTGCGCACGGCCATCTACACGCAGCCGTGGGTGGCCGCGCTGCCCGGCGCCATGATTTTCATGACATCGATCTCGTTCAACCTGCTGGCCGATGGCATCCGCTCGGCAATGGAAATCAAGGAGTGAGCATGACCGAGACGCCAATGTCCCCAGCGCCGGACGATGTCGGCGGCCCTGCCCAGCCGCTGGTCATCGCCCGCGATCTGGTCAAGCACTTTCCGCTGAAGTCGGCAATCCCGTTCCGTCCGGGCGACGTCGTCCGTGCGGTCGATGGTGTCAGCTTCGACGTGCTGAAAGGCGAAACGCTCGGCGTGGTGGGCGAATCGGGCTGCGGCAAATCCACCACGGCGCGCCTGCTGATGCAACTGACCCCGCACGACAGCGGCGAGCTGATCTTCGACGCACAGGGCGTGGGGTCGCCGCAATTGCCGATGAAGGCGTTCCGCAGCCAGGTGCAGATGGTGTTCCAGGACAGCTATTC
>DAIOET010000269.1:0-4504 GCA_036746135.1 Cupriavidus sp.
GCATGGACGAGATCGACCGGATGTTCGCCGAGGACAAGCCCGCGCTGGCGCGCTATAACCTGCGCGACTGCGAACTGGTGACGCGCATCTTCGAGAAGACGGAGTTGCTGCACTTCCTGCTGGAACGCGCCACCGTGACGGGCCTGCCGGCCGATCGCAGCGGTGGATCGGTGGCGGCGTTCACGCATCTGTACATGCCGCTGATGCATCGCCAGGGATACGTGGCGCCTAACCTCGGCGAGAAGGCGCCCGAGGCCAGCCCAGGCGGCTTTGTCATGGATTCGCGCCCCGGACTCTATGAATCGGTGCTCGTGCTCGACTACAAAAGCCTGTACCCGTCGATCATCCGCACCTTCCTGATCGATCCGATCGGGCTGGTCGAGGGTCTGGCACACCCCGACGACGCCGATTCGGTGCCCGGCTTCCGGGGCGCGCGGTTCTCTCGCACCAAGCACTGCCTGCCCGCCATCGTGTCGCGCGTCTGGCAAGGCCGTGAAGCGGCCAAGCGCGACAAGAACAAGCCGCTGTCGCAGGCGCTCAAGATCATCATGAACGCGTTCTACGGCGTGCTCGGGTCCAGCGGCTGCCGGTTTTTCGATCCCCGCCTGGCATCGTCGATCACGATGCGTGGGCACGAGATCATGCGGCAGACGCGCCAGTTGATCGAGGCGCGCGGCTACGAGGTGATCTACGGCGACACCGATTCCACATTCGTCTGGCTGCGCCGCGCCCGGACCGAGGACGACGCGGCGCAGATCGGCCGCAGCCTGCTGGCCTATGTCAACGACTGGTGGCGCGACCACCTTTGGCAGACCTACGGTCTGGAAAGCGCACTGGAGCTTCAGTTCGAAACGCACTTCCGCCGCTTTCTGATGCCGACGATCCGTGGCACCGACCTCGGCAGCAAGAAGCGGTATGCGGGCCAGGTGGCGCGGCAGGACGGCAAGGCGGAGATGGTCTTCAAGGGGCTGGAAACCGTGCGCACGGACTGGTCGCCGCTGGCGCAGCAGTTCCAGCAGACGCTTTACGAGAAAATCTTCAACCGCGAACCGTACCAGGACTACGTGCGCGATACGGTGCGGCGAACGCTGGCCGGAGAGCTGGACGCGCAGCTCGTCTACCGCAAGCGCCTGCGCCGCCAGCTCGACGAATATCAGCGCAACGTGCCGCCGCACGTGCGTGCCGCGCGCATCGCCGACGACTACAACGAACGGCATGGCCGCCCGAAGCAATACCAGAACGGCGGCTGGATCAGCTACCTGATGACGGTGGCGGGTCCGGAACCGCTGGAAACGCGCGCCGCGCCGATCGACTATGACCACTACGTCACGCGCCAGCTACAGCCGATTGCCGATGCGATCCTGCCGTTCCTGGACGACGATTTCGAGACGCTGCTGACCGGCCAGATGGCCCTGTTTCCGCAATGAAGCGGGTAAAGGCAGGGTTATTGCTGCATCGCGGCAGCGCCGCAAACCGCTAGAATGGGCCGGATCTGCCGATAAGAGAATCCGAAGAGACTTCCTCTGCGTTCCATGTCCTCCGCCGCTCCCACTCCCGCTCCCGCTTCCACCGATCCAACCCGTTCCAAGGCCATGCGCTTCGCCGCCAGCATGCTGGTGCTGCGCGATGGCGCCCAGGGGATGGAAATCCTGATGATGCGCCGCCCCCAGCGCGACGACGACCGTAGCGCCGGCGCCTATGTCTTTCCGGGCGGCGTGCTCGATCCACAGGACGCCGCGCTGCATCCGCTGTGTGCCGGGCTGGATGACCCCGCGGCCAGCGCGCGGCTCCAGGTAGACGCGAACGGCCTGGACTATTACCTGTGCGCGATCCGCGAAGCCTTCGAGGAAGCCGGCCTGCTGTATGCCTACGACGCCGACGGCCAGGTCGCGCGGCTCGACGAGCTGGACGCCGGTGTCCGCCAGCAACTGCGTGAAGCCGCCGCTTATGGCGGCAAGGGGCTGGCGCACGTCTGCGAAATGCTCGGCCTGAGACTCGCCGTCGACAAGCTGGCCTATTGCGCCTACTGGCTGACGCCGCCGGGTCTGCCGAAGCGCTTCGACACGCGCTTTTTCATGGCGCTGCTGCCGGCTGGCCAGACTGCCATCCATGACGGCGTGGAAGCCGTGGAGCATCGATGGATGCGTCCGGCCGATGTCATCGATCCGGCCAACAATCTCACGCTGGTCAACGCCACGCGCAAGATTCTGCAATCGATCGCCCATTTCAGGACGGCACAGGAGTGCTTCGATTTTGCCAGGCAGCAGCGCAGCATCGCGCTGGTGATGCCGCGCCTGGCGCACGGCCCCAAGGGCCAGCGTCCGGTCATGCCCGAGGAACCCTGCTACGCCGAGATCGCCCGCATCGACCCCGACGGCGCCGGTCATGCGCGCTATGCACTGGAGCCTGGGCTGGCCGTGAAGCTGTCCGAACGGATCTGGCGCGTCACGGCCAACAACGGCAACGTGATGACCGGGCCGGGCACCAACACCTATTTCGTCGCCGGTGCCGACAATTGCTGGGCCGTGATCGATCCAGGCCCGGAAGACGCCGCGCATTTCGACGCGGTCATGGCGGCCGCGCCGGGACCCGTGAAGTGGATTCTGGTCACGCATACGCATCTTGACCATTCGCCGGGCACGGTCCGCGTGCGCCAGGCCACATCGGCGCCGGTATGGGGGCGCACGACGGAGGTGAAAGACCGGCAGGACCAGACCTTCCGCCCGGACCATATGCCTGAACATGGCGACCGCATCGTGCTCGGCCCGCAGACCACGTTGCGCGTGGTTCATACACCGGGGCATGCGTCGAACCACCTCTGCTTTCTGCTGGAAGAGGAAAAGACGCTGTTTACGGGTGACCACGTGATGCAGGGCTCGACGGTGGTCATCAACCCGCCCGATGGCGACATGCGCGCCTATCTGGCGTCACTGCATGCGCTGCTGGACGAGGATATCGAATGGATCGCGCCGGGCCACGGCTTTCTGATGCCGCGACCGCACGACGCAATCCGGCTGCTGATCCGCCATCGCATGCAGCGCGAGGCCAAGGTGCTGAACGCGCTGCGGGCGCTGGCACCGACGGATGTCGGCACGCTGGTGGCCAGCGTCTATGACGATGTGCCCGAGAGCAAGCATCCGATTGCGCTGCGGTCCTTGATGGCGCATCTGCGGAAGCTGGAGGCCGATGGGGTGGCCAGCGAAGCGGATGGGGTCTGGGCGCTGCTGTAGGGGCTGAGGGCTGCTGGGGGATTGAAGGCCGCTGCGGGGATTGAGACGCTGGCCCTCTCCCCCGGCCCCTCTCCCGCACGCGGGAGAGGGGAGAAAACCGGCGGTGATAGAGACCCGCAGGCACGCGGCGGAGGGGAGAAAACCGGCGGTGATATGGACTCACCGGCATGCGGTAGAGGCGAGAAAACCAGCGGCAATAGATATGCCCGTGGTGTGCTCCCCTCTCCCGCACAGCGGGAGAGGGGCCGGGGGAGAGGGCCGGGCGCGTCAAACTGCCCCGGCCCCACACATCAACGCGGCTGCGCCAGGCTCACCAGTGCCTTCACATCGGCTGCGCCACCCAACTTCCAGCACGCCGCAATCAGATCCGCAACTTGCCCAGATCCCAGCACCGGATCAGCCAGCGCGTGGAATTTGGCATCGAGATTCTGGTCGGTCATCGGACGCTGCAGCGACCCGATGGCATGCTCGACTCGTACGTCCACCTTGCGCCCGTCCTTGAGCGTTGCCTTGACGAAAGCGGCCGCCTCGTCGACGCTGGCGTCGGCGGTAGCCACGACCTTGCGGCGCAGTGCCACCACGTCGTCGCGCGTGACGATGTGGTCGGAGAATTCCTCCTCCCCTGCCCGGCCGAAAATCAGCCCCGCCGCGCAACCGTGATAGACGCTGAACTTGGCCAGCAGTCCGTCGGACGGCTCCTTCTTGCCAGTCAGTTCCAGCACCAGCGGATGCACGCGCAGTTCGATCTGTTCGACATCCTCGGGCTTTACACCCTGCTCGCGCAGTTGCACGCAGGCGTCGATGCTCGGATGAATCACGATGCCGCATGCAAACGGCTTGTAGGTATTGAAAGAAATCTCGAAGCGTTGGCCAAGCTCGTCGGTGATTTCGTTCCAGTCCGCCTTGCTTGAGATCACCTGCATGAAGCCGCGCGGTGCTTCCAGCGCGCGGCCGCTGGACGTGTAGCCGTGCTTCGCCAGCAGCGCCGACATCAGGCCGGCGCGCGCCGCGCCACCCGGATGGAAAGGCTTGGTCATCGTGCCGAATTGCTCGCGCAGGCCCACCGGTTGCGAGGCCGCAATGCCCAGCGCCATCGTCGTGCGCTCCTCGTCCAGGCCAAGCAGCCGCGAGCAGGCTGCGGCGGCGCCGAGCATGCCCGTGGAACCGGTGATATGCCAGCCACGATCGTAGTGGTCGGGATACATCGCATTGCCGACGCGGCACGCCACATCGATACCGAGGACCAGTGCATCGATGACCGCGCGACCGCTGGC
>DAIOET010000269.1:4604-5912 GCA_036746135.1 Cupriavidus sp.
CCGAGCCAGTTCATGAAGGTGCGATGGGCTTCGTGGTCCACTGCATCGCTCCAGCCTTTCGACGGATGCGTGGCGACGAATTTGCCGAGGATGCGCGTGACCGGCGGGGCGTTGTGGTCGGCAGCGACGTGGGTATTACGGGCCATGAATCAAAACTCCTTGTGCGGGAATACGGGTGTTAATCAGGTATCGAGATGGATGCCGCGTGCCTTGGCGAGTTCGCTCCAGCGTTTGACCTCGCTGGCGATGTACTGGCGGAACTGGTCCGGCGTCATCGGTTGCGGGTCCAGCGCCTCGGCCGCGAGCTTTTCCTTGAAATCGGGGGTCTTGAGCACGGTGGTCAGCGCACTGTTGAGCCGCGTCACCACATCGGGCGGAATGCCGGCCGGGCCGACCACGCCATACCACTGCATTGCATCGAAGCCCTTCATGCCGGCCTCTTCCAGCGTCGGCACGTCGGGCAGCAGCGGATGCCGCTTGCTGCCGGTTACGGCCAGCGGCTTGACGCGACCCGAGCGGATGTTGGGCAAGGCTGCAGCCAGGCCGGGGAACATCGCCTGCGTCTGACCGCCGATCAGATCGGTAAAGGCCGGAGCAATCCCGCGATACGCCGCGTGCGTCAGCTTTACGCCAGCCTGCTGGGCGAACAGTTCCATCGTCAGGTGCGTGAGCGATCCCGGTCCGGCCGATCCATACGCCACCGGCTGCTTCTTTGCGTAGGCGATAAAGGCGGCCAGGCTGGCGGCGGGCACGTTGGCGTTGATCACCAGCACGTTGGGCGTGCCGCCGATCATGCCGATGGGCGTGAAGTCCTTGACGGGGTCATACGGCACGCGTCGCGTGGCCGGGTTGGTGCCATGCGTGGCCACGTAGCCCTGCATCAGCGTGTAGCCATCGGGCGAGGCCTTGCTGGTCATCTGGCAGGCGATGACGCCACCGCCACCGGCCTGGTTCTCGACCACGATCGACTGGCCCAGCACCTTCGCCCAGCGCTCGGCCACGGTGCGGCCAACGAGGTCCGACCCACCGCCGGCGGACACCGGCACCACATAGCGGATCGGCTTGCTCGGAAAAGTGTCCTGCGCTTCAGTCAGGCCAGGCACGGCCAGCAGCATCGCGCTGGCCTTGATCAGGGTACGACGTTTCGGGTTCATGTCTCCTCCAGGTGCGCCTCTCATTGGTGGCGTCTTGCTCGTGGATGCCACGCATCATCGCCTCCCGGTGCTAGACTGTGAATTGCAAATTTCCTCATTATTGATGCAAGGCTTGCATGAATTTCAATCTGGCGGACCTGCGCGCCTTCGTGGC
>DAIOET010000270.1:0-4116 GCA_036746135.1 Cupriavidus sp.
TCGGCCATGCGGTGCACTTCGTCGCGCTTCTTCATTGCGCCGCCACGGCCTTCCGAAGCTTCCAGCAGCTCACCTGCCAGGCGCAGCGCCATCGACTTCTCGCTGCGTTTCTTCGCGGCCTCGCGCAGCCAACGCATCGCCAATGCCAAACGACGCGACGGACGGACTTCGACCGGAACCTGATAGTTGGCGCCGCCCACGCGACGGCTCTTCACTTCCACCACCGGCTTCACGTTGTTGATGGCAACGGAGAACACTTCGATGGGGGCCTTGCCTGCCTTCTTTTCGATCTGGTCGAACGCGCCATAAACGATACGTTCGGCAACCGACTTCTTGCCGTCCAGCATCAGCACGTTCATGAACTTGGCAACTTCAACGTTACCGAACTTCGGATCAGGCAAAACTTCCCGCTTGGGGACTTCACGACGACGTGGCATCTTCTTTCCTTAAGATTCAGTTGAGAGGCGGTCTGAATATTTCCGCTCTCCGGCCACCAACTAGCTTGCCAGTAACTGACTGGGCAAATTCGCCGGGTGACCACTTACTCGACGGCACGGCGCACAAAAAACGCTCCGTTGTACCGCCGCCTGGTGACAGCTCCATGACGTTTGGTCACGGCTGTCGGATATTGCTTTGCGTAGAAGCTTAGGCAGCCTTCGGACGCTTCGCACCGTACTTCGAACGGGCCTGCTTGCGGTCCTTCACGCCTTGCAGATCCAGCGAACCACGGACGATGTGGTAACGCACACCCGGCAGATCCTTCACACGGCCGCCGCGGATCAGCACGACCGAGTGTTCCTGCAGGTTGTGGCCTTCACCGCCGATGTACGAAATGACTTCGAAACCGTTGGTCAGGCGCACCTTGGCGACCTTACGCAGTGCCGAGTTCGGCTTCTTCGGCGTCGTGGTGTACACGCGGGTGCACACGCCGCGACGCTGCGGGCAGTTCTCAAGTGCGGGGCTCTTGCTCTTGATGACTTCAGAGACACGCGGCTTGCGAACCAGTTGGTTGATAGTTGGCATTGTTCAATCCAGCTTGGTTTTACAAAAACACCCCTTCGCCAGCATCTGACCAAGGGGCAACAACGGGTTTTGGGCGCGGGAAAGGTGAGCGGACGCTCTGGAGGAAGGGCTGTGAAGTGACAGACTTGCCAAAGAGCGCGAGCTCGCCGGGATCCCGCTGTCGTACTGCCTGGCTGAGCACCTGAAGCGCCACAAATCCAAGGGACGAGCGAAATCCGAAGCCAAAAACTCGAATCTGGCACTCTAGCAGCCACATTGGCAACGGTCAAGGGGTATACGCGCCGTATACGTTATAGGACCGCGGAAGGCTCGCCGGCCTCAGACTTCGCGCAGCGTTTCGAGAATTTCGTCGCCATAGCGCTCTAGCTTGGACGCACCGATTCCGGGCACCTCCGCCAGTTCGTCAAGCGATTCGGGCGCGCTGCGTGCCAGTTCGGCCAGCGTGGCATCGTGGAAGATCACATAGGCGGGCACGCCATGCGACTTTGCCGTCGCCGTGCGCCAGCGTCGCAGCGCTTCCCAGTTGGCCAGCGTGTCGGCGTCCATCGTGGCGGTATGGTCCGTGCGGGCACCGCCGCCGCGTCCCGCGCGTTCGCCGGACTTGCCCGGCTTGCTGATCTGGCGCCGCAACGTGATCGACTGCTCACCCTTCAGCACCGCTCGCGCCGGTTCGCCAAGCAGCAGCGCGCCGTGGCCGCCGTGATCGATGACCAGCAGGCCGTTGGCGATCAGTTGCCGGAAGATGGCATGCCACTCCGCAACCGAAAGATCCTTGCCGATCCCGAAGGTCGACACCTTGTCATGGCCCCACTGGCGGATCTTCTCGTTGGTGCTGCCGCGCAGCACCTCGATCAGGTGCGTCGCCCCAAAATGAACGCGGCTGGTCTGTGCCGTGCGATACACGCATGACAGCGCCATCTGCGCCTCGCGCGTGCCGTCCCAGGTGGACGGAGGCTCAAGGCAGGTGTCGCAGTTGCCGCAAGGTTCGGCCGTCTCTTCGAAATAGGCCAGGATCCGTACGCGGCGGCAGCCCGCCGTCTCGCACAAACCCAGCAGGGCATCGAGCTTGGACGACGACACACGCTTGTGCGCATCGTCGGCTTCCGATTCATCGATCATGCGCTTCTGCTGCACGACATCGCCCAGTCCATAGGCCATCCAGGCATTGGCCGGCAACCCATCGCGCCCGGCGCGGCCGGTCTCCTGATAGTAGCCTTCCATGCTTTTGGGCAGGTCGAGGTGCGCCACGAACCGCACATCCGGCTTGTCGATTCCCATACCGAACGCAATCGTGGCCACCATCACAATGCCCTCTTCCTCCCGGAAACGGGCCTGATGGTGTTGCCGCACCTGGGCGTCCATGCCCGCGTGGTAGGCCAATGCGTTGATGCCGTGGCCAGCCAGCCATTGCGCGGTGTCCTCGACCTTCTTGCGCGACAGGCAATAGACGATGCCGCTGTCGTGGCCGCCGTCGCCATTCATGTGCTCCGCCTTGATAAAGGCCAGCAGCTGGTTCCGCGCGTTGTCCTTCTCCACGATGCGGTAGCGGATGTTCGGACGATCGAAGCTCGAAATGAAGACGCGCGCATCGTCCAGCGCCAGCCGCTCGATGATTTCGTTGCGCGTCAGCGAATCGGCCGTCGCGGTAAGCGCGATACGCGGCACATTCGGAAAGCGCTCATGCAGCACGGACAGCTGGATGTATTCCGGCCGGAAATCATGGCCCCACTGCGACACGCAGTGCGCTTCGTCGATGGCAAACAAACCCACGCGAGTGCGGTCGAGCAAGTCCAGGAAGCGCGGCGTCATCAGCCGCTCGGGCGCCACATAGAGGACGTCCAGCCGGCCAGCCAGCAGATCGCGCTCGACAGCCGAGGCTTCGCTGCCGCTAAGCGTGGAATTGAGCACGGCGGCCCGGACCCCGGCCTCGGTCAGCGCGGCGACCTGGTCCTGCATCAGCGCGATCAGCGGCGACACCACAATGCCGACGCCATGACCGGCCTGCTGACGGAGCAAGGCGGGAATCTGGTAGCAGAGCGACTTGCCGCCGCCGGTAGGCATCAGCACCAGGCAATCGCCACCCTCCGCCACGTGGTCGATGATCTCCCCCTGCCTGCCACGAAAGGCGTGGTAGCCGAAGACTTCTTTGAGGATCGCCAGGGCGCGCGACATGAGACTGCGGGATTCGGAAAGCCAGGAAAGGCGTAACCATACCACTGCATGCCCGGCAGGACTCGATTACCCGCTCCTTTGTGGCACGCACGCCAATCGTCACGTGAGAATCCGCCGCACTCTCCCGCAAATTTGCGCCAGCACAAATCACTGGATGGTGAGCCCGCCCTAGCATGAGGCAAGGTCCCCACACCACCACAACATGCAGCGCCATTCGTTTTCCCTGCCGATCGTGGTCGCGCGCGATGGATCGGAACCGTACAAGCGGCAGATCATGCGCAAGATCGAGCAACTGATCGTCTCCGGACGGCTGCAAAGCGGCGACCGGCTTCCGTCGATTGCGTGCATGGTGGCAATGCTGCGCGTCTCACGGAACACGGTGGTCGGGGCCTACGAAGGTCTGACCGACGCGGGACTGTTGCGAGGGGAGCCGGGACGAGGCTTCTATATCGCGGAGGCCATTCCACGCGCATCCTCGTTGCCCGCAACCGTGGGGGACGCGCCGGGACCGGATGCGCCACTGCCGCGCTCGACACGCGCGGGCGCATCGGTGTCGCCGCCTGGTGTCCACGCCGCGCCACCACGTCTTCCCGTGACCTTCGACTTCAAGATCGGACGTCCCGCTCCCGATGCGTTTCCGGTCCGGCGCTGGGCCATGCTGTCAAACCCTTTGCTGCGCCAGATGGGTCACGCGATCAGTGAGTACACGCCGGCGGAAGGCCTCTGGGGCCTGCGCATGCAGATTGCCGACTACCTGGCCGCGACCCGCGCGCTATCGGTCGACCCGGCGCAGATACTGATCGTCGCCGGCGTCCAGGAAGCGCTGCATCTGCTTGCCGCTCAGCTCGTCCATCACGGCGACCACGTCGTGATGGAATCGCCCGGCTATGCGGGCTTCTGCAATCTGCCCCACCTCAAGCA
>DAIOET010000270.1:4216-5899 GCA_036746135.1 Cupriavidus sp.
CTCGCGTCGTCTACGTCGGGTCGTTCTCGAAAGTGCTTGGACCAGGGCTGCGACTCGGATTCATGGCATGTCCCCTATGGCTGACCGACGCAATCGCCCGTCGCAAGGCACTGTTGAATCATGGATGTCCCTGGCTCGAACAGGCCGTGCTTGCACGCCTTTTCGAGTATGGCGACTACAGCCGGCATCTTTACCGGCTGCGTTGCCGCTATCGTGCGCAGCGCGATGCACTGCTCGACGGCCTGCATGAACTATGGGGAGGCGACGTTCAAGTCAGCGGAACCGGTACGGGCATGCACGTGGCGGTGCACTTGCCGCCCGGCGAACCATGTGCCGCCGACATTGCGCATCATGCGTTGGTCCACGGCGTCAGGCTGTACCCGATGGACGACGCCGCCTGCGCGCATATTCCCGCATCGGGCAACCGCGTACTGCTACTTGGCTATGCATCGCAGAGCGTCGATCAGATCCAGGCGGCGATGGCCAGGCTCAAGCTGGCGGTGGAAAGCTGCCGGCTCAAGCCTGGCTCAGGCGAGCCGGCCGGCGTGGCAGCGTGATACCTCAACGCGCGCCGGACATCGTTCCGAAGTGCCGCGACAACGCATCGATCGATGCGTCATCCAGCGGCTCAGCCATCGGACGCATCACGGCATCTTCCCGCAGCCCCGCCTTGAAGTCGCGCAGTTGCTTGGCCAGGTATTCGGGCTTCTGTCCGGCGAGGTTGGGATACAGGCCGACGCTGCTGATGCCGTCGACGCCGTGGCACGAGGCGCAAAGCGGCAGGATGGCCGTCAGTTGATCGGCCGGCTTTTGCACTAGCTTTTCAGCCGCACCACCTGACGCCGCATGCGCGGTCGCCGTTGCGCCCAACAGGGCAAGCGGTACAAGCAGATAGATCCATCGACGCTTGATCATGGCTCGTCTCCTCAGTTCTTTCGCGTCGGCGGCAGGCCCACCGAAATCCACTGCGTGCGGGCGCGCGAAAAGATGCCGGCGGGGCTTTCCATCTTGTGCTCGGCCACCAGGGCAAGTGTCTTGCTGTCGTACACCCGCAGCCGATCTCCGTAGTATCCGGCGCTGACGTAGAGGTACTTCCCGTCACGGTTGTACTCCGGGAAGAACGCATGACCACCCGCATCAAGCGTGCGCACCACTTCGAGCGATTGCTTGTCGATAAGCTGGATTTGCGATGCCTTCTTGTCCTTGGTGACGATATCGACGGCCACGTACGGAGCATCGGGGTGAGCCGCTGGCGACTCGGTGGGCCCAGCCACCGGGATGTTCTTCACCACCGAGAAGTCGCGTGTATCCCATACCGTGACCACGTCGCCCTTTTCGCACTGCCCGATGTTGGTTCCAAACGCCAGCATCCTTCCGCCCACCGGGGTCACCGCGCCGGAGCCGACATGTGGCTGGCAGCCCGCCGGGATATCGCGTACCACTTTGTCTTCCTTGAGGTCGATAGCCACGATCTTGTTGTCATCGTAGGACGCCACCATCGAGTACCGTCCGTCCGGCGTCAGGAACGTGTCGTGCAGCATGCGGCCAACCCCTTCCAGCTTTGTCACCGGCATACCCTGGCGATCCGGGTCCACGATCCAGATCTGGCCAGCCTGGCGCAATGTCAGCGCAAACTTGTTGTTGATGCGGCTGCCGATGACAGGCCCGCCCGCCGACTGGATG
>DAIOET010000271.1:0-5891 GCA_036746135.1 Cupriavidus sp.
TCGGGTCTATAGGCGTCCATCTGCCATGGCGAGCCAGATCATGACGATCGAGCAGGCTTTCGGAAAGGCTGTGCGGATCCGGCGCAAGGCCATTGGATGGAATCAAAGCGATCTGGCCAATCACGCGGGCCTGCAAACGGCCGCTGTCAGTCGAGTAGAACGCGGCGATGGTGCGCCCACCCTGCGCACCATGGAACGCATCGCGGCGGCGCTGAACGTGCGGCTCTCCTTGTTGATCGGGCTGGCAGAAAGACTTCGGGCGACGAAAGACACGCCCCCCTCCCCCACGTCGGAATGAACGCGCCAACTCCGGCGGGATGCGCAGGCATCGCCGACGCAGTGCGAGACTGATCACTGGGCGATGCCATCATGTGCGCGCCCCCACGGGAATGCGACTTCGATCGCAGCCCGAAGCTCTGCTACAGCGGGAAGCCCTCAATCACCAGCTTGTTCATGCAATTTGACATCAACGACAAGGGCGTCTCGCCATATGTCGCACCGACTGATCCCATTGCATGTCCATCGATCACAAAGCGGATGTGCTCAGGCAGTTCACACGCCCTCCAGTTGGTCGCAAAACCGTGACGAAACGAATGGAAGGTTTTGCGCTTGTCGGTAATGCCCACATCTTTACGCAAAAACTCACCAAACCACTTAGAAAAATTTGCGGTCAAGCTTCCATACTTGTTCCGCATCAGATCGGGAAACAGTGGGGCATCAGGACCGGGCAGCAATGCCACATAGTCAAGCAGACCCAAGCGGATCAGCACGGGATGCAGGGGCACATCGCGGTTCGAGGCGACCGTCTTGGTAGCATTTCCCTCCGCGTTGTCGATCACGAAATAGTCGAGGTGTCGAAGGCCCAGGCCTTTCTTGAAATCGCGTTGCTTGAGTTGACCGATTTCCTCCAATCGCGCCCCAGAAAAACAAGCGATCAACGGCAGCCAGAAGGCGGCGACGCCTCCCGCGCTGCCGCAGTACACGGCAGCGCGGGAGGCAAAGATCGGATGACTGAAAATACGCTGAACATCGTCGACATCGAAGGAGACGCGCGGCTTGGGTTGATTCCTTGGCAGCGATACCGAAACCCCATCGAAGGGTGAATGTTCGATCCGGCCATTGGCGACTGCAAGCGTGAAGAGGGCGGCAAGCAAACCAAATTTTTTCTGCGCCGTTTGGGCCGAGCCATGCTCCAGCAGGTAAATCTTGAACGCGACCGCCTTGGCCTTGGCCAGTTCGCTGGCATGCGTAATCTGGGCAAAGGTCGCGAACTCCGCTATCGCAGCACGCACGGCCAGCACTGTGCGCGGATTGCGCCCGCGCTCGCGTACCCAATCATTCATGAGGTCGTCAACGGTCAGCCCGGTCTTTTCCGTCGTAAGCCGGGCATTCGCGACGGGCTCGACGTTGAACGATGGCGGCTGTACGGTCATTGGCAACGGCAGCGACGCCATGACCGGCGCAACGCTGGCGCCCGGCATCAACCTTTCGGTGTTGCGGAGCTGGATCTTGCGGTGCGCCTGCAGCAAGGCCTGCATGGCGCTCAGACGAAGGCTCTGATACTCGATCTGCTCGCGATCGACTTTGATATGCAAGTGCGGCAGCAAGGCGTCGAGAAACGGATCTGCCGCACTATAGTCATGTTGCGCGGCCTGGCGCCCCAGATCGGCCACCACGCGATCCATGCAGAGCTGGTGCGCGCTCAGCGCATCCGGTGGCAGCAGCCCTTCGTGCTGCGCGTTGCGCGCCAACAATGGCCCCTCTAGGACACCCTGCGCGGATCCCTGCCGCCGCGCATGGGCTTCGCTGTCCAACAACGCCTGCTCGAGTGTGCCACTCACCTCAGCGCTAAGCTTGCCCGCATTGCCGGCATCCAGTTGACACCATGGGCGCAGGTGAACGTCGCGCAGCCGTTGGAAATACGCGTCGTAATGGCTGACATAGTCGGCCACCAATTGACGACAGCGCACGGGATCGGCGGTGCGCAGGCTCACGCAAATCACCTTGGGGCCGCTCCAGAACGGCAGCATTTCCCTGCGCACCGTATAGCGGAACGCTGGGAATTGGCTGTCCGGGCGAGTGTGAAGATACGTGGGAGTTCGACGGGATTTCATGGGATCCACCTCTCCATGCATGGTACGCCGTCTGGTACGTTGCGTGGTACGGTGGTCAGAGCGTAAGAGCCCTTTGTGAAACCAGAACCCGGCCCCCGCGGGGGCCGGGTAGTCTTCTGGCGGAGACGGAGGGATTCGAACCCTCGATCCAGGTTTTGGCCCAGATGCTCCCTTAGCAGGGGAGTGCCTTCGACCTCTCGGCCACGTCTCCCAAACTTTTGTTGTGCAAGGGAGGCTGCACAACAGAGCGCGTATTCTAGCGAGGCAGTCTCAACTGGTCAATGAATTTTCGATGACCCGTGACAAAAATCACAGCAATCCCGCCACGCCAGAAATTTCAGCAGCCGATCACGCCTGATCCAGCTCGAATACCTTGTGCAGAGCGCGTACGGCCAGCTCCATGTACTTCTCGTCGATCAGCACCGAGATCTTGATTTCCGAGGTGGAGATCATCTGGATGTTGATGCCCTCTTCCGACAGCGTACGGAACATCTTGCTGGCGATGCCCACGTGCGAGCGCATGCCAACGCCCACCACCGACACCTTCGACACCTTCGGGTCGCCCGACACGCTGGCGGCGCCGATATGGGCCTTCACGCTGTCGTTCAGGATCGTCAGCGCGCGCTGGTAGTCGCCGCGCGGCACGGTGAACGTGAAGTCGGTCTTGCCGTCCACCGACTGGTTCTGGATGATCATGTCGACGTCGATATTGGCGTCGGCGATCGGACCCAGGATCTGGTAGGCGATGCCCGGCTTGTCAGGCACGCCCAGCACAGTGATCTTGGCCTCGTCGCGGGCAAAGGCGATGCCGGAGATGACGGCTGCTTCCATTTCAGACTCTTCCTCAAAAGTAATCAGCGTGCCCGAATGCATTTCCTGTTCGAGCGGCATCAGGGGGTCGGTCAGCGACGACAGCACGCGGGTCTTCACGCGGTACTTGCCGGCGAACTCCACCGAGCGGATCTGCAGCACCTTGGAGCCGAGGCTGGCCATTTCCAGCATTTCCTCGAAGGTGATCTGGTCCAGGCGGCGCGCGTCTTCCACCACGCGCGGGTCGGTCGTGTACACGCCGTCCACGTCGGTGTAGATCAGGCATTCGTCCGCCTCGATGGCGGCGGCGATGGCCACGGCCGAGGTGTCCGAACCGCCGCGGCCCAGCGTCGTGATGTTGCCGTCGTCGTCGATGCCCTGGAAGCCGGTGATCACCACCACCTTGCCTGCTTCCAGGTCGCCGAGGATGCGCTCGTCATCGATCGATTCGATGCGGGCCTTGGTGTAGGCCGAATCGGTCTTCACGGGAACCTGCCAGCCCGTGTAGCTGACCGCGTCGATGCCTTCGCCATGCAGCGCGATGGCCAGCAGCGCCACACTGGCCTGCTCGCCCGTGGAGGCCAGCATGTCCAGTTCACGCGGGTCCGGCTGCGCGGAAATTTCCTTGGCAAGGCCCAGCAGGCGATTGGTCTCGCCCGACATGGCCGAAGGCACCACGACAACGCGGTGACCGGCGCGGTGCCACTTGGCCACGCGCTTGGCGACATTCTTGATGCGTTCCGTGGAACCCATCGAAGTGCCGCCGTATTTGTGAACGATGAGAGCCATCTTCTTGTCGACGCCAGCGATTGTGCAAAGCCGATGAAATTACACGAAGAGTCGCTGCCCGTAAAGGCCGAAAGGGGATAAAACCCGTAAAAACGACGCCAAAATCGCGTCATTTCTTGTGAAAAATATTCACAAGCGGAATTGATACTGTCCCCATTTTTGCCGGTGGCTGGCCGCTCAGCCGGCCAGATCTGGCCGTGTCACCCACTCCACACGCCACCGCGGGGCATGGGGAAATTCGGTCGGCCAGCGGCGATGGATGCCCAGGCCAGCGGCCAGCACGAGCGTCTCGCCGCTCCAGAGCAATGGCAGATGCGCGCGTCGCCAGGCGGGAATATCCGCTTCCTGGTAAGCCTGCTTCAACGCGCGCGCCGGGCCGCCCGGGCGCAGGACGATACGCTCCCCCCCTGCCCTGGCCGCCAGCCGCAGCGGCGCGGACAGTACGGCTTCGGGCACGCCAAAGGTATCGTCGCGCTCGAAGCGCAGTTCGCCGCGCCACGCGGGCACCACGATGCGCGCCTCGCCGCGCCATTCGAACGCGAAGGGTGCAGGCGCCCCGGCCGCCACGGCACGGCATGCGAGAACGCGATCGCGGAAGCGCCGCAGCACCAGACCGTCGTGCGCGATGGCCGGTTCGCCGCCGCGATCTTCAATCAGTTGCGCACGCATTGCGGCCAGGCGCGCAGTCGATGGCGGCTGAGTGCCGAGATCGCGCAGCCAGTGTCGCAGCACGGCATCGGCGTGGTCGGGCGGCAAGGCGCGCAGGAGCGTGAGATCGAGTTCGGAAAGCGTATCGGCGTCGCGCCCAGCGCAAACCATGCTGGCCAGCGATTGCTCGGCCAGCGCGTCGAGCATCCCCGCTGCCTGCGCAAAATGGGAGGCGGCCTGCGTCACGTTCTCGTAAAGCGCGGGAAACGCCTGCAGCAGCGCCGGCAAGTGGGCGCGCAACGCATTGCGTGCGAAGCGCGTGTCGGCATTCGAGGGGTCGTCGATCCAGCGCAGCGCATGGGCCGCGCAATAGGCGTCGATCTCGGCGCGCGCCACATCGAGCCAGGGGCGCAGCAGCTGCACATCACCCTGCGCGTCGAGCGGCCGGCGCGCGGGCATGCCGGACATGCCGGCCACGCCCGTGCCGCGAAACAGCCGCAGCAGCACGGTTTCCACCTGATCGTCGCGATGATGGGCGAACAGCAGCAGACGCGCACCCTGGTCGCGGCACATCCGGCCCAGCGCGTCATAGCGCGCGCGCCGCGCCGCGGCTTCGATGCCTTCGCCCGCGGTGGGCTGCACCGTCACGCGGGTGCTCACCAGCGGCACCTGCAGATCGGTGCAAAGGGCAGCACAGAAACGATCCCAGTCATCGGCCTGCGCCTGCAAGCCATGATGAACGTGCAGCGCCACCAGGCGTGCCAGCGGCCAACCGGCAGCCAGCGCGCCGCGTGCGGCATGCAGCAACGCGACGGAGTCGCGGCCACCGGACAGCGCCACGGCGATGGTGAACGGATGCTTGTCGGTGACGGGATCGGCCGGGCCAGAAACAACAAAGGCCGCACTGGCCTGTAAAGCCTGTGCGACCTTGTCGGTCAGACGCGCGGTCAGGTGCGTCGAGTCTTCGGCGCTCACATCATTCCTGGGCGCCGGTTTCCTTGAACTTGCCATAAGCCATCAGGCGCTCGTGGCGGCGCGCCTGCAGTTCCTTGACGCTCATGCCCTGGAATTGGCGCAGCGATTCCGCCAGCGTGCGCTTGAGCATCGTCGCCATACCCTTCGGGTCACGATGTGCGCCGCCCAGCGGCTCGTTGATGATCTTGTCGATCAGGCCCAGTGCCTTCAGGCGGTGAGCGGTCAGGCCCAGTGCCTCGGCGGCTTCCGGTGCCTTCTCGGCGGTCTTCCAGAGGATCGACGCGCAGCCTTCCGGCGAAATCACCGCGTAGGTGGCGAACTGCAGCATTTGCACGACGTCGCCCACGGCAATCGCCAGTGCACCGCCCGAACCGCCTTCGCCGATGATCGTGGCGATCAGGGGCACCTTCAGTCCGGCCATCACATAGAGGTTGTGACCGATCGCTTCCGACTGGCCACGCTCTTCGGCGTCGATGCCCGGGAACGCGCCCGGCGTATCCACGAACGTGAAGATCGGCAGGCCGAACTTGTCGGCCAGTTCCATCAGGCGCTTGG
>DAIOET010000272.1:0-5884 GCA_036746135.1 Cupriavidus sp.
CCGAGAAGCGCGAGCTGTTTGCCACCATGACCGTCGAGGACAACCTGCAGCTCGGTGCGTTCCGCCGCAAGCGTGCCGGCGAGCGCAACTACCTGGACCAGATGAGCGTGGTCTATGACCTGTTTCCGCGCCTGAGGGAACGTGCGAAGCAGGAGGCCGGCACGCTCTCCGGCGGCGAACGGCAGATGCTGGCCGTGGGCAGGGCGCTGATGGCCAAGCCGCAACTGCTGATGCTCGATGAACCGAGCCTGGGGCTGGCGCCGCTGATCGTGAAGGAGATCTTCCACATCATCAGCAACCTGCGCCAGACCGGCGTAGCCACGCTGCTGATCGAGCAGAACGCAAGGGCCGCGCTGCAGGTGGCGGACTACGGGTATGTGGTCGAGACGGGCGACATGGCGATGGAAGGCGAAGCCTCGGCTTTGGCCAGCAATCCCAAAGTGATCGAAACCTATCTGGGATTGGCCAAGAAGGCGGCGTGACCGTATACGTATACGGTCCTCAAATAATATGGCCGATTGTGTGGCTATATTTATTCGCCGTAGCTATGTTGTTCACAAAACTATCCACAGTGTGGATAAGTCCTAGCGAAGCAGCGCCGTGATATCGTTCGCGGCGGCTGAAAGCAGCCATTCGCGGAAGGTATTCAGTGCCGGGTGGTCGCGCTTTTCACGTGGCGCGCACAGGAAATATCCGCGGTTGAGGGTGACCGGCAGATCGAATGGCGCGACCACCTGACCGGCCTGCAACGCATCCCTGACAAGGCATCGCTGCAATACGGCCACTCCCATATCGGCCTTGACCGCCTCCAGCAGGATCGACACTTGATCGAATCCGCGCGCGAGTGTCGGCGCAGCATCGGGTACGCCTGTCGCTTGCAGCCAGTGCTGCCAGTTCCTGGGGGCAGTTGTGTGGAAAAGTAGCGGTTCGCCCATCAGGTCGGCGGGAGTTTTCCACAGATTTGCGACCCGCCTGGCATGGGCGCGGGCCGGGTGGCAGATGGGTACCATTTCCCGGCCAATCACGTAGTCGACCTGCCATCCCGGCCATTGGCTCGCTTCGCCCGTCAGGATGGCGGCGTCGGGCTGGGCGCCCGAAAAATCCTCGTCGCGGCGGTACGGTACGAAGTCGAGCCGGATATCGGGGTGCTTGCGATGGAAGTCGGGCAGGCGAGGTACCAGCCACACGCTCGCCAGGGTAGGTACGGCCGACACCGTCAGGTGATGCCGGCGGTCTTCGCCAAACATCGCCGCGCTGGCGCTTTCCAGTGCCGCCAGCGGCTCCGCAATGGCGTCCAGGTACGCGCGCCCCGCCTCAGTCAAAGTCAGTCGGTGCGCATTGCGATGAATCAGAGGCTGTCCGAAATGCGCTTCGAGCCGGGCGATGGCGCGGCTGATGGCCCCCTGTGTCACGCATAACGTCTCGGCCGCGCGTGTGAAGCTGCCGAGCCTCGCGGCAGTGGCAAACGCATGAAGCTCGGACATCGAGGGGGATCGTATACGCATGCCAGCCAGCATGATCTTTGGTAATGGAACCGTGCAATATAGTCGTTTGTGCCAGGTCGGTAAACTCTCGAAACTCCCTGCTCGGTACCCAAGATTCGAGAACGAAGAGCGAGGAGTTTGATTCCATGAAACGAGCCAGGAATGCCCACGGCACGCGCCGTCGGCTGGTGTTTTCCACAATGTTGTCCACAGCCCTCGCCGCTGCGCTGGGTGGAGTTGCCGCGCCGGTTTTCGCGCAGTCCGGCTACCCAAGCAAGCCGATCCGACTGATCGTTCCGTTCGCGGCGGGCGGCACCACGGATCTGTCGGCACGCCTGGTTGCCGAGTTCGCCGGGCGCGAATTGGGCCAGACTATCGTGGTCGACAACAAGGGCGGGGCAGGCGGTTCCATCGGCATGGAGCAGGTGGCCCGTTCCGCGCCCGATGGCTACACGATCGGCATGGCCACGGTCAGCACGCACGGCTCGAACCCTGCGGTCTACCCGAAGCTGGGTTACGACCCGATCAAGGACTTTGCACCGGTCACCAACGTGGCGGCAATTCCGAGCGTCTTTGCCGTGCATCCGAGCGTACCCGCCAAGACGATGCAGGAGTTTGTGGCGCTGGTGAAGGCCAACCCCGGCAAGTACACGTTCGCATCGCCCGGTGCCGGCTCGCTTGGCCACGTCAACATCGAGAACTTCATGATGCTGGCGAAGATCGACCTGCTGCATGTGCCGTACAAGGGCGCGGGGCTTGCCCTGAACGACGCCCTGGCAGGGCAGGTCAACGCCATCACCGACAACCTGTCGTCGACGCTCCCCCACGTGAAAGCAGGCCGGCTCCGCGCGCTGGCGGTACTGGGCGCACAACGCTCCCCGCAGCTGCCGAACGTACCGACCTACGGCGAGTTGGGGTACAAGGACATGGGCGAGGGCGGCTGGTTCGGCATCGTGGCACCGGCCGGCACGCCGCAGCCTGTCATCGACAAGCTGAATGCCGCCATCCACAAGGCCATGCTGAACCCGGAGTTCAAGCGCAAGATCGAGGAATCCGGCGGTACGCTCGTACCGACCACCCCGGACCAGTTCAAGGCACAGACCCAGCAGGCAATGGCCCGCTACGCCCGTGTGGCCAAGGCCGCCAACATCAAGCTGGACTAAGCGATGACGAAGTTTGAAGCCCAGTCCCAGGCGGTGGAGGGCGATGCGCCTTCCGGCCCGTTCATCCTGGCCTTGCCGGAAGCTGAAGCGCTGCCGTTGGTCTGCGATTCGCCGCACAGCGGCGTCTACTACCCGGCCGACTTCAACGCTGCAGTACCTCTGCAGCGGCTGCGGGGAGGGGAGGATACCCACATCGATACGCTGTGGTCCGCCATTCCCAAGGTTGGGGGCACGCTGATCGGCGCCACGTTCCCGCGCGTCTACATCGATCCGAACCGGACGCTGGAAGACCTCGATCCCGAACTGCTCGTGACGCCCTGGCCCACGTTGCTCTCTCCGGGTGAAAAGACGCGCCTTGGCTACGGCCTGATCTGGCGAAAGCTGGACGCGGCAACGCCGATCTACGATCGCCAGCTGACGGTGTCGGAGGTGCAGAACCGTATCGAGCGCTACTACCGTCCGTACCACGAGGCGCTGGCACAGGCGGTTGACGGTGCCTACGATCGCTTTGGGGCGCTCTGGCACCTGAACCTGCACTCGATGCCCAACAACGCCTACGAGCGGCTCAAGATCGACAGTGCGCGCCCGCTGGCCGACTTCGTGCTGGGCGACCGCGACGGCACGACATGCGAGCCTGGCATCGTGGATCTGGTCGAAAGAGAACTTACGGGCATGGGCTACACGGTGGCACGCAACGATCCGTACAAGGGCGTGCAATTGATCGCCCAGATTGGGCGTCCGGCCGAGCGGCGGAATAGCCTGCAGATCGAGATCCGTCGTCCGCTCTATATGGACGAAGCGAGCAAGGTGCCGAATGAGGGTTTCGAGACGCTGCGGCGTGATCTGGCAACGCTCAGTACGCAGATTGCCGGATATATCCGCAGCCAGATCTGACCCATGTTTCACGTGAAACAGTCTCGGTAGAAGAGGCCCCGTGAAAGCGGGGCCTTTCTTATTTGATTCGAGTGTTTCACGTGGAACACACTCATTGATCTCGGGGGTACCGTTCACGCCATGTTTCACGTGAAA
The DNA here is from genome assembly GCA_036746135.1 of Cupriavidus sp. Lineage (GTDB taxonomy): Bacteria > Pseudomonadota > Gammaproteobacteria > Burkholderiales > Burkholderiaceae > Cupriavidus. The sequence goes on from DAIOET010000272.1 coordinate 3,677, forward strand.
CACCGTGGCGGGCATCGTGGGCAAAACGAATGCCGCTATAATTCGGCATCCTGATTTTTCCCGCCCGACCTCCCGGAGGAGGTGTCCCATGCTTTACCCAAAAGAATTCGACGTCATTGTCGTCGGCGGTGGTCACGCCGGCACCGAAGCAGCCCTTGCAGCCGCGCGCATGGGCTGCCAGACGCTGCTGCTCACGCACAACATCGAAACGTTGGGTCAGATGAGCTGCAATCCGTCGATTGGCGGCATCGGCAAGGGGCATCTGGTCAAGGAAGTGGACGCGCTGGGCGGTGCAATGGCCGCCGCCACCGATGAGGCGGGCATCCAGTTCCGCATCCTGAATTCGAGCAAGGGACCGGCCGTTCGCGCCACACGTGCCCAGGCCGACCGCGTGCTCTACCGCAAGGCAATCCGCACCCGGCTGGAAAATCAGCCGAATTTGATGCTTTTCCAGCAGGCCGTCGACGACCTGATGGTGGAGGGCGACCGTGTGGTGGGCGCCCGGACCCAGGCGGGCATCGATTTTCGCGCCCGTGCGGTGGTACTGACAGCGGGTACCTTCCTGGACGGCAAGATCCATGTGGGCCTGGACAACTACACAGGCGGACGCGCGGGCGACCCGGCAGCGGTGTCGCTGTCGGCGCGCCTCAAGGAACTCAAGCTTCCGCAGGGGCGCCTGAAGACCGGCACGCCGCCGCGCATCGATGGCCGGACCATCGATTTTTCGGTCATGGAAGAGCAGCCGGGCGATCTGGACCCGGTGCCGGTGTTCTCGTTCCTCGGCAATCCTGCGCAACATCCCGAGCAGCTGCCGTGCTGGATCACCCATACCAATAGCCGGACGCACGACATCATCCGCGGCGGCCTGGACCGTTCGCCGATGTACACGGGCGTGATCGAAGGGGTAGGGCCGCGCTACTGCCCCAGTATCGAGGACAAGATTCACCGCTTTTCGAGCAAGGAAAGCCATCAGATCTTCCTGGAGCCCGAAGGGCTGACGACCAACGAGTTCTATCCGAACGGCATCTCGACGAGCCTGCCATTTGATGTGCAGCTTGAGCTCGTGCATTCGATCCGTGGCCTGGAGAACGCACATATTCTGCGGCCGGGCTATGCCATCGAGTACGACTACTTCGATCCGCGCGGCCTGAAGTCATCGCTGGAAAGCAAGGCGATCGAGGGTCTGTTCTTCGCCGGACAGATCAATGGGACGACCGGTTATGAAGAAGCCGCCGCACAAGGTCTGCTGGCGGGCATCAACGCTGGCTGCTTCGTGCGTGAGCGCGATGCGTGGACACCGCGCCGCGATCAGGCTTACCTGGGCGTTCTGGTCGACGATCTGATCACGCGTGGCGTGACCGAGCCGTACCGCATGTTCACCAGCCGTGCCGAGTTCCGCCTGAGCCTGCGCGAAGACAACGCCGACATGCGCCTGACCGAATTCGGCCGCGAACTCGGTGTGGTGGATGACGTGCGCTGGGATGCTTTCAATCGCAAGCGCGATGCTGTTTCACGTGAAACAGAGCGCCTGAAAGGCACTTGGGTCAATCCGACAGTGCTGCCGGAAGCGGATGCTGTGCCGCTGCTCGGCAAGGCCATCGAGCGTGAGTATTCGCTGGCTGATCTGCTGCGTCGCCCGGAAGTCAGCTACGAGGCACTGGTTGCGCTGCAGGATGGTCGCTATGCCCCGGAAACGCCGCTGGCGGACGACGCCATGCTGGCGGAGCAAATTCGGGAGCAGATCGAGATCGGCATCAAGTACCACGGGTACATCGCACGCCAGGCTGCCGAAGTGGACAAGCTCGAAGCCAATGAGGCGACGAAGCTGCCGCTCGATTTCGACTACACGGAAGTGCGAGGCCTGGGCTTCGAGGTCAGCCAAAAGCTGAACCAGCACCGTCCGGAAACACTGGGCCAGGCTTCGAGAATCTCGGGTGTTACCCCGGCGGCAATCTCGCTGCTGCTGGTGCATCTGAAGAAGAAGGGTATGGGGCGGACTGCGCCGGCAGGAACAAAGGCCGGCAATGGTCAGGAGGCTGCCTGAGTGGGCGGCTACCGATACACCGTGACCGACGACGCTGCGCAACGCAAGCGTCTCGAAGCTGGACTCGACGCGATCGGGCTGGCATTGGCGCCGGCCCAGATCGACACGTTGTTTGCGTACCTGACGCTGCTGCGCAAATGGAACAGCGTCTACAACCTCACCGC
>DAIOET010000273.1:0-5883 GCA_036746135.1 Cupriavidus sp.
ATTGTACAATAAATCGCTTTCCGGATTGACTTAGGTCAGTCTCTGTGGCGACGTCTGCACTGGCCCCCTTGCCAGCCCCGAGTCTGCCCGCTCCACCGCACCTTCGCATGTCCCTTCTACATCAGGCCCGATTCTTCAATACCGTCAACCATCTGCGCGACCTGCCCGCCACGGCTGTTCCGGAGGTGGCGTTCGCCGGCAGGTCCAACGCCGGCAAATCGACGGCCATCAATACGCTGTGCAACCAGAAGCGGTTGGCATTCTCGTCGCGTACCCCCGGCCGTACGCAACACATCAATTACTTCACCGTGGCGCCGGTCAAGGCGACCGATCCGCTTGGGTTCCTGGTCGACCTGCCCGGCTACGGCTACGCCGAAGTGTCGGGCAGCGCCAAGTTCCACTGGCAGGGCCTGTTGTCCGACTACGTCCAGAGCCGCACCCAGCTGGCGGGTCTGATCCTGATGATGGATGCCCGCCGCCCGTTCACGGAACTCGATTGCCAGATGGTCGAGTGGTTCCTGCCCACCGGCAAGCCCATCCACGTGCTGCTGACCAAGGCCGACAAGCTCACCAACAGCGAAAATGCAACAGCGCTGCGTGAGGCACGGCAGATGCTGGCCGACTACGCCGGCCAGTTGGAGAACCCGCCGGCGCTGACCGCCCAGCTGTTCTCCAGCCTGAAGCGCCGCGGCATCGAGGAGGCCCAGCGCGTGGTGGCGGGATGGCTGGCGCTGCCCGAAGCCCAGCCGCCCGAGGCCGCCCAGGCACCGGACGCCCCGCAAGGCTAGATCTGCTTCGCCACCTTCCGACCGGCCAAAAAAAAGCCCCGTTGCAAGCAACGGGGTCCAACTTTCCCACCGGTTCAGGGCGGGTACCCGCTCAGGGAGGAGTAGCGGGGGACACCGCGCTGCGCGAAGCAACACAAGGTGTCCGCGAGTATGATAGCGGGCACGCACAAAAGTTCTTTTTTCTTTCGGTGCATGGGTTTTCTGTCGGCCGCGACCTGTCGCGGTGACGTGCGCCACGCATCCGTCCACGACTTTCTCCTCCCCCGATTCAGCCATGTCCACGTTCCCCGAGTACCGTCCCCGCCGCATGCGCCGCGATGACTTTTCGCGTCGCATGATGCGCGAAAACCGCCTGTCGGCCGACAACCTGATCTATCCGGTGTTTATCCTGGAAGGCCAGAACAAGCGCGAGGCCGTGGCATCGATGCCCGGCGTGGAGCGCGTGTCGGTGGACCTGCTGATGCCGGTTGCGGAGGATTGTGTGAAGCTGGGCATCCCCGTGATCGCGCTGTTTCCGGTCATCGATCCGTCGATCAAGACGCCGGACGGCATCGAGGCCACGCGTGCCGAGGGCCTGGTCCCGCGCGCGGTGCGTGCCCTGAAGGATCGCTTTCCCGAATTGGGCGTACTCACCGACGTCGCGCTGGACCCCTACACGAGCCACGGCCAGGACGGCGTGCTCGACGAGAACGGCTACGTGATCAACGACATCACGGTCGACCTCCTGGTCAAACAGGCGTTGGTTCAGGCCGAAGCAGGTGTGGACATCGTCGCACCGTCCGACATGATGGACGGCCGCATCGGTGCCGTGCGCACCGCACTGGAAGACGCGGGCCACATCCACACGCGCATCATGGCCTACTCCGCCAAGTACGCGTCGGCCTTCTACGGCCCGTTCCGCGACGCAGTCGGCTCGGCCGCCAATCTGGGCAAGGGCAACAAGATGACCTACCAGATGGACCCGGCCAATGCCGACGAAGCCCTGCGCGAAGTGGCCCAGGACATCCTTGAAGGCGCCGACATGGTGATGGTGAAGCCCGGCATGCCGTACCTGGACATCGTGCGCCGCGTGAAGGACGAGTTCCGCTTTCCGACCTACGTGTACCAGGTCAGCGGCGAGTACGCGATGCTCAAGGCGGCCGCGCAGAACGGCTGGCTGGACCACGACAAGGTCATGATGGAATCGCTGCTGGCATTCCGCCGCGCAGGGGCCGACGGCATCCTCACGTACTTCGCGCGTGACGCCGCCCGCCTGCTGAAGGCCACCGCCTGACGCCGACGGCGCCGCATGCAGCTACTCGGCTTTTCGGCCAGCCAGGTACATCCGCTCGCGACGCTGGACGCCGCGCGCGACTTCCTCTCCGGCAATGCAGCGGCCCGCTTCGTCTGGGCCGACTTTGCCACCGACGAAGTCACGCCCGCGGCTGGCGCCTGGCGTGACCGCCTGGAAGCGCTGACCGGCGCCCCGATCCTGGACCTGCACCTGGCCGACGCCACCAACCCTGCGCATCCGTCGTTCTTCGACACGACCAATGCGTACGACATGGTGATTTTCCGCAAGCTGACATTCGAGACGAGCCGAAGGTTCGCCGAAGCAGATGCGGCGCCGGCCGGTGTGACCAGCGAAGCCAGCGCGGCCACCGCGCCGCCCGCGTCGCCGGGTACGCCATCGATGCCTGCGCCGCGCAAGGCATCGCGCAAGTACGCGCCGGGCTTTTTGCCGGCGCTGGCGCGCATCGACACGCAGCCGGTTGCCTTCTTCGTATTCGATAACGTGCTGGTCACCGTACGCCCCGCGCCATCGCGCACCATCGACCAGGTGCGGCAGCGGCTACTGGACACTTGCGGCGGATCGTCATCAGCCCCGGCGCGATCGAACGGCGCGGCATCGTTGATGCATGGCGTGCGTCCGCCGACCCGGCCTGAAGACCTGATGCTTCGGCTGTTGAACGCGATGGTGGACCGCTATCTGGACCTGCGGACGCCACTGACGCGGCAACTTGACCGCTGGCAGCGCGCGCTGCTCAGTGCCCGGCAGAGTTTTTCGAGCTGGGAGGGACTGCTCGACGCGCGTATCCAGTTGCGCCGGCTGGAGAACCTGAGCGAGGAACAGCGCGACGCGCTGCAGGAATTCCGGGACAGTTTGCTCGACAACCGCTACAGCACCGATGACGGTGATGCAGGCGCGGCCAGCCGGGATGAAGTGCTGCTCGTACGGCTGACCGATCTGATGGAGCACATCATGCGGGTGCTCGCGCACGCCAGGCGTCTCGAAGACTCGATCGAATCGGCCGTGCAGATCCACTTTTCCGCCGTGGCGCACCGGACCAATCGCACGATGCGTGCCCTGACGATCATCACCGCGCTGTTCATGCCACTGACGTTAATCACCGGCGTGTTCGGCATGAACTTCGCGCGCATGCCGTGGCTGCAGGAGCCAAACGGGTTCTGGTGGTCGATCGGCCTGATGGGCGGTGTTGTGGCCACCATCGGCGGCATCTGGGCCCTGGGACGCTGGCTGGATCGATAGACCTGGCGCCCCGCGCGAACTCACGTCTGCGGCAGCTTGCCGAAGGCGCGCTCAAGGCTGTCGAGGAAGCGGTTTGCCGACTGGTAGCCAATCACGCGAACCGGGCGTTCACGGCCATCCGGTCCGAAAAGAATGATTCCCGGCGGACCAAACAGGCCAAATCGCTTCAGCAATGCCTTGTCATCGGCGTTATTTGCCGTGACATCGGCCTGCAGCAATACCACGTTGGCCAGCCGTGCCCGAACCTTCGCATCGGGGAACGTCAGCTTCTCCATTTCCTTGCAGCTGACGCACCAGTCGGCATAGAAATCGAGCAGCACCGGACGCCCGGCCGCGGCGGCCTGTGCCACGCGTGCGTCCAGCTCGGCCACGCTTCGCACACGCTCGAAACGGATGGCGGCCTCCTTGCCGGCCGTCACGCCCGCAGGCGAACCGGAGAGCGCACCCAGGTGCGACAGCGGCTGAAGCGGATCACGTCCACCGGAGGCCACGCCAACGATCTGGATCGCCCCTGCCAGCGCCGCGACCAGGCCGAGGCCTTTGCCCAGACGCAGCAGCCCGCGAGGATCGGGGCCGAGTGAGTCGAAGGCGCCAAGGTACACGGCGGCGACGATCAGCAACGCCGCCCACGCAATCATCACCGTCCAGGCCGGCAGCACTGGCGTCACCATCCAGATCGCCACGCCAAGCAGCAGAAAGCCGAAGAACCGCTTGGTTGCCTCCATCCATTTGCCTGCGCGCGGGAGCAGGTTGCCTGCGCCGACGCCCACCAGCAACAACGGCACACCCATGCCGAGCGCCATCGCCAGCAGCGCGGAACCGCCGACGAAAGCGTCACCGGTCTGCGCGATATAGGCCAGCGCGCCAGCCAGCGGCGCGGTCACGCAGGGACCGACGATCAGCGCCGAGATCGCACCCATCGCCGCGGCACCAGCGACCTGGCCGCCTTGCCTGCGATTGGATGACTCGGTGAGGCGCGTCTGCCAGCGCTGCGGCAGCTGAAGCTCGTAGAGGCCGAACATCGACAGCGACAGCGCAATCAGCAGCAGCGCAAACACGCCGAGGACCCACGGCGTCTGCAGCATCGCGGCAAGGCCTTCGCCAGCCAGTCCGGCGCCGACACCCACGGCGGTATAAACGACCGCCATCCCGAGCACGTACGCCAGCGAGACAATGAATGCGCGGCTTCGGGTCACGCGCTCGCCCACGACAATCGACGACAGGATCGGCACCATCGGCAGCACGCACGGCGTGAACGTCAGCAACAGTCCAAGTCCGAAGAACAGCCCGGCGATCAGCGCGAGGTTGCGGCTCGCCAACGCACCCGCAATGCGGTCGTTCTCATCGACTTGCGGGGCGCGTGCCGCAGGGGCTTCCGCCTGCGGTGTGGCGGGGCTTGAGCGAGCGGCTGCGCTGCGGTCGCCGAACAGGTTGCCGAGCACCGACCCGCCAACCTTGTACACGCTCTCCATCGGCGGGTAGCACAGGCCCTTGTCCGCACAGCCTTGCGACGTCACCACGAGCGTCCAGCGGCCATCCGCCGGCACCTGTTCCACCGGCACCTGGACGACTACGGCGCCGCGATAAGTCTCCATGTCCTTGCCAAAGGTCTCGTCAAAATGGACCTTGCCCTCTGGCATCGATGGTTTCCCGAGCGCCACGCCCGCCGGCTGCGCGGCAAACGCGAAACGCTCACGGTAGAGGTAGTAGCCGTCCGCCACGTCGAAGCGCACTTCGATGGTCTTGGGATCGAGCTGGCGAGCCGCAAATCTGAACGCCTGCTCCGGCGGCAGAAAATCATCCTCGGTCGCGGCCTGGGCGCCAGACCAGGAAACGAGACAAGCGAGAAGCACCAGCACGATTGCGACAATATGCCGCATGCCTTGCTGCGCACGAAAGACTCGGCTGTCGCCGTTTGGCCACGCCGTACCGACACTGATCCCCGTCATTCCCATGAGTTGTTCCGATGCTTGTTCTTGCTTCAGGGCCTGTTAGCCACCCCTGTCGTCTCGCTGCGTACCCAGTCCAGATAGGCCGGCCATCCGGCCGCCAGGGGCCACGCAATGACCTCCGGCACATCGTAGGGGTGTGCGGCGCGGATCGCGGCCTCAAGCCCGGCATACTGGCGTTCTGTCGTCTTGATCAGCAGCGGCCACTCTTGCGCCTGCTCCAGCCTGCCCTGCCACCAATACTCGGACTGGCACGGTGCCATGCGGTTCACGCACGCGGCCACGCGCGCTTCCAGTACGGCCCGCGCCACGCGCATCGCCGACGCCTCGTCGGGCAGGTTGGTCATCGCCATCCAGACCGGTTCCGCCGGGTCCGGATGGGTCGCGCCGTGAGAGGATTCTGAGACTGTCATGACTGGATAGGTGCACAAAACAAAAGAGCCAGGCAAAAGCCTGGCTCGATTGTAGTGCCGTGTCCGATAACCCGTCAGCGAGGACGGGTCGGGCATCACTTATTCCGCAGCTTCTTCAGCCGGGGCTTCGGTGATTTCCGGACGGTCGACCAGCTCGACCAGCGCCATCGGCGCATTGTCGCCCTGACGGAAGCCGAACTTCA
>DAIOET010000274.1:0-5874 GCA_036746135.1 Cupriavidus sp.
GGCAGGATGCCCGATTCCAGCATGGCCTTGACCACGCCAAAGAAGTCCCACGGATGGCCGATGCACAGCTTGAAGCCGGTAGGCTTGCCGCCGGACAGGTTGCGCAGGCGGTCAACGAACTGCAGTAATTCCAGCGGCGTCGAGAATTCGCTATGGGCGGCCGGAGACACACAGTCAACGCCCATCGGCACCCCGCGCGTGGCCGCGATCTCGGGCGTGATCTTGGCCGCCGGCAGCACGCCGCCGTGCCCCGGCTTGGCCCCTTGCGACAGCTTCACCTCGATCATCTTGACCTGCGGGTCGGCGGCCTGCTTTGCAAACAGGTCGGGGTCGAAGCTGCCATCGGCCCGGCGGCAGCCAAAGTAGCCCGAACCCAGCTCCCAGATCAGATCGCCACCTTCCGCGCGGTGATACGGCGAGATCGAACCCTCGCCCGTGTCGTGCGCAAAGCCGCCAATCTTCGCACCGCGATTGAGCGAGCGGATCGCGTTGGCGGACAACGCGCCAAAGCTCATCGCGGACACATTGAACACGGACATCTCGTAGGGCTGCGCCCGGTCGGCACCGACCGTGACACGGAAGTTGGCCGAAGCAATTTTCGTTGGTGCCAGTGAATGGCTGATCCATTCATAGCCGGGGCGCTTCACGTCCGACTCGGTGCCGAACGGCCGGCTGTCCACCTCGTTCTTGGCGCGCTGGTACACGAGGCTGCGTTGCGCGCGCGAAAACGGCGACTCGGAAGTATCGTCCTCGATGAAGTACTGCCGGATTTCCGGGCGGATGAATTCCAGGAAAAACCGCGCATGGCCCCAGATCGGGTAATTGCGCAGGATGGCGTGACGCTGCTGCATCAGATCGTGGGCGCCCACCAGGCAAAGCGCCAGGGGCAGCGCCACCCACCACCAGGACAGGGCATCAGTGGCCGCAAGCCAGGTCAGGACAATCAGGCCGCAGGCCGACAGGGCCACGGCGCCATAACGACGCTCGAACATGTTGGGGGACTCGTGTGGTTCTTTGGTAACCCTCGATGATGACGTGGGTTGCTGACAAAGTGAAGTATCGGCCCTGGAATCGCTGTCTTGATCGATAGACAACAAAAGGTGCGAAGGGGACGGCAAAGGCACGGCAAAGGGCATCAATTGCCGGCAAGTGGATTCTGGCGCATTTCCCGGCGCTTTGCTGCGGCGCCGCGTTTGCGCCGGCGGGGCGGTGGGATAAAGTACGCCGCAGACCTATAAGGAGACAGCGATGGACCTGCGGCAACGCGAGCACATCGAAACGGTGGTGCACGCCACCACCTGGCTGCCCCTGCCTGCCGAATCCGCCAAGCCGATCGGGCATGACGCGGTGATCCAGAGTTCATGGCGGCGCTGCGTCCATCAATACGGTCTGGACCCATCGCGCATGCAGGAAGCGCGGATCGTGCCGCAGTCCTGCCTGCGGGAGCACCAGCAACGGATCGACGATTTCGCGCGGATTGCCCGCCACGGCCTGGAGTCTCTATATAGCCAGGTGGCCGGACTCGGCTACGTCGTGTTGCTGACCGACGCCCAGGGCGTGACCGTGGACTACATTGGCGACGCCACGACCGACGCGGCCTTGCGCCACGCCGGGCTTTATCTCGGTTCGGAATGGAGCGAAGCCGGCGCGGGCACCTGCGCGGTGGGGACGGTGTTGGTGACCGGTGAGGCGCTGACCGTCCATCAGGCCGATCACTTCGACGCCACGCACATTCCGCTCACCTGTACCGCCGCGCCACTGTTCGATACCCAGGGCCGCCTGAACGCGGTGCTGGACATCTCGGCGCTGACTTCGCCCGACGCCAAGGCCAGCCAGGGCCTGGCATTGCAGATGGTGCGTATCTACGCGGCTCACATCGAGAACGCCAACTTCCTGCGTGCGCATCACCGGGACTGGATACTGAAGCTGAACGTCGCGCCCGAGTTCGTCGATGTCAGCCCGGAATACCTGCTGGCGCTCGACGATGCCGGGCGCATCATCGGCTGCAACAACCGCGCGCGGCGCATGCTGGAGAGCGAAAGCCCGGGCACCCCGGTGCTCGGCCAGTCGTTCGAGGCGCTGTTCGACGCCCGCCTGGAAGACCTCGGGCGATACGTCTATTCGCGGCCCAGCGAGCAACGCCTGGTGGCGCTTCATCGCAGCGGCGGCCTGCTTTACCTGAGCGTGATGCCGCCGGCGTTGCGATGGCATGCGCGCACGGAGACGCAAGCGCCGGCGCAATTGCCGCCATCCCTTGCGGCGCTAAGCGGGGGCGACCACGCGATGGCGCAGCAGCTGCAGCGCGCGGCGCGCCTCGTGGATTCGCGCATCCACCTGTTGATCCAGGGGGAAACCGGCAGCGGCAAGGAATACCTGGCCAAGGCGCTGCATCAGGCCAGCGCGCGGCGCGGCCAGCCATTCGTCGCGTTCAACTGCGCGGCGATTCCCGAGACGCTGATTGAGAGCGAGCTGTTCGGCCACCTGCCAAACAGTTTTTCCGGGGCGGGGTCGCGCGGCAAGCGTGGCCTGATCCAGGAAGCGGACGGCGGCACGCTGTTCCTCGACGAGATCGGTGACATGCCGCGCGACCTGCAATCGCGGTTGCTGCGCGTGCTGGCGGAGGGCGAAGTGCTGCCCGTGGGCGCCACCCGGCCGGTGCCAGTCAACCTGCGCGTGATCTCGGCCACCCACCACAGGCTGGAGGCGCTCGTGGAAACGGGGCAGTTCCGGGAGGATCTCTTTTACCGCCTGAACGGGGCGCGCTTTGAACTGCCGCCGCTACGCGAGCGCCAGGATCTGGACTGGCTGATCGACAAGATGCTGGCCGATGGCGGACAGCGCAGTGCCACGCTCTCAGGCGCGGCAAGGCAACGGCTGCACGCGCATCGCTGGCCCGGCAACCTGCGCGAGCTGCGCAACGTGATCGAATACGCCTGTGCGATCTGCCAGGGCGGCGTGATCGAACCGGAAGACCTGCCAGATGGGCTGGCCAGCCATGCCGATACGCCTCGCGCGTTGCCGGCTGCCGGGACGCCGCAAGGCTTGCCGCCCGAGGCCATGCTTCTGATGCAGTACCTGCGTGCGTCGGGCTGGAATCTGAGCGCCGTGGCGCGCCAGATCGGCGTGAGCCGGATGACGCTGTACCGCCGCATGGAGCGGTATGGCATTGCATCGCCCAACCGTCGCGACGGCCACGGCAGCGACCAGGGCGCGTGATCGACAAGACGACTGTCCAGCGCTGGACAGCTGTACTGTGACACCTGTCACGTCAAGCCACGGGCCGAAGGCGTCCTGACGGCGTTTCCGCTGCGGGTTATCCCGCGGATACCCGGCCAATTTCCCCGATTTTTTGCATACGGCGGCCACTGGCACACCCATTGCAATGATCCCTGTCACCACAAGCGCGACAGGAGACAGGTCATGGGGGCACCGTTGGTCGGCATCATCGCCAATCCCGTATCGGCGCGCGATATCCGCCGCGTGATCGCCAACGCCAACAGCCTGCAACTGGCTGACCGCGTCAACATCGTGCTGCGCCTGCTGGCGGCGCTGGCCGCATGCGGCATCGACCGCGTGATGATGATGCCGGACCGCGAGGGCCTGCGCGTCATGCTGACCCGCCATCTGGATCGTCACCAGGGCCCCGACGCCAATCTGCCGCGCGTCGAATTCATCGATATGCCGGTCACCGCGCGCGTCGACGACACGTTGCACGCCGCCCGCTTCATGGCCGATGCCGGTGTAGCCGTGATCATCGTGCTGGGCGGCGACGGCACGCATCGCGCGGTGGTGCGCGAATGCGGCTCGGTGCCGATTGCCGGGCTGTCCACCGGTACCAACAATGCCTTCCCCGAAATGCGCGAGCCAACCATCACCGGGCTGGCCGCCGGGCTCTATGCCACGGGACGTATTCCGGCCAGCCAGGCGCTGGCATCGAACAAGCGGCTCGATATCGTGATTCGGGACGCCGACGGTGCCTTCAGGCGCGATATCGCGCTGGTCGATGCCGTCATCGCGCATGAGCAGTTCATCGGTGCACGGGCGCTGTGGCGCGCCGATACGCTCGCGGCCGTCTACGTTGCCTATGCCGACCCACAGGCGATTGGCCTGTCCGCCATCGCCGGTCTGCTCGATCCGGTGGGCCGGCGCGATCCGGGCGGTCTTGCCATCGAACTGGCACCGGCCGGCGAAGGCGCCTTCGACCTCGTGGCCCCGATTGCGCCGGGGCTGCTTTGCACGGTGCCGATCGCGGCGTGGCACCGCATCGAACATGCGCGCCCGCATCGCGTGCGGCAGCGCGTTGGCATCGTTGCGCTGGACGGCGAGCGCGAGCTGGCGTTCGGACCGCGCGATGAAGTCACCGTCACGCTCCACGATCACGCGTTCCGCAGCATCGACGTGGCCGCATGCATGCGCCATGCCGCGCGCGAGCACCTGATGCGCCGCGTGCCAGCCATCCCCTGACAGCCGTTCATTCCACACCACAAGGCAGTACCACCACCAAAGGAGACGACCATGAGCGCCAGTACCTCGCAGTCAGCGCAGCTACCCCTCGACAAGGAGACCCTGCTGTCCGTGTACCGCAAGATGCGGACGATCCGCGATTTCGAGGAGCGTCTGCACGTCGATTTCGGCCGCGGGGATATCCCCGGATTCGTGCACCTGTACGCCGGCGAGGAAGCGGCCGGCGTGGGCATCCTGCACCATCTGAACGATGGCGACCGCATTGCCAGCACGCACCGCGGCCACGGTCACTGCATTGCCAAGGGCGTGGACCCGGTGGCGATGATGAAGGAGATCTACGGCAAGAAGGGCGGCTCCTGCAACGGCAAGGGCGGGTCGATGCATATCGCGGATCTGTCCAAGGGGATGATGGGCGCCAACGGCATCCTGGGCGCGGGCGCACCGCTGATCTGCGGCGCCGCGCTGGCGGCCAAGTTTCGCGGCAAGGGCGAGGTCGGTATCACGTTCTGCGGCGATGGCGCGTCGAACCAGGGCACTTTCCTGGAAAGCCTGAATCTGGCCGCCGTGTGGAACCTGCCGGTGATCTTTGTCATCGAGAACAACGGCTATGCGGAATCGACATCGCGCGACTATGGCACGGCCGTCGACAGCTATGTCGATCGCGCGGCCGGCTTTGGGATTCCCGGTGTCACCGTCGATGGCACCGATTTCTTTGCCGTGCATGAGGCCGCCGGTGAAGTCATCCGCCGCGCGCGGGAAGGTGGCGGGCCTTCGCTGCTGGAATGCAAGATGGTCCGCTTCTACGGCCATTTCGAAGGCGACGCGCAGACCTATCGCGGTGCCGGCGAGCTGGACGACATCCGCGCCAACAAGGATTGCCTGAAGCTGTTCACGCGCGCCGTCACGCAGGCGGGGGTGATCACGCGCGAGGAATTCGAGACGATCGACCGCGAGGTGGCCACGCTGATCGACCACGCCGTGCAGGAAGCCAAGGCCGCGCCGTTGCCGGGGCCGGAAGACCTGCTGACCGATGTCTATGTGAGCTACTAAGCCATTCCAAAACAAAGGAGACAGCATCATGGCCCGTAAACTCAGCATGAAACTGGCGATCAACGAGGCGATCGACCAGGAAATGACCCGCGATCCGAGCGTGATCATGCTCGGTGAAGATATCGTCGGCGGTGCCGGCGCGGACGGCGAGCAGGACGCCTGGGGCGGCGTGCTAGGCGTCACCAAGGGACTCTATGCCAAGCACGGCGACCGTCTGCTCGACACGCCGCTATCCGAGTCGGCCTATGTGGGCGCCGCCATCGGCGCCGCCGCGTGTGGCATGCGACCGATTGCCGAACTGATGTTCATCGACTTCATGGGCGTCTGCTTCGACCAGATCTTCAACCAGGCCGCCAAGTT
>DAIOET010000275.1:0-5833 GCA_036746135.1 Cupriavidus sp.
GTTTATACGAGCGAAGTTATATGAATCTCCACCAGTTTCGCTTCGTGCGTGAGGCGGTCCGCCAGAATTTCAACCTGACCGAGGCCGCAAAAGCGCTCTATACATCACAACCAGGCGTTTCCAAGGCGATTATCGAGCTTGAGGAAGAGTTGGGTGTCGATATCTTCACCCGGCATGGCAAGCGCATCCGCAGCCTGACCGAGCCAGGCCGTCGCATCCTGGTATCCGTGGAAAAGATCCTGCAGGAAGTGGAAAGCCTGAAGCGCGTGGGCAAGGACTATGCGGCACAGGACCAGGGCAACTTCACGATCGCCACGACCCATACCCAGGCCCGTTACGCGCTGCCGCGTGTGATCGCCGAGTTCACCAAGCGTTACCCGAAGGTGCGGCTGTCGATTCAGCAGGGCACGCCCGCGCAGATCGCCGACATGATCCTGCACGACCAGGCCGACATCGGCATCGCCACCGAGGGCATCACCAGCGACAAGAGCCTGATCTCGCTGCCCGGCTATCAGTGGCAGCATATGGTGATTACGCCACCCGACCATCCGCTGCTGGAAAAGAAGCACCTGACGCTGGAAGATCTGGCCACCTACCCGCTGATTACGTACGACGTGAACTTCGCGGGCCGGCCCAAGATCGACAAGGCGTTCGAGCTGCGCCATCTGGAAGCGGATATCGTGCTCGAAGCCATCGATGCCGACGTAATCAAGACCTATGTGGAAATTGGCCTGGGCATCGGCATCGTGGCCGGCCTGGCCTTCGATCCCGAGCGCGACCGCAACCTGCGCGGCATTCCGGCCGGCCATCTGTTCGGCACGAATGTGACGCATCTGGCCGTCAAGCAGGGCGCCTACCTGCGCAGCTTTGTCTATACCTTCATCGAACTGTTCTCGCCGACGCTGAACCGCAAACTTGTGGAACAGGCAATGTCCGGCGACCACGAGGCTTACGAGCTTTAAGCCCGCTCTCTATATATATGTCCGTATCCGAATCCCTCCCCACCATCCACTGGACCGAGGACGGCGTCGAGCGCAGCGCGCTCTGGCGCTCCGAGGCCGGCCTGCCGCCGCCCAAGCGCGTGGTCGTGGCCGACGATGAAATGGCGGCCGATACCGCCTACCGTCTGGCCAGCGAAGGCACCGCCCTGCTCTGGCGCGGCGACTTCCAGAACGCACGCCAATTGCTGCAGGCCGTGGCACGCCGCGTGGATCGCAAACCCCAGCGCAAGCAGCGCGGTGCGGCCAAGGCCCCGGCGACGCTGACCGAAGCCTTTCACAAGCACCGGCTGGCCCAGTCGCAGCGCGCCCGCACGCTGGGCATGCTGCTGCTGCCGTTCGATGCCGGCCACGTGGTGCCGCTGCGCCGCGCGCCCGACGTGCACGAGGCGTGCGAGCTGGTCTACGGCAACGCGAACGCCCCCTATGTTGCGTCGATGCGCGAGCTGCTGGGCCTGATCGGCGCCTACGAGTGGCGCAAGAAAGGCGTGGAAATCCCGGTGCTTGGCGAGCGCATCCACCCCTGGTATGGCGTGTTCTCGCCAGTGCGCGGCGAATACGTCGAGCTGGTGGCCAAGGAGCCGCTGCCCACCACCGCCCTCGCCTTCGATATTGGCACGGGCACCGGTGTGCTGGCCGCGCTGCTGGCGCAGCGTGGCGTCAAGCGCGTGACCGGCACCGACCAGGACCCGCGCGCGCTGGGTTGCGCGCGTGACAACATCGGCCGGCTCGGTCTGACGGATCAGGTCAAGATCGTCGACGCCAACCTGTTTCCCGAAGGCCGTGCGCCGCTGGTCGTCTGCAACCCTCCGTGGGTGCCGGGACGGCCGAGTTCACCGATCGAGCACGCCGTTTTCGATCCGGATAGCCGCATGCTGCGCGGCTTTCTCGACGGCCTCGCCGCGCACCTTGAACCAGGCGGCCAGGGCTGGCTGATCCTGTCCGACTTTGCCGAGCACCTGGGCCTGCGTTCGCGCGACGAACTGCTGGGCTGGATCGATGCTGCCGGCCTCAAGGTTCTGGGCCGCTCCGACATCCGCCCGAAGCACCCCAAGGCGGCCGACGCCGAAGACCCGCTTTACGCCGCCCGCAAGGCCGAGGTCACGTCGTTGTGGCGGCTGGCCGCCAAGTAAATCCGAAGGCGAGCCGCGCGTAGCGCCGTATCGCCGATCCGCTGTCACGTCCGGGAGCCTGTACATGCGCCTGCGCAGATTGCTGTTGCCGCTGGTTTCGATGTGCGTTGCCACCGCGGCCCATGCCGATATCCGCGTCGGGATCGATCTGTCGACGACCGGCCCGGCGGCGGCCATCGGCATCCCGTCGCGCAACACGGTGCAGCTATGGCCGCAGACGCTGGGTGGCCAGCGCGCGCAGTACATCGTCCTGGACGACGGCACCGACCCGGCCGCGGCGGTGCGCAACGTGCGCAAGTTCATCGCCGAGGACAAGGTTGATGTGATCGTCGGCCCGAACATCACACCGAACGCCATCGCGGCGCTTGACGCGATTGCCGAGAATGAAACGCCGATGGTGGCATTGGCCGCCTCGGCATCGATCGTCGAGCCGGCGACCGAGGCCCGCCGCCGCTGGGCCTTCAAGATGCCGCAGAACGATGCCTTGATGGCGTCGCTGCTGGCGCAGCACATGGCCGACCAGGGGGTGAAGACCGTCGGCTTCATCGGCTTCAACGATGCCTATGGCGAAAGCTGGTGGCGCGAGTTCTCGAAGATGGCCGAGGTCCGCAAGTTGCGCGTCGTCGCGCAGGAGCGCTTTGGCCGCATGGATACTTCGGTCACGGGCCAGGTGCTCAAGCTGATTGCCGCCCATCCCGATGCCATCCTGATCGCCGGCTCCGGTACGCCGCCCGTGCTGCCGCAGAAGACGCTCAACGAACGCGGCTACAAGGGACGCATCTACCAGACGCACGGCATTGCATCGTGGGACTTCCTGCGCATCGGCGGCAAGGATGTGGAAGGCACGCTGTTTCCAACCGGGCCGGTCGTCGTGGCCCGTGAACTGCCCGACACCCACCCGGCAAAAAAGGTGGCACTCGATTTCGTCAGGCGCTATGAAGCCAAGTACGGCGCCGACTCGGTCACGCAGTTTGCCGGCGATGCATGGGGCGCATGGCAACTGCTGGACGATGCCAGCCGCCGTGCGCTGAAGACCGGCGCGCAGCCGGGCACCCCGGCATTCCGCCGTGCGCTGCGCGACGCAATCGAATCAACGAAGAATCTGACCGTGCCGAATGGCGTGCTGAACCTGAGCGCGCAGGATCACCAGGGCTTCGACCAGCGCGCCCGCGTGATGGGTACGGTCCGCAACGGCAAGTTCGCCTACGCAGGCGACAAGTAATCAACAAGGAAGCATTCATGACTACCGTGGCATTTATCGGCCTGGGCGCAATGGGCGCCCCGATGGTCGGTCACCTGATCCGCGCCGGACACGCCGTGCGCGCGTTCGTCCGTCGCCCCGAGGCCGCCGACGCGGCGCGCGAGCTGGGCGCCGAACCGTTCTTCACGCCCGCTGAAGCGGCACGTGGCGCGGCCGTGGTGTTCACCAACGTCACGTCGTCGGAAGACGTGCGCGCGGTGCTGCTGGGCAAGGACGGCGTGATCGAAGGCGCCGCACCGGGCACGATCTGCGTGGACCACAGCACGATCTCGCCGATCGTCACGCGCGAGATTGCGCAGGCCCTGGCCGCGCAAGGCATCGAGTCGCTCGATTGCCCGGTGTCGGGCGGCACGATCGGCGCGCAGGCCGGCACGCTGACGATCATGGTAGGCGGCAAGGCCGAGAACCTGGAAAAAGTGCGCCCGCTGCTGGAATGCCTGGGCAAGACCATCACCCATATCGGTGACAACGGCGCCGGCCAGGTGGCCAAGCTCTGCAACCAGATCGCGCAGGTGGTCAATATCGAAGGCATTGCCGAGGCGATGCGCTTTGCCGGTGCGCAGGGCGTGGATACCGGCAAGGTGTTCCAGGCACTGTCGACCGGTTTCGCCGGAAGCCGCATGCTCGACATGTTGGGACCGAAGATGGTGGCCCGCGACTTCAGCGCCGGTATCGAATCGCGGCTGCATGCAAAGGACTTTGGGCTGGCCGCCGACATCGCCGGCGAAATCGGCCTGGACCTGCCCGCCATGCGCGCCACGGCGGTCCAGCTCGACGAGCTGATGGAGCAGGGTTGGGGCAAGGACGATACGTCGTCGCTGCTGAAGGTGCTGGAGCTGAAGAAGCCGTAAGGCTCAGACTCCCGCGATCATCCCCAGCAGCGCGCGCGACAACTGGCTGTCGTCGCGCATCAGGTCGTCCATCGCATTGAAGTGATGGCGGCCCGGCAGCGCGACATCCTCGCGCACATTGCCCGGCCACGCGGCGCGGATCAGCGCGTGCTGGCGATGGTACTCGCTCGATTCGAGCTCGCCGACCGCGGTGATCAGCGGCGCACCGGTGGCCGGCACCATGAATGCCGGCGACAGGCGCGCCACATCGGCTTCGCTCAACTGCAGGTCGGTCTGAAGGAAGTCGGCGCGGCGCAGCGGCTCAAGGTCGTAGAGGCCGCTGATCGACAGCCCGCCCTTGATCAGGTCGATGGGCAGGTCATCGCCGAACTGCGGCCACAGCGCCGCCATCAGCATCGTGACCAGATGCCCGCCCACCGAGTGTCCGGCCAGAAAAATACGGTTGCGATCGTGGCCCAGCCGGTCTGCCTCCCGATACAGCCACGCCACGGATTGCATGACCTGCCACACGATCGTTTCGACGGTCACGGCGGGACACAGCGCGTAGTTGACCACGGCCACCGACACGCCACGGCGCGTGGGCACGTTGGCCACGAAGCTGTGGTCATGCTTGTCCAGCGCGCGGTAGTAGCCGCCGTGCAGGAAGACCAGCAGCGGCGGCGCGTCGTCGTCGCGCAATGTGGCGGGAAAGTAGTCGAGGGTTTCCGTCTCGGAAAGTGGCGAATCGGCATCGCCGTAAGCCAGATTCTCGAAATACGTCACCATGCCGGCCCGCGCCAGTGCCGAATCGGCCGCCCAGCGCGCCATGTGGACGGCATTGTCCGGCACATTGGCGCGATTGTTGTACGCCTTCGCATAAAACGCGGGGTCCTGGGAAGGCAAGGCTGCCAGGCTGGCCAGGCTGGCGGTGGGCGTGGCATCGAGGGTCGGCTGGGCGGACATGGCTCTCGGCTCCGGGTGAGGTCGCTGCGGCACCGCATCGGGCGGTTGCGCGCTATCCTACCGCAACTGCCAGCCCCCCCTGATTTCACCGGACCCCACATGGTCGTCAAGCGCCGGCTGCGAGCCGGCAAGGCCCCGCAGCTCGGCCCGCCCGAGACTGCAAGCGTTTCGACTCACGCGCGCTGTCCGCTCTGCGGCCGGTCGCTGCTCGACGACGCCAGTACCGACCTGCACCACCCGGTACCCCGCAGTCATGGCGGGCGCGACGTCGTCCCCATGCACCGCGTCTGCCACCAGAAGATCCACTCGGTCTTCACCGAAGCCGAGCTGGCCACGACCTATCACGACTGGGACGCGCTGCGCGCCCACCCGGCCATGACCGACTTCATCCGCTGGATCGCCCGCAAGCCGCCCGGCTACTACGACCGCAGCCGCGCCACCAACGATCGACGCGGACGCTAGCCCCCGCCGGGATACCGGCTGGTTGTCCGAGGTGTGGAATTGCGGCATAATCCGCGACTCATCATCGCGCGATGTGCATTTCAGTCCATCGCCAAGCCCATGCCCGGGTGGTGAAACAGGTAGACGCAGGGGACTCAAAATCCCCCGCCGCAAGGCGTGTCGGTTCGAGTCCGACCCCGGGCACCA
>DAIOET010000276.1:0-5820 GCA_036746135.1 Cupriavidus sp.
GCCGCGTCCAGCAGTGCATCGTCCACGCCCTGCGCGAGCATGTCGCACAGTTCCTTGCTGTCGACGACGATACCCATTTCCGTGTTGAGCCGTGCCGATCGCGGGTCCAGATTCAGCGAGCCGATGAACAGCTCGTGGCGGTCGACCATGTAGGTCTTGGCGTGCAGGCTCGCCCGGCTGCTGCCGCCCGGGCCGTGGCGCTTCTTCTCCCTGGCCAGCTCGGCGTACGCCGACGGCTTCAATTCGTAGAGGATCACGCCTGCCTTGAGCAGCGCCTTGCGTTTTGGCGCATAGCCGGCGTGGACCGCCGAGACATCGGTGGCGCCGTAGGAGTTGGTCAGGATACGCACCTGCACGCCGCGCTTCTGCATGTCGGTCAGCCACTTCATGGCGGAATCGGGCGGGACGAAGTAAGGCGAGATCAGCGTCAGGTCGTGCTGCGCGCCCTCCAGGAACTTCACCAGCTTGGGAATCGCATGGGTCGAGTCGTCCTCCGGCGGCAACAGCACCTTGGCGGCGCGATCGGCAATCACGGCCGCGTTGCCCCAGTACTCGGGCAACTTGTTATCGCGCATCATCTGCACGATGCCGGTTTCCAGCAGCGACTTGCCGTACGGCGTGGCGCGCATGCTCACGGCGTGTTCGTCCAGGTACGTGCGCAGCTTCTGCTGCTGGGTAGCCGCCTCGTCGCCGCTCAGCGGTTTGGCCAGCGCCGATAGCGGATACGCCGCCTCGCCGTTCCAGAAATCATCGAACACGCTGGACACCTGCGGCACGACGGGCCCGGCGGCCAGCAGGTCGAGATCGGTGAAATCGGTATCGGCCGCGCCGTAGTACTGGTCGCCGATATTGCGGCCGCCGACGATGGTGAGCTGGTTGTCGGCGGTCATCGACTTGTTGTGCATGCGCCGGTTGATGCGCCGGAAGTCGGTCGCGTACTCGAACAGCCGCATATTGCGGCTGGCGAACGGGTTGAACAGCCTGACCTCCACGTTCGGGTGGGCGTCCACGGTGGAAAGCGCCTGGTCCTGCCCCGCCAGGTGGATGTCGTCGAGTAGCAGCCGCACGCGCACGCCACGGTCCGCGGCGGCCATGATCTCCGCCAGCAGCGTCAGGCCGGTGTTGTCGGCGTCGAAGATGTAGTACTGGACATCGAGGCTGCGTTGCGCGGCGCGCGTCAGTGCGATGCGCATCGCCAGGGCGTCCGTGCCCGACAGCAGCGGATAGAAGACCGACTGGCCCGGATGCGCGGCCAGCTTCGGTGCCAGGCCGCTCGCCAGCATGGTGTCGCCGGTGTCCCGCAGCGCCATTTCCGGCGCCAGTTGGGGCCGCGACGGCAGCCCGGCGCATGCCGTCATCAGCAACGCGAACAACATCATCAGCGGACGGCCCAGCCAGCCATGCGCCGCTTGCGTGACATACGTCATGCGTCCTCCCGTGATTATTCCAGCCCGAACAACGGACATGTTCCAAAACCACGATTGCGATAGTACCCCGCGCTGCTATCCTTTCGATACTTGCATTTTGATAGCTATATAGCCCACACAAATAAGCATATGACGACCCTGTTCGATCCTCTCCAGATTGGTGACCTGCACCTGCCCAACCGTATCGTGATGGCGCCGCTGACGCGCCTGCGCGCCGCCGACCCCGTGCATGTGCCCAACGCGCTGATGGCCGAGTACTACGCGCAGCGTGCCAGCGCCGGCCTGCTGATTTCCGAAGGCGTGCCCGTATCGCCCGATGGCGTGGGCTACGAAAACGTGCCCGGCCTCTGGACCGACGAACAGGTGACTGGCTGGAAGGTGGTGACAGACGCCGTGCACCGCGCCGGCGGCCGCATCGTGGCGCAGCTGTGGCACGTGGGCCGCATTTCGGACCCTAGCCTGCTCGATGGCCGCTTGCCCGTGGCGCCGAGCGCCATCGCGGCCGGCGGCAATGTCAGCCTGCTGCGTCCGCAGCGCCCGTTCGTGGTGCCGCGTGCGCTGACCGTCGAGGAAATCCGGCAGGTCGTGGCCGATTTCGGCCATGCCGCGGCCAACGCCAAGGCGGCCGGCTTCGACGGCGTGACCATCCACGCCGCAAACGGCTATCTGATTGATCAGTTCCTGCAGGACGGCAGCAATTCCCGCACCGACGCCTATGGCGGTGCGATCGAAAACCGGGCGCGTTTGCTGCTGGAAGTGGCGGACGCCGTCACGGCGGTCTGGAGCCCGAACCGCGTTGGCGTGCATCTGGCGCCCCGCTCGCCCAGCCATTCGATGGCCGACAGCCAGCCCGCGCAGACGTTTGGCTACGTGGCGCAGGCCCTGGGACAACGTGGCCTGGGCTTTCTGTTCGTGCGTGAAACGCGGGGCGAAGGCGCGCTGCTGCCGCAACTCAAACAGGCGTTCGGCGGCGCGATCATCGCCAACGACGGGTTCGACCAGGAAGCCGCCGAGGCAGTGCTGACGACCGGCAACGCCGATGCGGTGGCATTTGGCCGTGCCTATATCGCCAACCCTGACCTCGTGGAACGCCTGCAACAGCGTGCGGCACTCAACGCGGTGGACGCCGCCACGCTGTACGGCAGCCCCGGCGAGCCCTCGCAGGGCTACACCGACTATCCGACGCTGGCGCAGGCCGCGCAGGCCTGACGCGCGCCGAACGTCCGGGAAGCTCAGGGCTGCCCGGACGGAATCGGCTGGATCGGAATCACGGTTCGCGCGCCACACTCACGCAGCAGGTCGCGCAGCTCCTTGATCACGGGGAACACCTCGTGGTTCCAGTCCTCGCCCTGGCTGTCGTGGGCGGCCTGTTCCATCTCCACGATCTCGCGGTCTTCCTTGAAGATGCGCTCGGTGAACCAGACCAGCAATGGCCAGGCCAGATCGAGCGCAAACGGCACGCCGGGGCGGCGGATCGACAGCAGGCCGAACGTGCGGTTGGTGCGCTGCGCCGCGTCCAGCGGCACGTAGGCGATCCACAGGTCCATCACGAGCGTGCCGGAGCCGGAGCGGATCTGCAGCGTCTGGTATGGATAACCGGTCCGCACCGTCATCACGTCCTTGTTGTTCTGGCCGCCGTCCTTGCCGAACACCAGCGCCTCACCCACCGGCTGCTTGCCGCCTTCGCGCTCGAACACGTAGTCGACTTCCACAAAGCCTTCGCCACGGCGCCGGCCCAGCGAGCGGGCGCGCATCATTCCCATCTGCTTGCGGTGCAGAAACTGATGGTTCATATCCATCAGGTTTTCGTGCATGAACGAGTAGTGGCACTTGACCTCGCGGCCCAGGCGGCGCGTCTTGTACTGCTTGTCCGACACGGAAGCGAAATCGGGCAACGCCTGCTGGTCGGCCAGCGCCGGATTGCCGGGAAACACGAAGATCAACCCGGCGCGTTCCTGGCACGGATACGCGCGCACGCCGTTGGGCAGGCGTTCCTTGCCCAGGTACGGCACGTCGACGCAGCGGCCGGTGCAATCGTAGGTCCAGCCGTGGTAGCAGCAGCGGATCGATTCGCCTTCCACCACACCGGCATGCAGCGGCACCTGGCGGTGCGCGCAGCGGTCTTCCAGCGCAAAGATCTTGCCCGTCGCCGTGCGCACGAGCACGATGGGGTCGCCCGCAAACCGCACGCCATGCGCGCGGCCGGTCTTTACCTCGCGGGACCAGGCAAGCGGGTACCAGTGATCGGGATGGATGGGCACACGGCGCAGGTCGCGCACCGGCGCTTCGGGGAGCGGCACGGCGCCGGCTGCGGCGTCGCTGGAGACATCGGGGGTACGGCGGTCAAGCGCAGACTCGGCATACATGCAGGGCGTCTCCTTGGGTCCCGGTACCGACCTCCCGCGCCGAAATGGCGAGCCGGGGCATCGGGGAACCGAATCGACTGAGTCTAACTCAACGGCAGCCCGCGGTCTGTCAGCTTTTATCCGACTGGCGGGACGGCACCCGTCATCCCCCGATCAAGCGATGGCACATCCCGAGGCCCGTCCGGACGGCTCATTTGCAACACATGGCGGCCGCTGGCGTCTGCCCCCTCCAATCGGGGTATCCTTGCGGCAATCCTTACAGAGACATGCCAGCCCCCCTCGATCATGTCCCGTTCAGCCCGTTCAGCCCACCCGGACGTGCCGCGCCGCGACACCGGCGACGATGCCGCCTCCTATCGCACGCTGGTCGAATCGATCAGCGACTACGCCATCTTTTCGCTGGACGCCACCGGACATGTCACGAGCTGGAATGCCGGCGCCGCGCGCATCAAGGGCTACCGCCGCGAGGAAATCCTCGGCCAGCATTTCTCACGCTTCTACAGGGCCGAAGCCAAGGCTCGCAACTGGCCGGACATCGAACTGGAAGCCGCCGCGCGGCTGGGACGTTTCGAGGACGAGGGATGGCGCGTCCGCAAGGATGGCACCGAATTCTGGGCCAACGTGGTGATTACCGCGCTGCACGACGAGCAGGGCAAACTGATCGGCTTTGGCAAGGTCACGCGGGACATGACCGAACAGCGCCTGGCAGCCGAGGCACTGCGCCAGAGCGAGGAGACCTTCCGGCTGCTCGTGGATAGCGTCAAGGACTACGCGATCTTCATGCTCGATCCGGGCGGCCATGTCGTGAGCTGGAACGCCGGGGCGTCCTACATCAAGGGCTATCGCCGCGACGAAATCCTCGGCAAGCATTTCTCGGTGTTCTACCCCTCGGACGACGTCGCGGCCGGCAAGCCCGAGCGCGAACTGATCATCGCGCGCGAACAGGGCCGCGTGGAAGACGAAGGCTGGCGCGTGCGCAAGGACGGCTCGCTGTTCTGGGCCAACGTGACGATCACCGCCGTGTACGACGAAACGCGGCTGCTGCGTGGCTTTGCCAAGGTTACGCGCGACATGAGCGAGCGCAAGCGGCTTGAAGAACTGGAGCAATCGGAGCGGCGCATGAATGAATTCCTGGCTACGCTCTCGCACGAACTCCGCAACCCGCTGGCACCGATCCGCAACGCACTGACCGTGATGCAGATGCGCGCCGACGACCCGCTGGCGATGCAGAAGAGCGTGGGTCTGGTGGAACGCCAGATGTCGCACCTGACGCGGCTGGTCGACGACCTGCTCGACGTGGGACGCATTGCAGCAGGCAAGATCGACCTGCGGCTGGAGCCCGTGGACGCCAGGGAGATCATCGCACTGGGCATCGAGGCCTCCGAGCCGGCCCTGAGCGCCAAGGCGCAAACCGTGACCGTCACGACTGACGATTCGGCAATGCCGCTGAACGTGGATCGCACGCGGCTGAGTCAGGTCATGCAGAACCTGCTGCTCAACGCGTCGAAATTCTCTTCGCCGGGCGCGCAGATTGCCGTGTCGGCATCGATCCGGCACCGGACCCTGGTGATCCAGATCATCGATCACGGCCGAGGCATTTCGACCGATGCACTCGAATCGATCTTCAACCTGTTCGTGCAGGAAGACCGGCCCGGCAGCACGGCACAGGGCGGCCTGGGCATCGGGCTGTCGCTGTGCCGGTCACTGGTGGAAATGCATGGCGGATCGATTGCCGCCACCAGCGAAGGGGCGGGACTCGGCGCGACGTTCACGGTGCGCCTGCCAATGGCGGCGGCACCGGAGACGCCCGGCGCGAGCGGTGGCGCCGGCACCAAGTCGGGCCACCGGCGGCGCTTGCTGCTGGTGGACGACAACCGCGACGCCGCGGACAGCATGTCGATCCTGCTGGAGCTGTCGGGCCACGAGGTGACCATCGCCTATGACGGCATGGAAGCGATTCACGCCGCCGCGCGGCTGCGGCCGGACGTGGCCCTGATCGATCTGGCCATGCCCGGCATGGACGGCTT
>DAIOET010000277.1:0-5816 GCA_036746135.1 Cupriavidus sp.
GCGGGCCGATGATCATCTTGATCATCCGCAGGAACACGTCGGTCAGGATCGACAGCTTGTCGGCGATCGACTTCGCGGTTTCGGCGTCGGGCGCCATGTTGTGCGCGGCGGTGCCGGCCAGCACGCCGAGCAGCATCGCAACGAAAATCAGGGTTGGCAGTCGTTTTGTCATCGTGGGTCCTTCCTCCTTTGTGCCGGTTCGGGCACGCGACCCGATTGGGGGAGGTCTGCGCGGCCGGCCGGGATGTCATACGGCGGCGGCTAGAGTGCACGTCCCGTGCCAGCGCAGTTGCTTCTGGATACAGATGTAAAACGATGAATACAAAGGGATTTTTCGGAGGGCTACGAAGGTGCGTTCGGAAAACCGGACAGGGAAAGCAAAACGCCGTTCGGAAATCCGGACGGCGTTCGAGGGAAATGTGAGGCCGGGCGCATAACGAGCGCCCGTCGCGCGGGAAAGGGTCAGGCCGGCAGGCCTTCGCAGGTGTCGAGAAAGGCTTCCAGCGGCATGGGCTTGCCGATGGCATAGCCCTGCGCATAATCCACCCCGATGGCCCGCAGCGCATGGAGCGTGCCTTCGTCCTCGACCCATTCGGCCACGGTGCGCACGCCGAGCCGATGGCCGATGTCGTTGATCGAGCTGACGATCTCGCGGTCTACCGCGTTGCGGGACAGGTTGCGGATGAAGCTCCCGTCGATCTTGAGGTAATCCACCGGGAACTGCTTCAGATAGGCGAACGACGACAGGCCCGAGCCGAAGTCGTCGAGTGCCACGGTGCAGCCCGCGCTGCGCATATCGGCCACCACGCGGCTGGCGGCGGTCATGTTGTTGATCAGCGCGGTCTCGGTGATTTCCAGTCGGATGCGGTCGGCCGGCAGCGCGGAGTCTTCGAGCGCGGCATGCAGGAACGGCAGCAGGAACGGCTCGCCCAGCGAGTTGGCCGACAGGTTGATCGACACCGACAGCCCCGGCACGCTGGCCAGCCGTTCGCCAAACTGCTGCAGCACGTTGCGGATCACCCAGCGATCGATATGGCCCATCAGGTCGTAGCGCTCGGCGGCCGGGATGAATGCGCCGGGCATGATCAGCGTGCCCTGTTCGTCCACCATGCGCACCAGGATTTCCACGTGGCGCGAATCGTCCTGGCCCGGACGCAGCGAGCGGATTTCCTGCGCGTAGAGCCGGAAGCGGTTTGCCTCCAGCGCCGAATGGATGCCGGCCGCCACCTCCAGTTCACGGTGATGGCGGCGCGCGTCGCTTTCATCGCGGCGATAGACCGACACCCGGTTGCGGCCGGCGGCCTTGGCCGCATAGCAGGCCACGTCGGCACGGCTCATCAGTTCGCTGACGGGCGGCACGTCGTTGTCGATGGCCGCGATGCCGATGCTGGCGCCCACGTCATAGACGCGGCCGTTCCACGGGAAGCGGCGCTCGCGTACCGAATCGATGACCTTCAGGCACACCTGCTCGGCGTGTTCCACGCTGCAATCGTTGAGCAGCAGCGCAAATTCGTCGCCGCCCAGGCGGGCCAGCAAATCGTCCGGGCGCACCTGGTGGCGGATCACGTAGCCCAGTTCGCGCAGCAGCACGTCGCCGGCGCCGTGGCCGGCCGTGTCGTTGACGATCTTGAAGCGGTCCAGGTCGATGAAGCAGAGCGCGGCGCGGTGGCCATGCAGGCGGGCGTGTTCGCAGGCTTCGCGCAGGCGTTTTTCGAACCAGGCGCGGTTGGGCAGCCCGGTCAGCGCATCGTGCGTGGCCGAATGCGCCAGTTCGCGCTGCAGCGCACGCGAGGTGGTGATGTCCTGGAACACCAGCACCGCGCCCAGCACGCCGCCGTCGTTGGCCAGCACCGGCGCGGCGGAATCCTGCACGTCGTGGCGCTCGCCGGTCAGGCTTTGCAGCACCGCGCCTTCCTGCAGATAGGCTGGGCGCAGCGTTTCCAGGCACTGCTCGACCGGGCTTGGAATCGTCAGGTCGGTGTCTTCGTCGACGATGCGGAAGACCTGCTCCAGCGGCTGGCCCATCGCGGCGTCCATGCTCCAGCCGGTCAGCTGCTCGGCAATCGGATTCATGAAGGTCACGCGCATGACGCGGTCCGTGCAGATCACGGCGTCGCCAATCGAGCGCAGCGTGATATGCAGCCGCTCCTTTTCCTCGAACAGCGCGCGGTTCAGGTTGCGTTGCTCGGTGATGTCCCAGTTCGTGCCGACCAGCGCGCGCGTGGTGTCGTCCTCATGGCGCGAGATGGTGGCCATCGCGCGCACGTGGCGAATTTCGCCGGTGGGGCGCACCACGCGATATTCGGTATCAAAGCGGCGCGTGCCGCGGATGGCCTGGCGCATCTCGGCGCTGACACGGCTCACGTCTTCGGGGTGGACCATCGCGATCCACTGGGCCAGCGTGGGCGGCCCCAGTTCCGGCGCGGTGCCGTGCAGCGCGTGCATGCGCGCGTCCCAGGTGATGGCTGCCTGGGTGAAATCCCATTCCCAGATGCCCACGCCCCCGGCTTCCACCGCCAGCTGGGTGCGGCGCGTCAGCTGTTCGAGCTGCTCCTGCGCCAGCTTGCGCGTGTGGATGTCTTCCACCTGCGAGATGAAATGGTCGGGGCGCCCGGTGTTGGCGTCGCGCACCAGCGACACCGCCAGCAGCGTCCACAGGTAGTGCCCGTCCTTGTGTCGATAGCGCTTTTCCAGCCGGTACGAGTCGATCTCGCCGGTCATCAACTGTTCGACCAGGTGCAGGTCCGCGGCGAGGTCGTCAGGGTGGGTCAACAACTGGTACGGCAGGTCGCGCAGTTCGTCGGCCGTGTAGCCCAGCAGGTCGATCATGGCGCGGTTGACCATCTGCCAGTGTCCGTCCAGACCGACCAGCGCCATGCCGATGGCCGAATGCTCCATCGCCTGGCGGAAGCGCCGCTCGCTGCTGCGCAGTTCGATCCGGCCCTTGCGGTTCTGTTCCATCATGAACGCGATGCAGACCGGGAACACCATGATCAGCGCCCCCGACAGCGGCATCGAGCGCGAGGCCAGGAATTCCATGCCGGACACCAGCCCGATGCATTCGGCGGCCGCCGCGGACAGCAGCGTCAGCAGCGCCGTGGCAAACGGATTGCTGGCCAGCGCCACGATCACCAGCGGCAGCGACATCACCACGAACGGGTCGTGCCCGGCGCGGATCGCGCTGGCGCCAATCGCCACGCATAGCGTGAAAAGCCCGACGATCCGAATCAGTTGCGGACGCTGGTACGTGGCGCGCACGCGCTCACGCGAGATCGACACCATCAGCGGCAGCAGCAGCACCATGCCGATGGCGCCCGCATTCCACCAGTTCCACCAGACTTTCGGGAACGGCGTGCCATATTGGGCCGCAATGACGGAAGCGCCGAGCAGGCCGCTCAGCGCCGGGCCAACGGTGGACGCAATGCCAAGCGTCAGCGCGAAAGTGCCCAGCTGACTGGTGCGGGCAATCGCATTGCGGCCGGCCATGAATCGCAACAGCAGTGCGGAGCCTCCCATCTCGGCCAGGTTCGCCACGGATAGCAGCAGCGCGGACCCAGGCGGGTGGCTGGCGCCAAGCATGTCGGCGGCAATGTTGGCGGCCAGCATGGCGGCCAGCAGTGACGGCGCCTCGCGGCTTGGACGGTGCAGCAGCAGCCCCAGGCCGAAGGCGTTGGCCATCCATACGGCGGCGGCGTGTCCCGGAATGCGTGCCAGCCACAACCCCGCAACGGCCAGGGCGAAGTAGCCCGCGGCCGCCAGCAGCAGCGGGCGCCAGTGGCGCAAATTTGCCCTGGACGAGGTATTGGAAGGAGGCGCGGCCGTGTCAGGCGTCATCTGTTTCGGGTTCCTTGGCGCGCCACGCGCGCCGAAAGCGATGCCGGCAGGGATGCGATGGCCGCACCGTGCCCAGCGTAGGTGGCACTTTAGTCGCGCCAGGCGGAATTCGACAGTGGGGAAAGGGGCAACTGCACGGCTTTGTTGGGACTGGCGCTGTACGCCGAAATTTGGTATGGCGGCGAGGGCGGACCGGGCTGGCGGGGAATCGCCGTGATTACCTGAGGCGTAATCGCGCGCCGGGCGGCCGGCATCCATCATGAGGCCATCACGCAAACGCCAACCGCTGATACAAAGGAGCGCAACATGACCGCAACCGCCCCCAACCCCGCCCTGATCGCCCTGGCCGACCGTTACCTGGCAGCCTGGAACGAGACCGATGCGGAGCGCCGCCGTGCGCTGATCGGCCAGACCTGGACCGAATCAGCCGTCTACGTGGACCCGCTGATGCGCGGGGAAGGCCATGCCGGCATCGACGCGATGATCGCCGGCGTGCAGGCCCGCTTTCCGGGATTCGTGTTCCGCCGGGTCACGCCGGTGGACGCGCATGGCGAACACCTGCGCTTTACCTGGGAGCTTGGCCCGGCCGGCGAGTCCGCGCTGGTCGTCGGGACGGACTTTGCCACGGTGTCCGACGATGGCCGGCTCAAGGGCATGACCGGCTTTATCGACCGGGCGCCGGCCGGACTGGCTGGCTGAGCAACACCGGCCCCCCTCGGCTGGTCGCGGCGCGGCATCTTCTGTACGATCCCGCACGGAACAAGTGGCGCCGGGCCGATTCAATCGGGCGGCGCAATCTGCGCGCATCCGATGGCCGCTCACGGGGGCACTCATGGACGTCAAGCGATTCTTCCGCATCGCCAGTTCGGCGATGGTTGCCTTCACCGTCTTTGTGGTGCTGGCCGTTGGCAGTACGTATTGGTGGGGCGGGCGCAAGCTCGTGCGCAAGATCGACGTTCCGGTGCAGGCGGTAGCCATCCCGACCGATACCACGGCCATCGCCCACGGCAAGTACCTTTACGAGTCGCGCGGCTGCGCCGATTGCCACGGCGGCAAGGGCAACGGCAAACAGGTGTTCGACGAAGCCAATGGCTTCCGGGTGTTCGCCCCGGACCTGACCCGAGCCAATCCGGATATCGCGAAGTATCAGCCGGAGGATTGGGATCGCGCCATCCGGCACGGCGTGGCGCCGTCGGGCCGGCCGCTGCTGGTGATGCCGAGCGAGGATTACAACCGGTTGTCCAACGATGACTTCGGTGCACTGGTGGCCTACGTCCAGAGCCTGCCTCCGGCCGAGGGCCGGCGTGGCGAGATTCATCTGCCCTGGTATATCCAGGGCATGTACGGCGCGGGTGTGATCAAGGACGCGGCGGAGAAGATCGATCACAGCCTGCCGCCCGCGGCGCCGGTCGCCGCCGCGGTGAACGTGCAATACGGCGCCTACGTTGCCAATTCCTGCAAGGGTTGTCACGGGACGGAACTGCGCGGCGGCCATATCCCCGGCGCGCCGCCGGACTGGCCACCCGCCGCCAACCTGCAGCCGGGCGGCGCGATGAAGGCGTACCCGCAGGCCGACCTGTTCGTGGCCATGATGCGGACCGGCAAGCGGCCCAACGGCACGGACGTCAGTCGCGTCATGCCATTCAGCGCCTTCGCCAAAATGAACGACACCGATCTCCAGGCGCTCTATCTGTTCCTCAGCCAGAAATAATCCCGCTTATGGTGCGCGCAGCATGATGTGAGTGGTGCTGCGCAAGGATTTCATATTTCTACTATGCTCCTCGGGTTCGCCGGGTGGCCAGGGATCGTTTTGCCATTGGCCCGGCGTGACTTGCGAATAACCGACTGGGCCAAGCACCCAAGGAGTTCCCCCAAATGACGACCCTCACCCTCAACGGCAAGACCGTGGAGGTGGACGCCGATCCGTCCACGCCACTGTTGTGGGCCCTGCGCGACAACCTCGGCATGACCGGCACCAAGTT
>DAIOET010000278.1:0-2587 GCA_036746135.1 Cupriavidus sp.
GGCGTGCGCGCAGGGTGCGGCGCAGCCCGGGCGCGTGCGCGCCTTCTTTTGTATTAGATTGACTGGACATATAAGACATGCGTCCGGGCCCTTGTGAGGCCGCGAACGGAGTTCACCGGCCAGCAGTCTCCTCTCCACTGGCCAGCATGGTGGGCGGCATCATAAGAGAAAACGGAGGGCGCGGAAAGGCGGGAAATGCCGGAGCGGAATGCTTCAACGCAAGCTTGTGTCGATGCGGGCGGTGATGCCGTCCATCCAATTGCGCAGCGCGGTGTCGGACATCACAAGCGCCGTGCTGCGCCACAGTATGCGATACACACTGTTGCGATTCACCTTGCTCACGCGCGCGGGATCGAGCCACGCATCGTTTTCCACAAGCAGCGCCAGCGTTTCCAGACCGATCAGGATTGGCCACAGGCAGGCCAGGCGCAGGCGGATGGCAGTGCGCGGCAGGGCGAACGTATACGCCGTTGCTTCGCGGAAATGATCGAGTGCGATACGGACCAGCTCGTGCAGCATGGGGCGTGCACGCAGCGAGTTCGACGGATCGAGCAGAAGCTGCACGGTCAGCTCATGGCGATCGAGCACTTCGGTGGGCAGATAGCAGCGGCCGATGCGCAGATCCTTGCCGCAGTCGCGCAGCACGTTGACCATCTGCAGCCCCTTGCCGAAGCGCACGCCGCGGCGGAGCATCGTGTCGAGCGGTGCCTTGAGCGTGCCGGGTAGATGCGCATCGGTCATCGTGGTCCAGAACTCGCCCACGCAACCCGCCACCAGATAGGTGTAGCGGTCCAGCTCCGCCAGCGTGGGCAGTGCGGCAACCTGGCCGGAGCGCTCGTCGGGGAAGGTCGTGAGGTCGAACTCCATGCCTTGCGTCAGCGTGGTGACGATGCCCTGTACGGCAGTGCGATCCGACGCCTGGAGTTGCGCGAGCACGTCCAGTGCCGGGCCGATCGATTCGAGCAACTGCTTCTCGCCGGAGTCGATCTGCTGGCTGGCCACTTCCACGGCCAGCCGTTTTGAAAGGGTGCCGCTGCTGTCGTCGCCGTCCTTGCCGCTATTGACGCGCTCGCGCAATGCCAGCAGCAGATCGAGCCGTTGCTGGGGCGGGATCAGCGAGGTATCGGCAATCGTATCCGCGGCACGCGCCAGCAGATAGGCAAGCCCTACCGGATCACGCATGCCTGCGGGCAGGATGCGCAGTGTCAGATAGAAGGAACGGGAAACGCCCTTGAGCAACGGGCCGAGCAGGAAGGCCCGGTTCGGGTTTGGCATGACGCGATTGGCAGACGATGGGACGGCGCATTGTACCCATTGCGGCTGCCGTTGCCGTTGCCGTTGTCGTTGCTGGCGGAGCGCGCCCCTCTGCCGCTTGTGGGAGAGGAGCGCGGAACAGGCGCCACTCAACTTAGTCGTACTGAAGTTTCGGATACCAGTTTCCGCCGCGACCTTCCGGCGTGGTGTCCAGCAGTGTCCAGAGCGGATCGGGGTCGGGCGCGCTGCGCGGGTCCTGGCCGGGATCGGACATGCTGTCGCTCATCTCCACGCTATAGAAATGCCGGATATTGCCGTCACGCTTGCTGAAGACGGTATAGGCGGGCATGTCGGCGTCTTCGGCGCTGACGTAGTCGCGCGTGAAATCGCCATCGGTATCGGCATAGACCTTCAGTTGCGTCCAGCCGCGCGCGGCCTTGGCGGCCTTGAGCCGGTCGATGGGCGAGCGCGCCACCATCGCCAGCGCCACGCGCTGTTCGATATCGGGAACCTTGCCCTCCCACGACGCCATCAGCGATGTGCACATCGGGCACGGCTTGTCGCGTTGCGGGCCGAACATATAGCTGTAGACCACCAGCGTGTCCTTGTCGCCGAACAGGTCGGCCAGCGTGACCGGGCCGTTTTCGCCAGTGAAGTGATAAGTTTTCTTCACTTCGCCGCCGGCCGGCAGCTCGCGGCGCATTTCCGCAACATGTTCGATGCGGCGGCGCAGTTCGATTTCCTCGGCCAGCAGCGCATTGCGTGCCTGCCGATACGCGGCGCTTTCATTCGGAAAGTGCGCGCGGTTGCGTTCGGCCAGTGCACGGGCCGGGGTCAATGTGGACGATTGCGTCATCGTCTTGCCTCCTAAACCATGAATCCGTGGCGTGCGCGCCACGCTGGGGAACACCCGCATCCACCCGGAAAGCCCGGTCTGGCGCGGCCGTCTGACCAGCATAGGCAAAGAACTGTCCACATACGCAACACAGGGTTTGCCAGGTCATTCCCATGTCATGTCCGGATATGCATAATCTGTAGCATCTGGGCTTCAAGATTTGATCTGATGCGCGTGACGATTCGAACCACGACGATTCCCGGATCCCTTGACCGGGGCCCACTGCATCGAGCGGCGGTCTACCTCAATACAGAGGAAGATGCTTCGCCGCTGATGGTCAGTGCATGGAGTCAGCGTGAACCCGATGCCTTCCTTGCTGCCCAACGCTGGGCCCGCAACCACCATTACATGGTTTCGAATCCTCGCAACGGCACTTACTACGGCGGCCGCACCGCGCGCTGAACCGTACGCCGGCTGCCTGTCATGAAACGATGGCTG
>DAIOET010000278.1:2687-4011 GCA_036746135.1 Cupriavidus sp.
GTCGTGGGCAAGGCGGTCGGGCACGCGCTGCCGGACACGCTGCTCGGCCTGGCGATCAATGCCAGGGCATCGCGCAGTCAGGACCAGCTTCACATCCACCTGGATTGCATCAGCGAACGCGCGCGCGATTTCCTGGCTAACGGAGATATCGGCACGCAATGGCGTGATCTGAGTTTCAACGGCAAATCGGTGCGGGCCATGCTGATTCCGGCGGACCAGCCCTCGCTATCCGTGAACCCGTTCGGCCTGGTGCGGCAGGATGTGGGCGGTGATATCGCCGACCGTGGCGTGTTCATGGCCTATGTGAAGCCCGCCAGCGGCACGGCCGGGTTTGTCGTGGTCGACGAGCCGGTGGACAAGGTCAGAGGCAGCAACGGCCATGCGAGCGATTTTCTGGATCGCGGATGCAAGCTGGGCCGCTCGCTGGCGCCGGACAAGTAGCGGCGCGGCGGGTTTCGCCAGGCGGAACCTGAGTGCGCTGCTGCGCGGTGATCGACCGCTTTTATTGTCGTCGCGTGAAATCCGGGGAGTTTCGCCGCGTAGAATAATCGCCAAAATCAGGCCGCGAGCCACTCCACGACGCGTATCAATGAATACCCCGGCAACAGAACCGGCAACAGACCGGCGTCCGCACACCCCCGCATCCATCGACGAGAATTCGGCCGCGCGCGGCATTGCGCTGCTGACGTTCGCGTTCATCCTGAGTCAGTTCTATCGCAGCTGCCTGGCGGTTATCGCGCCGGAGTTGCAGCTGGACTTTGGCCTGTCACCGGCCGGATTCGGCGCACTGTCTTCGTGTTTTTTCCTGTCGTTCGCGGTGGCGCAGATCCCCGTTGGTATTGCGTTCGACCGCTATGGCGTGGGGCGCCCCACCGCATGGCTGCTTGGCATCGGTGCGGCCTCCGCCATCGGCTTTGTGCTGGCGCCTAGCGGCGCGGTGGCCATGCTGGCGCAGATGGGCCTGGGGCTGGCGTGCGCGCCGGTCTTCATGGGCCTGCTGCACTACGCGTCCGAACAGCTTTCAGAACGGCAGTACATGCGCGTGGTGAGTCGTTCTAACGCAATGGGCATGATTGGCGCGCTCTGCGCCACGGCGCCGCTTGGCTGGTTCTCGCAGCATTTCGGCTGGCGTCCCGCGCTGGCCATTTCCGCGTTGTGCATGGTTGGCGCGTGCTATGGCGTATGGCGCCATGTGCGTGACGGCGGCCATGAGCAGGCGCGGCAGGCGCCGATGGGCGCGATGCTGGCGGAAAGCGTAAAGCTGCTGGGCATGTGGCCACTCTGGACGCTGATTCCACTATGTGTGGCGATGGCGGCCGGCACG